>CAZAKE010000146.1:0-7546 GCA_964485495.1 uncultured Spirochaetales bacterium
GTCGGGGACGATTACCACGATCCAGGAACTCTCAGGATCGACGATTCGTGTGGTCCAGGTATAGGTCGTTTTTTCCGACTTCGATTGACTGCTATCTGATAATCTCACCTCGACCGTCTTCCTCTCGTCGGCCACGTTGTCACCGCGGTACTCGAGACTGACCGAGCCGCTTCCCGCCAGCTCGATGGTAATATCCAAATTACCATCGGTTATCCTGCCTGTTGCGGCTATAATTGACGTTCCTTCCGTCTTTGGAGTAGGCCGCATCTTGGATCCGATGTCAAGACCGGCAAGATCATCCACGATCCACAGCCAGCGCGAGAGCGGGTCGACCCAGACCTCCTTGTAGTTGTAGCAAGTGGTGGCCGGCCAATAGGGGTCATCGGCGTTGCCACGTGTCCGGATACCCACCGGAAAGCCGCCGACCATGTGACCTGAGCAGGGGGTGTAGAGGGGAGGGTAGTCGTACCCTTCACCGAAGATGGTGCTCTGGCAGAATGGGTTTCGTCCCACCACCCATTGGAGTTGTGACTGTGCCAGAGCGAAGGCTTCCGGATCACTCCGGAGATACGCCGCCGTCGACAGGGCCTTGCCCTCGGACAATATGATCCCGTGGTTCCCCCGATGGCCATACCACACCGGAAACCTCCGCAGGAAGTGGTTCGGACTCAAGGGGATTCCGTTCTCGACCTGCTCCCGATACTGTGGAACCTGTGATTCGTATTCCCGGTATTTATAGAGATTCTCCTGGTTGGAATAGACTCCTGGTGACGGCTCCTCGTCCAGCCGGTAGACGGAGCTGGGGGCCATCTCGTATGGCTCGGTGAACCTTACGGCCGACTTGAGATATTCGGCGTACCGGGCAACGGCTGCGTACCAGTGTATCCAGGCGGGGTGGTCGGGCTTTGAGCGGCACAACTTCGCGAGAAGCATGATCGGCAGGTGCATCTGGGAGCGGGGATTGTACCGCAGGATCTGTTTCTTCGAGGGATCGGCGTAGAAAAATCCTGACAACGGTATGTCCCAAGCCGGTGTTCCCCGTTCCTGACTCCGTAAGATGACGTCGGCGAACTCGACGGCCTTCTCCAAGTATGGTCCGTCCCCCGTGGCCTCGTACAGATCCACCGCTGCCAGTCCGCCGACACCCGAGATGTCCACGTTCAGGTGGTTCACCTCCTCCAGGGCGAAATACCAGTCCTCCTCCGCCGCCCGCAGGCAAAGGGATGCGAGTTTCGGATCGCTCTCTCGGAGGGCTCGCCAGGCCGCGGTCTCCGCGGCGGCCGAGATGAAGTTTTCGAACGGCGTATTCTTGGCCGGAAAGGTCTTGTCGTCTTCTGTTCCGAGAATGCCGTCGGTCCACACGCCGAGGGGGCGGGTGTCCACCCGGTATCCGTCGCCGAAGCGGCTCTTCATGACGTAATCCAATCCCCATCTCGCCTCATCTAAAATGCGGCGTGACAAGTCCGGGTCCGTCTGTGAAACCTTCTTGGAAAGATCGAACAGCGCGTATACGATAGATGCAGTGTGGACGATCATCTGGGAGAGGTCGCCGGCATCGTGCCACCCGCCGTCGACGACGATGCGTTTTCCGTCGTGTTCGCATACGACGTCTCCGTGGCAGACTCCGTGTATACCGGGCACGCTCATACCGCACCGTTCGCAGTAGAGGAAGTTGAGCACCTTCCATATGGTATCGGTCCAGACGTCGCTGCCGATCTCGAACGTCTCCGTCCGCACACCGCCGGCCGCGAGCCGATACCTTCCCGGACGAACCACTTCCGAGAAATTTAGTTCCTGGAATGTACCCAGTGGTGTCTCTACGCTGTGGACCTTTCCCTGGAAGACGGTCTCGCCTGAGTCCGAATCCACCACGGTGAATTCCTCCGCGTCGAGATCTCCGGCGATGGCCGTCTTCGGAAATCCGGGAAGGTAGCCGGTGTGGCTGAACGCGATTCGTCCTGGGGCGACATCCCACCCTTCGTAGTGGTCCGCCTCGACCCGTTGCAGCTCCGGCCTGTCGAAGTAGAGTACCCCGGTGGGTGAACCACTCGGCGGCAACCCCCGCTGGTGGTAGGCAAATTCCAGGCCGGTGATACGATCGCGGGCTAGGTTGGCGATCTCCCACACCACATGAGTCCACTCCTCCGGTTCGAGCACCAGGAAGTGGCGACCCTCCCGTCGGTACATGTCCGGCACCTGTTTAGCCGAGTCGTTTCGGAGGGTCACGAACATCGTGTTGGACGGGAATCCCGGTTGGGAACAGTAGACCCAAAAGGAGATCCGGTTGTAAGCGGTCCAGTCCTCGCCGTCTGCTTCGAGCCGGACGCCGACGTCTACGCTCTTCGCAGGATCCTCCGGATTCACGGATGGAAAGGTCAGTCTCAAGGATCGTGTTCCGGCTCTGCTTCGTTCGTCGGTCAGGGCCGTCTCACCAGGGCCGATGATGGACCACCCGCCGAGGCTTTCCATGTTGGCCAGGAGACGCGACTCGAGGACGGGTTTCTCCAGCCATCGGATCTCGGCACAACGGCCCCGGTCGATGGGCATCGGCATCCGATGGTTATTTTCGTCGACGTGGTCGTCTGTTCGATCCATTTCTCTCCTCCCTCTTACGGTGCTGGAAATAGGATTCATGATACTCTATACTCCACGCGGAAAACAGTAGAGTGAACCAGTACAGGGAATATTTCGACATCATGACTGTTTGACCGTCCTCGGGACCCTCTACATGCTCGTTCCCGCGGTGGTAGCCATCATCCTCATAAAGGGAGTGGAACATCGAAGCCTGGGAGAGTACGAATTCAACTGGAAGTTGGCGGCCTGGTATGCCGCCCTGGTGCTTCTGTTTCCGATTACCGCCATCCTCACAATCGTATTCCGCAGAAGGTTGAGGGATTGGGGGCTACACCTGCGACGGAATCTCTTCTGGTTATTCGCATGGGTCCTTCCGGTAGTGACGGCGGTACTGACGGTACTCGTTGGCTCGCTTCTTGGGTTTGGCGATATAGACCTCTCTCTGGCCGGTTATTATCAGATCCTGAAGGAGACGCTGCCTCCGGAGGCATACAGGCAGTCTATCGAGCAGATCGAACGGATGGAGCGGCAGATGGGCGGCATGTGGCCGTTGGTCGCGCTCCTGCAGACGACCCTTGCGGGGCTGACTATCAACACGCTCTTCGCGTTCGGCGAGGAGATGGGCTGGCGCGGTTTTCTGTACAAGGAGTTACGGCCCCTGGGATTCGTCCGGTCGGCCCTCCTGATCGGGGTAGTCTGGGGTGTATGGCACGCCCCGCTTATCCTGATGGGGCATAATTTCCCGGACTATCCGGTCTGGGGCGTGTTGATGATGACCCTCGCGTGTACGGTATTCTCGGTGCTCATCCAGTATGTCAGGGAGAGGACGGGAGACGTGCTCGCCGCCGCCGTCAGGATCGTGTCGTGCCGGTATCATTATTGACGTATCTACCCTTGTTCCTCGCCTCGATTTTCATTGTACCTCGCGTCACATCTGTGAGTCGCGCCGTTTGAAACTCACCCCGGCCTTGTCCGCGAGGTGGTGCAGCCGGGCGAAGTTGACGGCATACTCATGTTCTTCCGACATATGTTCACAGAAGCAGGGTATGTCCGGATCGAGGGTGTCGAGTTTCCTTAGGTACGTATCGTAGTCCAACACCCCGTCGCCGATGGTGCACTCGTCCCACTTCAGGAACAGGTGTGGATAGTCCCACTTGGTGTCTTTCAGATGCACGCCGGCTACCTTGTCGGCCAGGAGATCGAAGGTGGTCTCGATGAGTTCGGTGGTCTTGTAGAATGTATCGAAGCTGATCATGTTCATCTGGTCCAGATGCAGCCCGAAGGCCGGATGGTCCACCGTATCTATGAACGCTCTCGCCTCCTCCGGCCGGTAGAAAAATGAGCTGGTCCAGGATTCGATGCAGTACCTGGTTGTCGAGAGGTCGAGGCCGTCCAGGATGCGGAGGACGATCTCCCGGAACTCGCGCCTGCACTCGTCGCTATAGTTGTAGGGATGAGGTGCCAACGCCCGGTCGGAAGAATCCTTTGTGCCGACTAAGGTGACCACGCAGGGACAGCCCATGGCTTCAGCGTTCACGAGCATCTTCCGGACGGTCTCGATCCGCTTTCCCTGTACTTCTTTATCGTCCGTCAGAAGGTTTTCCCAGAACCCCGCCTCGCCCACCAGGATACCGAGTCGCCGTGCGGCCTCGCCGAATTCGTGAGAGAAGTTCGCGTCCCGTTCGGCCGGCTTCGACGGGGCCGGAATCGTGGAGAGCCCGTAACAGTCCAGCTTGTCGGTCAGCCGTTCTAATTCCTCTATCGTATCCGCCTTGAAAATGTGTCCGCCTAAACGCATCGTTTGCCTCCGTTTCACATTTTTCTTACCACACGCCGTGGATATGCACAACTGTTTTCGGCATATGTGGTAGAATCGAATGGCGGGAGATGAAATACAGGTGATGAGTGATAGTTTCGTGACAATCCGACGGTTACTCGTCCTGGCGCTTTGTGCCCTCGTGAGTAGTAGCGTGGCTGTTTCCGCGGGCCGGGAAGAGGCGCAAGGGGAAGGTGCGGAGATGGATAGGCCGGAAGGCATGATATCGATCGAGACAGATGAATACATATTCTATGCCCGGGAGAGTGGAGACCGGTCCAACGAGCCGGTGCTGCTCCTGCACGGCTTCCCTGAGACCTCCGCCATGTGGACGGATCTCCAGGGTCGGCTGGCCGACTCGGGATTCTACAGCATCGCTCCGGACCAGCGGGGGTACAGCCCGAATGCTCGACCGGGGAAACGAGACGCGTATACGATCGAGAAGTTGGCCGGCGATGTGATCGCGATTGCAGATGCCCTCGACTTTGAACGGTTCCACCTGGTTGGGCACGACTGGGGCAGCGCCGTCGGCTGGACTGTGGCGGCGAACCACCCGGACAGGATCATCAGCTGGACGGCTATGTCGGTGCCCCATCCCGTGGCCTTCGGCGAAGCCATTAGGATCGACCGGGAACAGTACAAGGCCAGCGGGTATATGCGGCTCTTCCGGTGGGCCCTGCTCCCGGAGTTCTTCCTGAAGATAGGCGATTACAAGAACCTGAGGACCGTGTGGGAGGAGATGCCTGAACGATTAATCACCGAGTACCTAAACGTCCTGACCCAGCCGGGGGCACTCACCGCCGCCATCGACTGGTATCGGGCGAACTACGCCTCGCTGGCGAAGGGGCTCTTCGATCTCGGGCCGGTATCGGTGCCGACGCTGTTCATCTGGGGAAGGAATGATCCGGCGATCCTCGAGTTCGGCGTGAACCGGAACGGGGACTATGTCGCCGGCCCGTACACCGAGAAGCGGCTGGATGCGGGACACTGGTTGATCCAGGAAGCATACGTGACCGTTAGTGAACTCATCATGGAGCACATCTCGAAAAACACGGGAATGCTTGAGAGTACGGCAGGCCGGTGATTCAGGATGACTGTGGCTCGTATGAAGGATATCGCTCTCGAGTGGGTGGCTGATAATTTGTCGAACTCGTCGGAATTCGGCGGGGCCTATCTTTCCGGATCAATCTGCGAATACGATGATGATGAGGAGATGCCGGATTATTCCGATGTCGACATCCACGTGGTCTGGAGGAATCCTCCGGATGGACTCCTGAGAGGAAAGATCATCTACGAGGACGTGATACTCGACATCAGCCATACCACTTTCGAAGAGCTGGGAACTCACGATTCGGTTCTCGCCGACTACCACACGGCGTTTCCATTCAGCAGGAAGAATATACTCGTCGATCCGACCGGCCGTCTGACACGGCTTCAGGAGAAGGTTGCGGCGGAATATCAACATCCTGCCTGGATCCAAAAGCGGATCGAACACGCATTGCAGCACAACCGGAAATATCTGGACGGGTATATGGAACTGCATCAAAGCGGTGCATCCATCGGAGCCCAAGCGGGAGTCGTGGCTTTCGCCGCCGGAATCATGACACACGTGATTCTTTCCGCGGCATGCAGGAATCCGACTGTGCGGAAACGATACCTGGCGGCACGCTCGGTTCTATCGGAATATGGCATGCTTGATTACTATGAAACGCTCCTCGAGTTCCCCGGCTGTCGCGATATCTCGAGGGAGAGTGTATCCGAACACCTGGTCTCTTTGGGCAAGACTCTCGACATCGCCGAACGGTACTTGAGGACACCGTATCGTTTCTCCGGCGACATCAGTCCGGCCGGTAGGATCATCGCCATCGACGGCAGCCGGGATCTCATCGAGCGGGGATTCCATCGGGAGGCCGTTTTCTATTTGGTGGCGACATACTCCCGGTGTCTGCATGTGCTGCGTGTGGATGCGTCGGAAGACGTGAGTGCTGAACACGAGGAGAGTCTGGGTCGTCTCCTCGAAGATCTCGGAATGGATACGGCGGTGTATAGAATGGAGCGGATCGAACGGATTAGAGCCGAACTGCCGAATCTTCGGGGTGTTGCGGAAGGAATCGCCGGCCTCGACAACGAAGAGAAAAGATAGCCAAATGTTGTCCCATAAGAACTGTTTTCTGGAAGAAATCGAGGACCGTCACCGCATATATCAAGCAGAGAGGAGTGCACTATGAACAAGAGAATCGTATTGATCGGAGCCGGCAGTGCCCAGTTCGGATACGGCATGCTCGGAGATATCCGGAGTTTAAATTCTACGGCATGTGCCACGAGATCGCCGCTCTGTTCCGGAACTACTGCGGGGTCTACGATCTCACCGCCGAAGCCGTCATCGAGAAGAGTCGCAAGCTTGTCGTCCAAGCCCTCCTGGTGAATCCGGTGGTAAACAGGGTATCGCAAATAGAGGAGCTGGTCGACATGATGATCGGCCTGCAGCCGGAGTGGTTGGGATATCTAAGGTAGTCGGGTATTTTCAAACCCCTCCCACACACTGTACGTGAACCTTGCGGCTTCGTGGGCCGTCGAACTCGCAGAAATAGATCCCCTGCCAGGTTCCGAGTTCCGGCCGGCCCTCCTCAATGATGATGGTGACCGAGGGGCCCACGGCAATCGATTTCACGTGGCTGTCTGCATTGCCTTCGGCGTGGGTGTAGCCGGCGTTCGGCGGGACCAGCTTGGAGAGGGTGTTGGTCACGTCGCGGACCACCGACGGGTCGGCGTTCTCGTTTATTGTGATTCCTGCGGTGGTGTGGGGAACGTAGACCACGGCCATGCCGCTGCGGACGCCGGATTCGGCGACGGCGCCGGTGATCTTCGAGGTGATGTCGATCATCTCGTTGCGGTTCGAACTACGTATGGTGAGAGTTGTCATGTGGGTGTTCCTCCGGCGGATATGATACCATATTACCCGATATGAATCACGACGCTTCCCGCCTTGTGCCCCTCTGCGACGTATCGAGGGCGCCAGCAATTTCCTCATGAATAGACGGACACCTTTTGGATTTCCGGATATAATCCGGTGCCCGAAAATGATGACACATGAAAATTGGAGGACCTGAACATGAAAACCGGAGTACCTGGGGATGATCTAAAGATGAGTACCCT
>CAZAKE010000146.1:7646-10866 GCA_964485495.1 uncultured Spirochaetales bacterium
TCCTCGGCTTCTATGCCTCCACGCTGTTGGTGCTGGTACCATGGGAAGTATGCATTCCTGTGCTCATTGCACGGCGGACACATCGGAAGGTGCGGTTCGGCGAATTAATAGGATTCAGGGAAAAAGCACCCATTTGGCAGCTCATTCTCCTCGGCGTGGGTACGTTCCTGTGGGCCGGGTTGACGTTCTCCGTCGCAGGTTCGGTGTTGATGGAGCCACTGCGCCATGCCTGGTTCTCCTGGGTGCCCGACTGGTTCGATCTGGGGCACTACCTGCTGAGCGGAGAGTATTCGCAGGGAGTACGGATCTTCACATGGGGGTTGGGAATCGCCTTCGTCGTCATTATCGGTCCCATCGTCGAGGAGTTGTACTTTCGGGGATATCTCCTGCCGCGAATGTCGGCACTCAAGGGGTGGGCCCCGCTGGTCGGATCGATCCTGTTTGCGCTCTACCACTTCTGGTCACCCTGGTTCTTCGTAGTGCGGATCGTTGCGCTGCTGCCCATGATGTATGCGGTCTGGTGGAAGCGGGATATCCGCATTGTGATCCTCGCTCATTGCCTCCTCAACCTGGTCGGCGACACTCTTATGTCGATACCGATGGTCTTTGGATAAATCCGATCGAGTTGTTTTCGAGTGAGGACGAGACTGTATTGAGCGTATCGCCCCCTCCTGATACAATCTGCCGCGATACGATATTGATAGCGTGATCTGAGGACGAAAGAGGAGTACCTGATGAGTGGTAAGTTACGCGTAGGGATCATCGGCAGCGGGGGGATTTTTAACTTCGGGTTGGCGCAGATAGTGGACAACCTGGATTTTGACCTGGTAGCCGTGGCCGATCCTTTCGAGGAGCAAGTGCGAGAACGGTGGAAGGCCCGGGGGTTGACGTTGGACGTCCCCTTCGTCTCCGATTACAAACAGCTCCTTGAAGGCGGAAAGGTCGACGCCGTCTGCATCGGACTGCCGTCGCATATGCATCATGCGGTCACCCTGGAGGCCCTGGACGCCGGCAGGCACGTACTCTGTGAGAAACCACCGACGGAGACTGTCGAGCAGATCCTCGAGGTGCGGGAGAAGGTGAGTGAGACGGGGTTGGTGTACCAGTTCGTTCGGCAGTCTCGGTTCGGCGACATGGTGCAGGGGCTGAAAACTCTCATCGACTCCGGAAAGCTGGGCGACATCTACTACGCCAAGACCGAGTGGATCCGCGGCCGCTGGTTCTCGCCGAAGGGATGGCGCCACGACGGCGCGAAGGGCGGTGGAGTGCTCCTGGACCTCGGAATCCACGCCTTCGACAACGTCTGGTTTGCACTGGGGTGCCCCCGTCCGGTGGAGGTGATGGCGGTCATGAACACTACCTTCAGCGGCTACGCGCCTAAGGAGGTCGTGTACACCGCGGACGACTCGACCATGGCCATGATCCGCTTCGAAAACGGGATGCTGATGAACCTCGAGGTGGCCTTCTCCATGAATACGCTGGGCATGGGCAAGCCGGTGCGGCTGCGGTCGGAGATCTCCGCCGAGAAAGACCCGGAGGCACCCCAGAACGTGGAGTGGCAGAAGATCTACGTGTACGGTGATAAGGGCGCATACGAGGACAACGAGTTCCTGGAGGCCCTCGAAGACGGCGTCGTCGCCCGGGAGCTCAAAGGAGCCCCTGGAAACAATCCCATCGCCAGGCAGGTCGAAAACTTCTTCTTCTCGATTCAAGGGAAGGAGGACCCGGTCAATACCGTAGATCACGCCGTGCAGCTCATGCAGGTGCTGGAAGGAGCCAAGAAGTCGTCCGAATCGGGCAAGACTATACAATTATCGAGATAACCGGCTACTCGACGCGCGAGACCGGTAGCTCGAGAAGGTTCTTCGACGACCTGTTCACACGTTCTTGTATACGTTATAACGAGGCGAATTCGAAGGTGGCGATCCATATATGGAACTCCACCTGGTGTGCCTCGGTTGATTCGAGTCCGGACATGCCGGTTTCGTCGATGGTGATGATATACCGGCGATCCGTCTCCAATTCTCGGGATGCCTCCATGAGGGCTGATACCTCTCTATTCGCAGTACCGGGATTCTTCAATGATCGACAGACCTGGAACAGGAACAGGACCCCGTCCCGGCTCTCGACGAGGAAATCGATCTCTTTTCCCGATGAGGTCTTGTAGTAGTAAATTCTTTCGGTATACCGCCTCAACTGCAGGAATACCGCCGTTTCCAGTGCCGCCGCCAGATCGAAATCCGGCTTAATCGTACAGGCATACATGAGCCCCTGGTCGATTGCATAGATTTTCTTTGGGTTTATCTGCTGCTTGTGTGTCGAAAATGTGTATATCGGGATGGAGAAGATCCCGAAACAATCCTCGAAATAACCCATATACTCGTAGAGTGAGTCCTTGCTAATCCTCCTCCCGAGTGATTTGTACCGAGTATACAGGGTATTGATGCTGAGCAACGAGGCACTGTTCCGGATGCAGTAGGTGAGTAATTCTCGCAACACCGGATTGTATTGCAGCCGGTGGCGTTCGATGATGTCTCTGTAGATGATGAGCTCGATATGAGTCTGGAGCAGCTCTCTGTGAAGGATCGGATCCAACCGAAATGTCTCCGGGAAGCCCCCGAATCTCAAGAACTGTTCTTGATGATGAATGACGATACTCTGTTCTTTCGTCGAGAGTACTTCACGCAATTCTATATCCGATGCACGAAGGTACTCGGCGAAGCTGAAGGGGAATATTTCTCTGGAGAGTGACCGGCCTCTGAGTTGTGTCGCGATCTCCTTGGATAGCAGCTTTGCCGAGGAACCCGAGATGATGATGCGATAATTCTCCTGGTCTAGAATCCGGCGAATAAACGACTCCCACCCGGTAACTTCATGAATCTCATCGAGATATAGTGTAACTTGCGGATCGTCGATATTGTGGGAGTATAGCTCATGGTACGCATCCAAGAGTGATTGAAGATCCTGTACACGGGTGTCGATCAGTCGATCATCCGCGAAATTTATATAGATGTCTTTTTCTTTCGTAATATTGGCACGTTGTCGCGACAGTATCTCCTGATACATGGTGAAGGTCTTGCCGCTCCTCCTGGCACCGATCAATACGATCGCCTTTCGGAGTTCTCCCGGTATCTCGGGAAGCGTCACGTCTCGCCGTATCAGAACGGGTAGTGAGCGCTTATGAAAATCGACAATGAGCTGTTTGAATGCAACCTTCATT
>CAZAKE010000146.1:10966-12636 GCA_964485495.1 uncultured Spirochaetales bacterium
GTCGGATTCGGCACGGACCGTTCGCGATACCCCCGTAGCCTTCGATGAGAGAGTGGTTTACAATCGGAGTATGATGACACATAGAGAACGTATTCTTGCCGCCGTCTCATTGAGGGAGCCGGACCGGTTACCGATGGACCTCTGCGGCCACATCAACTCCAGCATCCACCGAGAGGCCTACGGCCGGCTCAGACAGTATCTCGGGCTGCCCGACGATCCTGAGCCGGTGATCGTCAACCGGATGATGCAGGATGTGGCGGTCCCTGATGATCTGCTCGAGTCCTTCGACATCGACGTGCGGGGGATCTTTCACGGTGCGCCGTCGAGAGTCTACTCTCATGAAAGAGGCGTACACCGGACGGATCACCTTCCCGAAAACATGTACGTGGATGAGTGGGGCGTCACCTGGACGATGCCGTCCGGCGGGCACTACTACGATCTGCACACTCCGCCGCTGGCCGGGGAGATCTCGGTTCACGATATCGTACGCTATCCCTGGCCCGATCCGGAGGATCCAGGCATCACCGACGGGCTGCGGGAGAGGGTGGACCGGCTGAAGGCGACTTCGGACTGCGCTCTGGTACTCAACCTTCCTTCCATGTTCGTGCATCAGAGTCAGTATATGCGCGGGTTCGAGGACTGGTTCCTGGACCTCGCCGCCGATCCTACTGTAAGCGAGGCGATCTTCGACGCCGTGCTGGAGGTCAAAACGGGGTATGCGAAGCGGATCCTGGAGACGGCGGGAGCCGATGCGGACATCGTGATGACCGCCGATGACATGGGAACTCAGAAGGCGCTGCAGTTCTCGCCGGAGACCTTCCGGAGATACTTCAAGCCCCGGATGGCTCGGTACCTGGAGATGATTCGGGGATTCACCGATGCACCGATCCTGCTCCACTCCTGTGGTTCGGTGTATGAGATCATCGACGATCTGATCGAGATCGGCGTGAATATCTTGAATCCCGTGCAGACCCATGCGGCCAACATGGATCCGGTGCGGCTGAAGCGGGAATTCGGCGACCGGCTGGCGTTTTGGGGGGCCATGGATATTCAGAAGGTGCTCCCCTTCGGCACCGAGTCCGAGGTGGAGGCCGAAGTCCGGCGCCTCTTCGAGATACTCGGCGACGGCGGGGGATGGGTCCTGGGGCCCTCTCACAACATCCAGCTGGAAGTACCGCCGGAGAATATCGCCGCAATGTACAGGACGGGGCGAGTGATGTGCCGGTGACTGAGATTTTGCATTGAAGCACCGGATCGCAGCCGGAGTGCCGACAGACGATGGACCGGTCCTGTTTCCCGGACTCCGGCAGGCGACGTTCTGATCACGCGGTGAATTGGTCTGCCCTTACCCTTTGTGGAGGTCGGTTTCGCGATTCCCTTGACCGCGCCCCTTCGGACACCTATCCTTGATACCATGGATACTCACTACAATCTTATCGTGATCGGAGCTTCCATCGCCGGATTGAGCGCCGTCACGGCCTTTCAACGGAACAGGCCCGATGGCACGGTGCTCCTCGTGAACGGTGAAGACAGGCTGCCATATAAAAGGACGAAGCTGACCAAGAGCATCGCCGCCGGCTTCGGACGGGAAGATTTCGCGCTGCATCCGGTAGAGTGGTACCGGGATCAGGGGGTCTCTCTCGTCAATGCTGTCGCGGGGACAGTGGATC
>CAZAKE010000147.1:0-12579 GCA_964485495.1 uncultured Spirochaetales bacterium
GCCTAATGCCAAGTTCGTACTCACCGTACTCTCCTATCTCTTTCGATCAAGTCTCTCTCCATCAAGTCTTGTTCCATCAAGTCTGGTCTCGTGTCCCGTCTCGATAGTACCGTCGATTGATACCGATTCGCGTTTGAGTTCGGACGGCTCGATCAATCGAGCCGTTCAGGTGTCTGCGCCGCATGCGGGTGCTCCGGTCCGGCGTAGATCTTGATATTCTTGAAAAGTTTCCTGCCTAAGGGGCCCTTGGGAAGCATCCCGCGAACCGCCTTCTCCATCGGAGCGGTCGGGCGACGTTCCACCAGTTTCTGATAGGTTTCGGACCGTATGCCCCCGGGATACCCCGAATGTCGATAGTACATCTTGTTCTGAGCCTTCGCTCCGGTGAGCTCCGCCTTTTCAGCATTCACGATGATACAGTAATCACCGATCTCCTGATGGGGGGTATACAGGGCCTTGCCCTTCCCCCGTACGATGTTGGCGGCCTTTACCGCGACTCTACCGAGCCGCTTTCGGCTTGCATCGATCAGATACCACTTACGTTCGACGGTATCCAGTTTTACAAATATTGTCTTCATATCGAATCGCCTTCCTACAATATGCCAGATTATGCGAACTGACGAGTACCGCCAGGGCCTACTCTCAATATGTCAATGGATGCACGCAGAGAGTGCCACGTTGCTCTTGTGACCTCATCGGACCATCGTCATCGACAAGAGGACGGCAGTATAGGCTCATCACCCCGGTTGTGTCAAGGCCGGCCTTGAGAATCACGAACGGCGCCGCGTCTCTCGATCGACCGGACTCGCATACCCGGCGACATACGCTTACACTACCGGTATCGGCACCTCAGTTGGAAGGAATCAGGATTCCTCGGCATCATCGGAGGACCCGTTTGCGGCGGCTTCGGCTTCCTCGGCCTCTTCTTTCTTCGCCTCGATCTTGTCCTTGATATCGGCGATACCGATAAACACCGCGATCAGTCCGATGAACACCGCGATAATGGGTACCCCGCCCTTGAGGAAGTCGAGGACGTACGGACCCCACTGCAGCCCCCAAGAAATATTCGGAATAACGGAGTACACGGCAAAGACCAGAAACACGACTCCGACGATTAAGGCTGTCATATATTTTCCTCCCTCACATTCATGCTGCATACCCTGACCGCGACACGGCCCACGGTGTTCTCATACAATATCTATTTTTCCGATTTCGTCAAGTCCATGCAAGTAGTTTCACTAATTCGAAAAGTAAATAGAAGGGGCGACGTATATCAGTTCCTTTACTGCGATATCGACTTCGTTCCTCACAGGCCGATCGGTCAATCCCTTTTACTGAGTTTAATGATAAATGCGAGAATCAGACACACCAGCGGAAGCGCATTCAGAACCACCGGCACGACGGACACCCCGTAGATCACATATGTGTCCGCGGGAACGATGCCGAAAAACTCGAAGGTCTCGAACATCGCCTCGCCGTAGTAGAGGATCACCCCGAGAATCACGAACAGCCACGCCGCATCCCTACTGGAGGACCATAGGACGATCGCCAGAAAGGCCGCAATTGCACCCAGTACCAGTTGTGAGATCATCATCACCAGATCATGTGTCGGCATCTGCGTCCTCCTGGGCCAGTTTCTTCACCAGCGCACGCTCCCCATCCGACCACTCTCGGGGAAGGATAGAGGGACCCGGAAACCGGGGATTCAGCAGCACACCGGCGTCGAGATACCGGCGAAACCGCCGGCGATACGCTTCCGCGGGACACTCCGCGGTCAGATAGGGACCCCGGCGACTCCATCCGGGAAGTTCCACCCCCGTCCACGGGTCCCGAGGGGTGCTTCGTACCGATGATATCATATCACAAACGGCCCGTGACATGGCCGCGACCGCCGCAGGAGAGATCGTATCCGAGGCCGGAACGGCCGCCACGGGGTCTTTCCGGAAGGCCGCCACCCATGGGGCCATAGATCCGGGAAACGGAAGCACCGGAACGATGATACCGGGGAGTTGCACGACGGAGGATCCGGCGGAAAGGAACGGACGCCACAAGGGAACTTCGACACCATCGGAAAAGTCGGCAGCGCAATCGGCCGTGTCCCGGGGGAGTGCCGGGTCGGTCAGTCGCAGCGGCGAAACGACCAGGGTATCGGCTCCTCCGCTCACCCCGGTCGACTCGTCGAGACCCGTGCCGATTGAAAGGGAGATCGCCTCCAGGAGCCGCTCGAAGGAGGCGTAGAGGCGAAAGCAGGTGTATCCCGGGAGGAGTTCGGCCAGATGGCGCGAAAGCCGCTTCTCGAGGATGCTCGGGTACGGCGCGAGCCCCCCCTTGCCGAGGGCGTCCTTCAGAGCCGTCGCCATGCCCGAGGGGCGATGCCCCAGGATCCCCCTCCCGCCGTCCTGATAAAGATCCAGGTAGCGCCTCCCTCCGTTGTCGTACAGCCGATATCCCCGCGTACGGGTGAGAGGCGGGAGCTCCCGTAGCAGCTCTCCCGCATAGGGAGACCATCCGCGGTAGGTGCGGCGACCGGTCGACGGGGGGCTTTCGTTCTTCACACCATCACCTTCTCGAGGGGAGTGTACTTGGGAATGAAGGTGGCGGTCCGGCCCGTCTCGAAGCGAACCAGCACCATGTAATCCTTCCCATTGTACCACTCCTTACACACGACCCCGGTGCCGTAGTCGTCGTTATAGACACAGGTGCCCACGGGGAGATCGCCCCCCTCCCGGTCGGACTCGCCGACCGGAGCACCGTCGCTGCACACCAGGTCGCGGGGAATCTCCTCCAGGAAGCGGGACGGATCGCTCCACTCCCGGCGACCCCACAGAAAACGAACCCGGCAGTGGGTCAGATACAACTCCCTCTTCGCACGGGTGAGGGCGACGTAGAAGATGCGACGCTCCTCCTCCACGGCCTCATCATCGTCGCCGTTCCTGCCGGGGAAGAGGCACTCCTCGAGGCCGGTGATGATGACACGGTCGAACTCGAGTCCCTTGGTGTTGTGCATGGTGATGAGGGTGACCCGCTCGATATCCTCGTCCTGCTCCTCGGTGCGTGCCCTGTCCAGCTCCAGGTCTTCGAGAAACCGGGTGATTCCGTCCATTCCGGAGGGGTAATCGGCGGCTGCATCCACCACCTGTTCCAGGTTCTCCTCCTTCTTGGTGGACTCGGCCTCATCCTGCCTGCGGTAATACTCGCCGAGTCCGGAAACCTCGATGACATGCTTGATGAACTCAGGAAGCGGCAGTGACTCGAGCTTCTCGGCACAATCCTGCATATACCGGGAGAACTCCTCCGCGCCTCCGCGGGCCTTCGACTGCAGGAACGCCCGCGCCTCCTTCGCGGCGGTGAGGAGGTCCCACCCGTTATCGGAGGCGGCCCGGAGTACCTGTGACAGGCCCTTCGGCCCGATGCCCCGAGTCGGCTTGTTGATCACCCGCCTGAATGCCACCTCGTCCGCCGGATTGGCCAACAGCGAGAGGACGGCAAGGATGTCCTTGATCTCCTCACGGTCATAGAACCGTAACGCCCCGACAAGCCGATACGCGATGCCGGTACGGGTAAAATACGTCTCGAAGGAACGGGACTGCGCGTTGGTCCGATAGAGTATCGCCGTTCCGGCCAGGTTGCCGTCGGCGAGGAGCCGTGCACAGTACTCCGCCTCGGCCCGTTCGTCTTCCAGGAGTGCGACCACCGCCTTGGGCCCCTCCTCCTGCTCGGTCCAGAGGGTCTTCCCCAACCGTCCCTCGTTGTTGCGCACCACGTCCGAGGCGATGGCCAGGATATTCCCGGTGGACCGGTAGTTCTGCTCCAGCCTGATGATGGTGGTTCCGGGAAAACTCTCCTCGAAGGTGAGGATGTTCCGGACCTCCGCACCGCGGAACCGATAGATCGACTGATCGTCGTCACCGACGACGCAGAGATAGGTTTCGGGTCCGGCCAGAGCCCGCAGGAGCTCGAATTGGGCCACGTTGGAATCCTGATACTCGTCTACCAGGATATATCTGAACCGGGAACGGAGCCGGGAGCGGACCTCCGGGTTCTGCTTCAGCAGCTCGACGCTGCGCATGATGAGGTCGCCGAAATCGGCGTTGCCCATCTTCCGCAGCTTCTGCCGGTAGGCCCGGTAGATCTCGGGCAGCTTCAGGTCGAGGCTGATCTCGGACAGGTCGTCGTCCGGACCGAGGCAGTAGTCTTTGGCTCGAGAGATCCACCGGGCGTAGGGAATCAGGCTTCTGCGCTTCGAACCCTCGTTGATGCTTCCTAAGAGGGTGACGGAGTCGTCGTCGTCATAGATCGAGAAGCGGGGCGACAGCCCCATGAGTGTCGCGTTCCGGCGCAGCAGCCACGCCCCGAAGGAGTGGAAGGTCCGGATGAGAACCCCCGCCGCACCGGGACTCATGGCGAGTACCCGGGAGTACATCTCGTTCGCCGCCTTGTTGGTGAAGGTCACCGCCAGGATGGCCCTGGGGTCCACCCCGAGGCTGCCGATGAGATACGCGATCTTGGTGGTGATCACCCTGGTCTTTCCGGAGCCGGCCCCGGCGAGTATCAGCAGGGGGCCGCCGGCGTGGAGGACCGCCTGTCGCTGCATCGGATTCAGCGCGTCCAGATAGGCATCGAGCCGGGAATCGGATGCGGAATCGAGTGCGAAATCTGGATCGCGGCCACGACCGGGCGCGGCGCCCGGGACTCCGGCGTGATGTCTGTCGTCGTTTTTACTCATTACCGACCACTCCTCCTACCGTATCCCCATACCCCATACCGTCTACTCGACGGTTCGGCCGGCGGATCATTCCGGTATCCCCTCGAGATCGATGCCGTTCACCCCGACAATTCGACAACGGAGCACCTCACCGGGCGCGGCGGATGCCGAGTGGACCACCACGTTGCCGTCGACTTCGGGGGCTTGCAGATAGGCCCGTCCGAGAGCGAGTTCCTCTCCCCGGATCCGTTCTTCGATGAGGACATCGAGCCTGCGTCCGGAGAACCGCTGCATCCGCTCCTCCGAGATGGGCCGCTGGAGCTGTTCGAGACGGTGCTTTCTGCGTTCGGCACCGCGTCCGGAGAGCCGGTGACCGATAGCCCCACGCATCCGGAAGGCCGGGGTCCCCTCCTCCCGAGAATACCGGAAGAAACCGACCCAATCCAGGGCCGCACGCCGTTGGAAGTGCAGAAGCGTCTCGAAATCGGCCCGCCGCTCTCCGGGAAAACCGACGAGGAAGGTGGAGCGTATCACCGCGTCGGGGAGCCGGTCACGGATCTTCGCCACAAGATCGAGGTATGTCGCCTCGGTGCCGGTCCGCCCCATAGACCGCAGGATCCGTGCGGAGGCATGCTGGAACGGCAGATCGAAGTAGGGCAGAAGCCGTGGGTCCGATGCCACCAGGTCGAGGAGGCCCGGCGGAAAGTTATCCGGATGGATGTAGAGGAGACGGATCCAAAAGCTCCCGGGAAGGCCGCAGATCCGTCGCAGCAGCTCCGTCAGGGCTGATCCGCCGACGGCACGGCCCTCGGCACGGCCCGGGGCGTCTTCGCCGAAGGCCGCCAAGTCCTGGGCAATGAGGTTGATCTCGAACACTCCCGACTGCAGGAGGAACCGGACTTCATCAACGATCTCATCGGGCGACCGGCTCCGCAGGCCGCCCCGAATCAGCGGAATGGCACAGTAGGCGCAGCGGTGGTTGCAGCCTTCGGAGATCTTCACGTAACCACTGCCGGGGAAGGAGAGCAGCGTCGTGCGAGGCCGGCAGGCAGAAGAATCCACGGAACCGGTCCCGTCCGACCGGTATTCCGGCCGATAGAGGAACCGTTCCCCCTCTCCCAAGCGCCGGACCACCCGGCCTATCTCCTCGGGCGCCCGGTTTCCGAACACCGCGGCTACCTCCGGCATGGAACGGAGCAGCTCCTCGCCGTCCCGTTCCGCCATACATCCGGCCGGCACCACCGATGCATCGGGACAGGCCTCACTCAGCTCGAGGAGCACCTGAATGGATTCCGCCCGTGCCGATGCCAGAAACCCGCATGTGTTGACGATGATGAGATCGGCGCGGTCGGGCGCGGTGAGCCGCTCGAGCCCCTGTGCCTGGAGGGCGGCGATCATGGTTTCGGCGTCGACCTGGTTCTTGGCACAACCGAGATTTTCCACGTAGAAGGTCTTCGGGGTGGGATTCACCGTGTCACCCGGACGGATCTCAGTAGACCGGTTCCGCCGTGAGTACGTATCCTCCGGCCTGGTCGTCGGGAACCCACTTCACGAGTTTCGCCGTAACCTCTCCGGGCCGTCCCATGTTGACCTCCTCTCCGGCAATTCTGGTCGTAAAAGAGCCGGCGTTGGAGATCCACAGCATCACCTCACGCCGCACATCGAGCCGGAAGGTCTCGGCTTTGTGGAAGTAGCGCTCTTCGCGAAGCTCGTTATCGACGATATACCGGACCAGGCAATACCCGCGAAACACCATATCCAGGCTGAAGGGCTCAGGTTCGGCGGCCCGGGTGATAGGGAGCGACTCAACCAGACGAGTGACCACGTCGGGATTACCGACCGAGGGGGTCTCCACCGAGCCCTCCTCGACGATACGATCGGCGGGGGCACCCTCGGCGTCGGCATCACCACCGACCGGGATGGTAGCCTTCAGATATTTATCCAGCCGCAGGACCACGGCATTCTCGGAATTATCGATATCACGGAGGAATACCTTGAAATCATCCTCGGCGTCTCCGTCCACATCGAGGAGCTTCTCCTCCCCGAGTGTTATCACCACCATCCCCGCGGGAGTCTCCAACGTCAGATCCGCTTCCACCACGGCCAGTCGCAGTTCCAGCGTGCCGCCGTCGCCGGGAACGACGATGACATCGCCCTCTACAAACCGCTTTTCGAAGAACTCACCCTGAAACGTATACCGTTCTCTCACCAACGGCTCGTTCGCAACGGCCTCCCCACGGGCCTGTATCCAGCCTGCCACCCTGGGATAGAGAAAAACCCCGAGGCCGATGACGGCGGCGATCACGATGATGAGAGCCAGGGTACGAATCAGGGGACCCCGGTCCTTCTTCACGATCAACTCTTCCAGGGGAACCGGTTGCTCCTGTATCTTGAAGTTTTTGTAGAGATTCACCATCTCGTTGGGATCGAGGTCCAGATACTCGGCATAATTACGGAGGAATCCGATGAGGTAGGGGTCGCCGGGAAACACATCGAACTCTTCATCTTCGAGGGCTATGAGATATCGCTTAGCGATATTGGTGTCTCTGGCGACCTGTTCTACCGAGTATGTCTTCTCCTCACGGGTCGTGCGGAGTTTTTCCCCTATCGATTCCATTCAGCTACCTCAAACAGGATACACACACCGACATTCCGGCACGAATTCATCGATCTCATTGGCTTCCGAACAGGAAATTCTTCACCTGATAGGCGGAGGACGGGGCATCGTAATAGAACCGACCGAACGGGATATTCTGATTCAGTTCTATATCCTCGAGATCGAATACGATCTCGTCATACTCTTTGCTGACGCCGACCATCCGGCGGATCAGACCGTCTTCGTTTACGGCCACATCGATCTGTCGAAATCCCTCATCCGGGAAACGCCAGTTGAATCTGAGCTTTACGACCATCTCCTCGGAACCCTCTTCGAGGGGCACGGGATCCGGTGTCTCCGCATACGCGACGCTGTACCGTTCCGACAACAGCTTCAACCCCTCGCGGGACGGGCCGGCACTGATCGCATTGAGCTCCTGTGTCATCACGACATCGTGAAGGGGCAGGTAGAGGAAAACCACCTCGCCGTTGGAAGCCAGCACCTGTTCGGCGGGATTGGTGAAATCGATCCGGAGATAGTTGGGGTTCTTGTAGTAGAGTGTCCCCTCCATCGTCAGATCCTCCCCCTGAGAGATCCTGACGGTAGCCTGATAATCGTCGATCTGCGCGTAGGTCGAGGAAACCTCACCGAAAAACTGCTCCGCCGTGAGGATCTCTTGGGCGAAGAGCGAGGAAAATCCGAACCAAAAAATAACGAGCATCGATAGAAGACCAATGTGATTTTTCAATGCTTCCCTTCACTCCGGCGATTTCGCGAACTCCCTCGATTCGAAACACAACCCATTGCGGGTCTGTAATTTATCTTACTCATCCTATGTGGTTTGTCAAGGACGCTCAGCCATTCTGATATGATGACCGCAGTAGTGTGCGTGCATCCACTCCTGCATCCCTACTTTTTCTCTACTTCCTCTCCGCGAAAACGATCCGGTCGATCAAAAATTTCAGGTGATCGTCGTTGAGCTTCAGGGCCCCGCCACAGTGCAGGCAGACCGGCCGGTTATCACGGGCATGGTCCATCGCGCATCCGATGCAGTATACCCGCCCGCAATCCACGCACCTCCCGGCGGGGGCTTCCGCCGGCGGTTCGCCTCGTAGGGGGAACCTCTCCTGAGGGTCGATCACTCTCGGTACCCGCCACTCCCGCTCACACTCGGCACAGGATAGGGGTATTTCAAGGCCGGTTCGGATCGATTCGCGCAGACGATCGCCCCGGGAGGTCTCCACCGTCGCCTTCGACTCCCGAAGCAGCACCGACGCCTCCTCATACCGGTGTAACTCGATCAGAAAGTCCGCGAAATTCAACCGAATTTCTCCGTTTTCGGGATCTCCCGCCAGAGCCTGCCGATATGCGCGTTCGGTCCGGGAATACTCGCCCTTGAGCCTCGCCAGGTTGGCGATGAGGTTGTTCACCGTGGGTGTGGGATCGAGTTCGTGGAGACGACCGAGGAGCTCCTCGGCCCGGCTGAATCTGTCCGTCTCTATGCACACCCGAGCACAGTTCTCCTGATAAACAAGATTCTCCGGCTCGGTGGCCACGGCCTTCTCGTACGCGGCGAAGGCCTTCTCGAGATCTCCCATCCTACACCACAGGTTACCACGCTGATTCCAGACCGGTCCGGAATCCGCACCGGAGAGACACTCCATGGCCTCGGCGCTCTTTTCTGCCAGAGAGAGCGCCTCGGAAAGGTTGATGAGGATGTCCGACTCATCCGGGAGCCTTTCGTTCGCCAGGGTGAATGCCGCTACCGCGGATTCATACTCCTCACGCTCCATGGCCACCCGACCGGCCAGGTTCCTGGTCCAGGGATCGTCGGGATCGAGACGCAGCGCCCGATCCAGTGCAACACTCGGGTCCCGACCGAGTTCCAGTTCCGTTTCGGCCAGACGAAACCAGTAGGGCGCGAACTCCGGTTCGAGGGCACAGGCAGTGGCAAAGTCGTCCGCGGCACCTTCCGGCTCTCCTCGCCTGCCGCGGATCAGGCCGTTCAGGAAGTGGATACTGGAGTCCTCGGAGCCGGCCTTCACAAGCTTTTCGAAGATTTCGGCAGCCTCGGCGAGTTTTCCCTCGTGGAAGAGCATCTTGGCTTCGAGGGCGGCCGCTTGCCGCACCGTCTCCTCTCGCGGCATCGCGTCGAGACCGGTCACATCGCATATCCGGGAAAGCAACATGGTGACGTCGTTGTAGGCCCCTTCGCGAAAGAACGCCTTGGCCGCGTCCAGGTAGCCGCGGCCTGCGGCAGCGGTGTCACCCAGTTTATCCCAGGCTTCCGCCGCGTTCCGGAGATACAGCGGCGTCTCGGGATCGGCAGTGGCGGCCCGGCAGTACGCCTCCGCGGCCGCACCCCAGTTCCCAAGCGCGTATTCGGTGTTTCCGTAGAGGTTGAGCATTACCGGAGAGTTTCCCAGCATGAACAACCGGAGTTTCAGAAAATCGCGCGCCTCCAGGACCCGCCCCTGGGCATACAACGCCGACGCCGCAATGAGCATCCCGTCTCGCGAGCGCGGGTCCAACGCGAGGGCCTTCTCGGCGGATCGCAGCGCCTCAGGATATAGCGAAAGGTTGAAGAAGATATCCGCCAGGAGCAGATATTCGGAGAAGCCGTGCAGCCCCCGCGCCATGGCCCGCTTGACCTGTACCGCCGCCGGCTGGAAGTACCCGGAATCACGCAGCGTTTCGGCCAGACGGATCCTGGCGGAGGGCTCGGGTATCAGATATTCGGTCCATCGGGTGTAGAGCGCCTCGACGTCGAAATTTCGGGATTCGAGCCGGATCCTGGACAACCGGAAGACCGCCTGTTCCTTCTCACCATAATTTTGGCCGCAGAACGCGATTGAACCACAGTCGATGGTCTCATCGGCGATCTCCGCCACCCACTCTTCGTTCACCAGGAACACGAACATCTCCGAGTGGGCGACGATCCTGATGGTGAGCGGGTCCTCCGCCCTGCGGATCATCTCCGGCAACGGAGTCCACTCGATGATAGGCCTGGGATTTCCGTTGAACACCACGTCGAAACGGAAGGAGCCCCGGTTGGAAACCAGAAAGTAATAGTAGTTGAGCTCCGAGGCCTGCCGGAACACGAAGCCTACCGAGGAGTGTCCGTTTTGATCGTCTATCTCCAGATCCGCGTCGAGTATGAAATTCCGGTACCGATACAACGGATCATCCGCCCAGGCGAAGAGGTGTGACCGGTTCAGGGAGAGTTCGTACCCCCGACCACCCCCCGGAAATTCGGCGGCATAGGACTCGTCCCCTTCATTTCGGAAACGGCGGTCCCTCCTGCGCCTGAAATCGGTTTGCCACAGTTCATATGCGATTTCATCCGGATCACGCCTCTTCCGGGAGCGGAGCCACGCGATCAAGCGATATAACCAACCCATGATGGCTGTAGTATAGATATCCGCGGCTACCGAGTCCACCGTGCGGCAGAATGGCTCGTCCGCCGATCTGTCGGCTGAGAATTCAGAGGTCGCCGTTGCCAAACCCAGGCACATTCGGCTATAGTGCCGGACGATGGTAACGATAATCAGTTTAGGGGGCTCAATCGTCGCCCCCGAGTGGGTCGACGCCGGATTCGTGAAGGAGTTCCGTGCCGCCCTCATCGGATATCTTAACGCACAATCCGACCGCACGGTGGTACTGATCGTCGGGGGCGGCGCCCCGGCCAGACGGTATCAGCAGGCGCTTCGGGAGATCTCCGGTGACGGCGACAGAGACGCGCAGGACTGGGTCGGCATCGCCGCCACCCATCTGAACGGCACGTTTATGAAGATGGTATTCGGCGACGAATGTCTCGATCCGATCGTCACCGATCCGACCAAAGCGGAACGGATCACCGGCCGTGTCTTGGTCGGTGCCGGCTGGAAACCCGGATTCTCCACCGATTTCGATGCGGTGATCCTCGCCGAGAGGTTCGGCGCGGAATCCGTCGTCAACCTGTCCAACATCGCCAAGATCTATACCGCGGATCCCAAGACCGATCCGAACGCCGAACCCGTCGACTCCCTGACTTGGGGCGAATACAGGAAGATGGTGGGCGACGAGTGGACCCCCGGGAAAAACGCCCCCTTCGATCCGGTGGCCGCCGGCAGGGCCCAGGAGGCACACCTTCGGGTGGTCACCGCCGCGGGTCGGGACATCCCGAATACCCTCGCAATCCTGGAGGGACGGGAGTTCGAAGGCTCGGTGATCGGCCCCCACTAAGAGGTCGAAACCCGGCCGGTCGGTGGGGTCTCAGTCCATACAGTGCCAGACTACCTCCGAATACTCGGCCGGAAAGGGATTTCTCCTCGAAAAATCCGGCAGCCAGTCGTCCCTTTTTTTCCCCGATCTTCCCGTGTCTCCGGATCCGCCGGTCTTCTCCGGTTCCTGCACGAACCCCTCTTCGATTCCGAACTCGTCCAGCCATCGAAGCAGAAGATCGTACTCCGCCGCGGTGATTCCATCTACCCTCCGCCCGGACGTTTTAACCTGGCCGCTGTCGACCGGCAGATACTGGACCATCAGCGATAGCAGGCCTGCGTCCTTCAGCTCCGACGCAAACCACTCCAGCACCCCTCTCGTCGCCTCGAGTCGCCCGGGGAGGACCAGGTGGCGGACGATCAGGAGCCGCTTTCGGGTGGAGGCGGCCATGCGTCGCAGATTTCGGGTGATTACGGCGGGGTAGCTCGGGGCACCCCAGAGTTCATCGGCAAGATCCGGGTCCAGGGTCTTGAGATCGGGAAGGTAGATATCTACGAAAGGATCGATCATCTCCAACGCCTCGGCGGTCTCGAACCCGGAGGTGTTCCACACGACAGGCACCTCGAGGCCGCCGGGCGACCTCCGGAGACTCTCGACGATGGAAGGAATGAAATGTGTACCGGTCACGAAGTCCAGCGAATAAGCGCCGTTTCCGATGAGCTCTCTGTAGATTTGTATCAGTTCCGGTATCGAAATGTCTCGGCCCAGACCCTCCGACGAGATCTGCCGGTTCTGACAGAAGCTGCACTTCAGCGAGCATCCGCTGAAGAACAAGGCCCCCGCCCCGGAATCTCCCGCCACCGGGGGCTCCTCACCGCGATGGAGGGTCGCGCAGGCCAGGCGCACGTTGGAATTCCGCCCGCACACCCCAACCTCACCCGCCGTTCGGTTCACCCCGCAACGGTGTTCACAGAGACTGCATTTCCCAGGAATTCGAAATGTGAGAAAACACAAGAAGGAGATATCTCCAATATCTCCAGACTAGACTTTTTTCTCCCACTCTAGTACCCTTTTC
>CAZAKE010000148.1:0-12463 GCA_964485495.1 uncultured Spirochaetales bacterium
CTTCTATCTTGAGGAAGGAGCAAGCTACTCACAGGTAAACTATACCCTTGGAGGTTATTCGACAGATCAAACTGCTTCGATTAGCAATGCTGAAGCCGGAAGTGGTGTATGTAGTACGGATCTATTTTTAACAGTTTATGCTATAATGGCCCCGGCTCTGCCTGGGGCCTGTTTCTCCTTTCTTCCCTATTTCCTCAGTCCAGATCCCTCTTCTTCTTCCTGGCCAGAGAAAATCCTCCAAAGCCGCCGAGGATGGCTGCGTAGTAGCCGAAGTCGTACCAGAAACCGGTGTTGATCGGTTCATAGATGGCGATATGATCCTTGAAGATGGATATGATCAAGGAGAGGGGGGCCATCCAGCCGTGCCAAATACCGGAGAAGAATCCCGCGGGCCGTTCGGGGGAGACGCTGCCGTCGCCGGGGAGGCAGGAGGTGGTAAGAAGGATCGCTGGGATGATGAGGACAATCATGAAAAAACGTTTCATGGAAGATTCTCCTTAACCGTAGCTGTGCAAGCCCGAAAGTAAAAAGTTTACACCAAAAAAGGTGAACAGGGTAAAAGCAAACCCAAGGATCGACATCCAGGCCACAAAGGGACCTCGTAACTTCTTGATAAATCGGGAATGAAGGAAGACCGTATAGGTAAGCCAGGTAATAAAGGCCCAGGTCTCCTTCGGATCCCAGGACCAGAATCGACCCCAGGCATAAGATGCCCAGATAGCTCCGAAGACCAGTGCTCCGGCGGTAAAAACGGGATAGCCCAGGGCAATAACGGTGTACGTAAAGGTATCAAGTTTCTCCTTCTTCTTTTGATCCTTTGTTATCAGGTAATAGAGTGCTGAGACAAACCCGACGGCAAAAAAAGCTTCTCCGATAAAAGAGAAGGTGACATGCAGCACCAGCCAATTGGACTGAAGGGCAGGGATCGGTGCCTTTACATCCGCAGAGGCAATGGGAGAGGAGGCAATGGCAAGGAGAGCAAGAGCAACAATACCGGCCCCAAAAGCAAGCAGAGGGAAAACCGTACCTTTCCAGAAGAACCGATAGAGAAAAACCAGCAGTAGAATGACCGCTGAAAAGAAGAGAAGTGATTCATAGGTATTGGTCACGGCAACAAATCGAATGGCAATACTCCGTAGAACAATCTCTACAAACAGAAGGATCGCCGCAACAAGAATTACAACAGAGCTCAATCTTTCTCTCCGGGGTTCCTTTCTCAATAAAAAAACCACCTGAAGTAGTAGAGCGACAAGTAAAAGGAAAAACGCAGTTGTAGCAATCATCTATCTTTCTCTCCCAGTTTCTGATAAAAAGTAACACACAGGCCCACCACAAGAAGCAAGAGTGTATAGAGGATAAAACGGAATACCTGTGTTTTTACGATCTGCAGACCCGTATAGGAACTTATCAAAGTCTCTTCAATCCTGTATCCGTTCCAGACATCTCCCTCCTGTAACACCATTTCCCTTTCCGTTTCATCGTCCCTATAGATAAAGTGAAGGAAGGTTTCACCTTCCTTCTCACTATGGTAGTAAAAAAAGAGGTAAGCCCCATTCCGGGTAAGATAATCACCCCTTTGTAATTCGACCTCCGTTCCGGAGGGATCTCCTGCAATCACAATTGCCTCATCTCTGTAGGAACTTTGAAATATCTTATAGGAGCCATAAGAAAAAGGTTTATTGACCTCTATAGCATACTCCCGCAATAACTCTCCCTGGAGAAACACCTCTATATGACTTATCCAGTCACTCGGGCGTCCATCGGGGTATCGAAAGAAATCGAACTTTCTTAACCGTATCTCCATTCCGTTTTCCAGTTCTACACTATCGCCCTTGGCAAGATAGACCACCGCCTCTTTTCGGGTAAAAAGAGAGTAAACCCCAAGAATCATGATGAGAAGCAGGGAGATATGTATAATATCGGGGCCGAACCGTTTCGACGCCCTGCTTCGAATGCGGGTTGTAATTCGCTTGATCGTACAAACCAGAAGATTAAAAAAAAACAAGGCCCCAGGTACAAGGAACAGGGGAGTTAAATAATAATTAAAGAGGTGCAGACGGATAATGAGCGAACCAAGCTGCGGTCCAAAAAGGTTGATATAAAATGCATCCCCCTGCCCTTGGGGAATCAGGGTGGCAATAATTGATAAGAGAATGACAACGGCCAGCAATACCAGCGCCACTCTCATGGATGAAAACAGTTTGATGATTCTTCTCATTACTGCGCTTCAACCTCGTAAAACCGGGTCATTCTCTCCCGCTCTTCTTCGCTCAAGGGGGTGGTCATCCATTTATGTTCCGTACGACCCATAATCTCCTCACTTACCCCTGGCAGCAGACGCTCGGTTTCGGGGATGAATTCCATATAAAATCGCTCGGCAACCTCATAGAACCCATGCCACTGTACATAGTCCGGTCCCATCATGGCAAGGCCATGTCGCGCTCTACGTCCTTCGTGATGCCACAGGTAGAAATAAACCCACTCGATATGCTCGTTAAAAGGAATCGAGTCAATCATATCCACCTCAGACAGCTGATCCATAAGCTCTCCAGCCGGTTTTCCAAACTTCTCGTTAAACATTACCACCCCTGCGTCATATTGTGCATGGAGGTTTCCTACATATTCCGGGCTGTGGCAATTCATGCACACTTCCTGCATCGACTTTCGTCTTTGTTCCCAATTTTCCAATTTATAGGATATCTCAGGACGATTATTCCAGGATATCCGGGCTCCAATATCATGGGTACGACCTTGATTGGGCGTAGCGGAAACATGGCAGGTTGCGCAGGTAGGCGCAGCATGGTAATCCCGACCTACCACCCAGCTTGGGGACTCCATATTCATCTCATCGAGATGGCTGCGGTACGCAACGTTATGTTTCGATTCATTATACCAACTGCGGATGATCGGGTCCCATATGACATTTTCCGCAGGTCTCAGGGGAACGGGCCTGAGTCAAGGAAAAATCGTGCCGGGAATGACAGGCAGAGCAAGAGCCGGCGCTACCGTCGGGGTTTATCCTTCCTATACCGAAATTGGGCCAGGTCTCCGGGGAGAGGCGACCGTCATCACGTACCTCTACTACCGAACCGTGACACTGCTGACAACCACTTATGGAAGCGCTATACCCTTCCACAACCTCCCCAAGGAAGTTGTCGAGACTCCCGAGCACCTCTGCCCCCTTGGCGTGGTGGCTGGCCAAAAACTGTTCAGTTTCAAGATCATGACATTCACTGCAGTCCTTCGGGGAGACTATGATGGATATCTGCACATCAAAATGCTCAAAAGCATCCACATCGCTTACTTCCCAGGTCAAGGGAATGAAGCTGGTCGTAGAATTCTGCAGAGGCTTTCTCAAAACCGATTGCCGTATCAAGAAATTCCAGATAGCTTACAAAACTCTTGTTAGAACTTATCATACCAAATTCTCTCCTCGGGAACACCTTTTTCCCTCAAGACTCCAGTAGCAGCATCAATCATTATCGGAGGACCGCAAAGATAAGACTCTCCCCGTACATCTTCTGGTAAGACCTCTTTCATTACCGTATGGATAAAACCCTTGTGACCCGTCCATCCCGGTTCCTCCTCGGAGAGGGCAGGAAAATAGTTGAACGTGTCATTCTCCTCCGCAAGCCCCATAAAATAGTCATGGTCATAGAGGTCTTTGGTAGTTCTGGCGCCATAAAACATCCAGAGAGTCCGTTCCCGGATATGATGTTCCCAATACATGATGATGGATTTTATTGGTGCCAGTCCAACTCCCCCGGCAACACAGATAATATCTCTGTTGGAATCGGTGTGCAGGTAAAAAACGCCATAGGGCCCGGAGAAGGAAAGGTGATCTTCCACCTCCCTTTCATGGATATATCCGGAGCCAATACCCTCGGGAATGAGTTTTACATTTATTTCCACCTCTTTGCGCTGATCCGGATTGGAAGCCATGGAATAGGCCCGGAAATCCGCTTCCCCTTCCCCGGGGATCTTGACCTGAATGTACTGGCCAGGCTTATACCGTATCTCATCTTCCTCCTGCAGGGTAATGCGTACACGCTTAATATCACTTGTGACATATTCGGAGAGGGAGATGACCCCTTCGTACTCCCGAATATCCAAATACTCCTCCGGAATGATTACCTTTAAGTCATTTTTAACCTTCAGCTGGCAAGCCAGGCGGTACTGTTCCCGCTGCTCCTGAGGGCCAAGAATGAGTTTCTCCGTAGGAAGCGTATCCCCGCCACCATCTGTTACCCGGAGTTTGCAGTACCCACAGGTACCCTTCCCTCCACAGGCGGATGGAATAAAATATTTACTCTCGAACAGGATGCGTAGCAGGGATTTCCCTCCCTGGCCTTTGATCTCCTTGTCATCATTGATGGTAATCGTTACATCGCCATACCTGTTGATCACTTTATCCATGAAGATAAGAAGCAGAGCGATTATCAGAGCAAAGGTACGTATTGGAAAAAAGAAGCGCTCTGAGTATCATAGACCAGCTACCCCTGTAAAACCGATAAATCCAAGGGCCATAAAACCCGCAATAATTGCAGTTATCCCTGCATCACCGAAATTCTTCAGCGGTTTAGAGAAAACAAGTCGCTTTCTCAAGCCACCCATCATGATAATGGCCAACAACCACCCTAGACCGGAGCTGAATCCGTAAACAACCGATTCAATGAAAGAGAAAGAACGAAGAACCATGAAGAGGGAAATACCCAGAATGGCACAATTTACCGTGATCAGAGGCAGAAAAATACCGAATGAAAGGTAGAGTACCGGAAAAAACTGGTCGATTACAATTTCCAGTATCTGCACAATAGCCGCTATGGTTACGATAAAAACAAGAAACTGCATAAAAACCAGACCGAAGGGAACCAGTACGAGATGATAGATAAGCCAGTTGAAGAGAGCGGTCAGGGTCATAACCATGGCGACGGCAACCCCCATCCCGAGGGCTACATCGAATTTTTTGGAAATTGTTTCAAAAGGACACATCCCAAGGAAATAGGTAAGGGCAATGTTACTGGTGAGGATGGAAGCAAACACGATAATGAGTAAATTCATTTTCCATCTCCTTTGCGGATGGTGTTGATAACCAGAATAAACACGCCAAGGGCGAAGAATGCGCCGGGGGGAATGGTGAGAAGAGAGATCATCGAAACCGACTCTGGTACAACCTGGAACCCGAAAACTGTTCCAAACCCCAACAGTTCCCGAAAGAAAGAGATGGTCATGAGGGAAAAGGTGTATCCCACTCCAACTCCAAAGGCATCCACCACGGAAATTCTCACGGGGTTATTCATGGCAAATGCCTCTGCTCGTTCCATGATGATACAATTTGTGATAATTAGTGCTACATAAGGCCCCAGGGCTTTACTGATATCGGGAAATGCGATCTTGAGTACCATATCAATACTGATAACAATGCTCGATACGAGAATCATGTAGGCGATGATGCGAACCCGTTCGGGGATCACTCGATGCAAACTCGAGATAAGAAGAGAATTGACCACAAGTACAGCGGTTACCGAAAGAGCAATAACAAGAGCGTTGGCCATCAGATTGGTCACCGCCAGGGTAGAACAGAGTCCCAAAATCATCCCAAAAATCGGGTTATTGTGCCAGACCCCCTCGGAGAAGACCATCCAGCTCTTCGTTTTGAAGAGCTTGTACCCCTTCCGGGGAACCTTTAGCTTTCCAGAGCCGGCCATATCATTCCGCTCCTTCCATAACAGCCTCTCGGTGCTCGTCAAACAGTTCTACAGCCTGGTTGATTATTACCTGCAAGGCCTGACTTGTCTTTGTAGCACCGGAAATCGCATCTACCTCATTGGAGGCAACAGCAAACTTTACAATTTCGAGCTGTGATCGGTAATCAATTCCTTCAAATCGTTCCTGGAACCCCAACTCGCTGATACGCCCTCCCAAGCCCGGAGTCTCACCCTGGGCAAGTACACGAAGTCCGTGAACCTGTTCCGTTTCCGGGTCCAGGGAGAGGAGAATCTCCAGGGTACTCCAGAGCCCCGGTCCTTCGGTTTCGAAAACTACCCGCTTTTGTCCTCGGTCTTTCGAAACATACCACTCCGTGTTCCCATATCGGCGGATCTCAAAATGATCGAAAAACACCTCCTCCACCTCCGCTTCGGCGAAGGAAATTGCATAGAGATCGAGAACAACTGCATACAGACGCCTTGCGAATATGGCAGAAGCCCGTTCATAGAGTAACTGGGCCGATGACAACAGAAGGGCACAAAAACTAAAGAGCACCAACATAAACAGTATCATTTTCAAATCTTTCATGTCCGCACCTTCCGATGCTTTCTGTTGAGCAATAACTCATCTACCAGGCCGTTAAAGATGGCAGCCAGGATTACAGCGAAGAGAACACCATCGGCATAACCGGAAAAGATTCTGATGATAAAAGCACTCATCCCGGCTATTACCCCTCCTACCCACCGTCCAGAAAGGGTCCTCGCCTGGGCCCTATGGTCCGGTAAAATAAAAAAGGCCGTTAAAAGGAAATTTCCAATAAAAAGATCGGAAATGACCGGTGCTGTCTCAGGAAAGAGAAGCCGGTAGAGAAAAAAGAGGATCCCATAGGAAACGGTGAAACCAACAGAGCTGCGATAATCGACCGCCTTCAGGAGTAGTAGCAGGATACCACAGGCGATGACCAGGAGCGGTAGGGTATTCCCCCGGCACCTGAGGATATACACCGGAAAGGACTGCACCGGTATAATCGCCCATTTCCGGGCTTAACAGCCCCAAAGGATTATCTACAGTGGGTACCAGAGCATTCCATTCGCTCCATCCATGGAAAGCCGATTTGAAGGGAAAAGTGTAGGCGTTGCTAAAGAGTGCAGGAAAGCTTAATACGGCAAATGCCCAGGCTATTGCAACCAGGGATACCATATTCCTTCCATGGCCGCCGAAAAAGGAGAGACATACAATCGATGCAAAGAGCAGGGAGAGGGTTGAAGCAAGGATTGGAAACCCCGGAGGCATGACAAGGGGGAAAGAGAAACCAGAACGGGAGTGCATAGACCGTGTTATTATCCTTTCGCAGGAGAGCACTTACTTTCTCAGCAGTGAAACCGACGAGGACGGAAATGCCAAGCAGTACCAAAATCTTTAATCCGTACCGACCCGAGGCGACGAAATAGAGGGGAAGGGTAAAAAGGCTAATTAAGATATCGTTACGTATTGACCTGCTCTCACCCATGGCTCACCTGTTCCAACTCCTGTTTATCGAGGATCCCGACGAACTCAAGCGCATCCTCCGACATCTGATCAAGATCGGGCTCTCCCCACCTCAGGTTTTTGCGAAGCAAAATACCTTGCGATACCCAATATAAGGGACTACCCGGATTCGATTCCGACCGGATTAACTGACAGCATTCTCGGACACGCTCCTCGGGAGACGTGTGCCCGTTTCCTAGCACAAACACTTCAGCAACAGCCCGGATTTGTCCTAGCGGTGCGTCTGTCCCCTGAAGTAGCGGCCGACGGTGCCGTCAGCACCTCGCGAACCGCGATTCTCGCTGTACTTTCGTCGAATCCTGCATTAATCCTGCATTGGCCGGCAACTTTTCCGTTGCTCCGCGAGATCACTTTTCCTACTATTGGGCGACTCGTCCGTATCGGGCGGAGCGCGTCCTGGCAGGCACCGTTCTCGGAGATTCCATCGCGATCGATGGCGCGTGCCAGACGGTGGTCGCGCGTAGCGAGGGGAGCTTTACGGTGGAGACGCTCGCGGTCTCGCTGGACAAGACCACCCTCGGGGACTACAGCACCGGACGCCGTGTCAATCTCGAGCGCACGGTGACGCCACAAAGCCGTCTCGGTGGACACTTTGTACAGGGACACGTGGACGCTACCGCCCGTGTGACACAGATCCGAAAAGAAGGACACAACGGCTACATCACGGTGGAGCTGCCTCCGGAGTTGCGCCCGTATTGTGTCGGCGAGGGGTCGATAGCGATCGACGGGGTGAGCCTCACTATCGCCGAACTCGACGACGCGCGGGCCACTGTAAACGTGATTCCGGTTACATGGCGAGAGACGGTATTGCGCGAACGGGTAGCGGGAAGTCGGGTGAATATTGAGGTGGATATTATCGGGCGGTACGTCGCACGCATGCTGGGAGACGCGTATACGGGGGGAACCGGAACGATAACGGAGGCAAAGCTCGCGGAATGGGGGTATCAATCATGAAAACGGAAGCACAGCCAAAAACAAGAAGAGAGGCGATCAGTCGTATCGAGGCTGCGCTGGAGAAACTGTGCTCGGGAGAGACGATTCTCGTACGCGATGACGAAGGGCGGGAAAACGAGGGTGATCTCCTGTGTGCGGCGGATTTTGCCGGGCCGGAGACGATCGCGTTTATGGCGGTATACGGTCGCGGACTGATCTGTCAGCCGGTGACTTCGGAGCTTGCCCGTCGTCTTGCGCTCGACCCGATGGCAGCCGTCAACAGCGAAAGCCACGGCACCGCGTTTACGGTAAGCGTGGACGCGGACGGCGGTGTTTCCACCGGAATCTCCGCGGCGGACCGGGCGCGTACGATCGCGGCAGTGATCGATCCGGAAACGCGTCCCGGGGATCTGCGGCGTCCGGGGCACGTTTTCCCACGTATTGCGCGGGAGGGAGGCGTGTTGGCGCGAAAGGGTCATACGGAAGCGGCGGTCGATCTCGCCCGCCTGGCGGGGCTGACACCGAGCAGCGTGATCTGCGAGGTTCTCAACGACGACGGAACGATGGCGCGCGGCCCGGAGCTGGAACGTCTGGCGGACCGCTTCGATCTGCTTATGGTTACCGTGGAAGATCTGGTGACCTACCGGGATACGATCGGCGATATTTCGCTTGAAGTTTCCTCCTCCGCCCGGATGCCGACCGCTTTCGGCGAGTTTCGGGCGAGGGCGTTCCGCACCGGTGATCCGGGAACACCGGAAGTATTACTCCTCGAACATCCGGATAGTTCCGGTGACAGTTGTATTCCGATTGTACGCGTTCACTCCGAGTGTCTCACCGGCGAAGCGTTCCACAGTCATCGGTGCGACTGTGGCTCTCAGCTCGATGAAGCGTTGCGTCTCGCGGCAAAGGAGGGCGGGGCCGTTGTCTACCTCCGGCAGGAAGGGCGCGGAATCGGTCTCTTTGAAAAGATACGCACGTATACGCTGCAGGACGAGGGGATGGACACGGTGGAAGCGAATCTCGCGCTTGGACACCCGGCGGATCTGCGCCGTTTTGGCGCGGCCGCAGCCGTTCTCCGCCACGCGGGATATACGCGCGTGCGGTTGCTGACCGACAATCCCGATAAGATATGGGCTCTCGAAGCGGGAGGCATTTCCGTGGCGGAACGACTCCCCCTCCACGTAGGACACACATATCAGAACCAGGTGTATCTCGCTACGAAGTTCGGGCGGATGGGACACCTAGGAAAGGAAGCGGAATGAAATACCAGATTCTTGAAGGAACACTCAACGCACTGGGTGTGCGGGTGGGCATCGTCGTCGCACGGTTCAACGCGTTTGTCTCCGAACGTCTCGTCGAGGGCGCGGTGGACTGTCTCGTACGACACGGGTGCGAAGAGTCCACGATTACAGTAGCACGCGTTCCCGGGGCGTGGGAGATCCCGCTCGTCGCACGGAGAATGGCTCTCCGCGGGACCTACGACGGTATCATCTGTCTCGGTGCGGTGATACGCGGGTCGACTCCGCATTTCGATTATGTCGCCGCGGAGGCGAGTAAGGGAATCGCGTCCGTCGGCATGGAAACCGGCGTACCGGTGACCTTCGGCGTCCTGACGACCGACACAATCGAGCAGGCGATCGAACGCGCGGGAACGAAAGCGGGCAACAAAGGCTGGGACGCGGCGCTCGGACTGATCGAGATGAGCAGTCTTATCGCGAAAATAGGCTAGCTCGTCGCCGGTACGACGATCCGGTCGTATTCAGAACGTACCCGCACGAGCGTCTCTTCAAGGCGGGTGAGCAGCATCGGGGTCTCGCGATCCATCGCTTCCCCCGGGATTACGATCCGTGCGAGTTTGGCCTGCGCCTGGGGTTCCGTAGGAATCGAGTGAAGCCGGCGGGCATCGTAAACCTGGAGAAAATGCTCGATTCTCCGGAGGAAGCGATAGTCGGTACGAAGATGCTCCACCCGTTCCGGCATCATGATTCCGGCTTCTTCGAGATACATCAGACCGGCCATTGTGTTACCGGTGAGCAGCTGCGGGTACAGCGAGTGGTGCAGCATCAGGAGCACCTGCAGCAGAAATTCGATATCGCGGATACCGCCGGCACCATTTTTGACGTCCGATCCCTCACTGCTGTACTGAACAACGGCACGGCCGCGCAGGGTACGTACCGTCTCGACGATGCGGTTTCGTCCGGCAGTCCGGAGGCGCCGCGAGAAAATCGGTTGCACCTGCCGGAGAAATTCCCGTCCGAGTTCAAGATTACCGGCAACCGGCGCGAGCTTTATCAGGGCCTGCAACTCCCATAACTCCGCGTCCGATTCGTAGTATCTGAGAATCGAGTCACGTGAGTACACGAGCCGCCCCGCGTTACCCCACGGTCGCAGACGGAGATCGAACCGGTCGGAAACGCCGCCTCCGGCAACGCGGGAAAGTGAAGCGAGGATGGAATACAGGGCAGCCATACTTCCCGCGGCGGCGATTTCAAAACCGTGCACCCCTGCCAGTACTTGGGAAACCAGCCGGTCAGCGCCATGAAGCCACCGAACGTGGTGAAATAGACAAGCACCAGCGCCCAGGTCTGCCATATCGAGGCGGAGCGCCCCAGCGTCTGAAGCATCGTTCCCGCGGGATACCGCTCCTGCCCTGTCGCGATCTCCCAAACCTCTTACTGGTTTGGCTGATACCGACCGAGAACGTCCAACTCCCGAACCTCCCGAGGGCTCCGAAGAGAAGCAGTCACGGAAACAGGCCGGGAAGCGCCTCGGTCGGTTGGGATAGTATCGTTGCGATTCCGATGACGCCGACAAGCGATACGGTCAACAGGATGAGAAACGGCCTGCGGCCACCGTCGCCGTCAACCATCGCCGAAAACGGAATCCGCAAGAGTGACCCGGTCAAGTTGGGGATTGAAATGAGAAGTCCCGCCGCCGCAGCACTCAACGCGGTGGCCTGCTGGAGGTACGCAACCGTCGGACCAAAGAGCGACACCGCGGCGAAGCCGATGAAGAATCCCACGGTTGATCCAAGGAGCCCCAACCCGGGACTGCCTTGAATTGCGACTGAACCAGACGTAAGATAGGTATGTGACGTATTCAGGGGTTCCTCCTGGTTAAGAAGTATCCTCCCGCATGCACGATGTGTCGGTAACATAGTATACACAGTTTGTCAGGATAACGAGAAATGACTTCGGACCGATGCATGAGCACGAACAGGCAGGATCCTTCCGATATCTCCCTTCACTTTCTGAAATACCACTGTTTGCGCGGCTGTCGGACCGGGAAATCGCCCGTGTCACCGGACACCGTTCGGAGACGATGCGGACGGTCGCGGCAGAACACGAAATCGTTCCCCGGGGCACGCCGATGACGGCATTACTCATTCTTCTCGACGGTAACGCGATGATCGTAGAAAATATTCACGACCCGGAGGTGATAGCGACGGCGATGCTATCTGCGCCGGAACCGCACTTTCCCGTGACGGTCGTTGCCGATTCGGCGTGCACCTACGCGCGGCTCGAAAGAGAGATGCTCTTGACGATGAGCCAAAAGAACCGAACCGTCCTCGAAGCGTTGTTGGGTGATGCAGGGCGCCGGACCGCGTTCCTCGCCGCCCGGTTGCGGCTCACCCAGTTCGCGTCCCTGCGCCAACGGATTGCGGTATTTATCAGTGAAGAAAAAATTCGAACCGATCGCAACGGCGTCGACTACATTCATGTGTCTCAAACGCGGCAGGAACTGGCGGACATGTTCGGCGTGGCGCGCCCCTCTCTTTCCCGGGAACTCGGGCGCATGGGAGACGAAGGTATCATCTGGGCCGATGGCGCCACGATTCAGATTATCGACCGCTCCGCATTGGAGGCGCTGGTCACCGGCTGCGAGTAGGACGACGAGCAGGCCGCAACAGACGGGAAGAGTTGGCAAGAATTCCGACATCCGGAATCGATTGCGCGGCCGCGGCCAGAATCGGCGGGAGTATTCCGATCGCCGCCAGAGTAAGCCCCACGATGTTATACACCGCGGTGAGGGCGATGTTGGTATATACCACCCGCATCGTCCTGCGTGCCGTAAACAGGAGTCCCGGCACCAGATCCCAGTCCTCCCGCAGCAAACAGACGTGCGCCGCTTCGATAGCGATATCCGACCCGATCGCCCCCATGGCGATTCCCACATCCGCCTGTACCAGCGCCGGCGCATCGTTGACTCCGTCCCCAACCATGAGCACCGTTTCACCTGCCGCCTGGTACTCCCGGACGATCGCGATTTTGTC
>CAZAKE010000149.1:0-12458 GCA_964485495.1 uncultured Spirochaetales bacterium
TATGACTCCTCTGAAAAAAGCCTGACAGCAAGTTCACGAAAACTCAGAAAAATTGGTCGGAAGGTCCGGCCTTGTGGTGGAATACATCTCCAGGTGAGGGGTCCCAGCCACTCCTCGTTCCGGTCAGCCGGCTGAGCACCCCATACGGGCTTCTATTCTCTGTTTTTGCTCCTAACAGAGTGCATATCCATCCGGAATCGGTTTTGATCCATCTTCCGGAGACAGATATCTCGTAATTCTCCGAATGGTAACCATTGCATAATTCGGAGCAAAACTGCCACCATTACGCTTGAAAGTTGTCACCCATTCCGGGCGAAAATTGTGGCGGCGCCGACGTCTGCATTGTTTCTATCGATTCATCCCTGCGTGTGCGGGGAACATGCTTCCTGCTAATTCTATGGGCAGTAATGGATTATGCAAGCACGAAAATTCTACCAATCCTTCTCTATGATTTTCAAAGAGCAACAACGGTTTCTCAGGCTTCATCATTTTCCTGCGGAAAAAAAGATATAAGCGGGAATCCATCTATTTTCTTGGGAAATCGACGATTGAAACTGAAAATATCGAAATCATATCCTGCTTCGGTGTTTGTTGACCATGCAAGTATGGCGTTTCCATCACCTATCTCGCGCGTCACCGTTCTCCATAACATTTCACGCACCTTAACTGAGTAATCCCCGATATACACACCGGCGCGAATTTCCAGAAGCCATTTTGTCAGATACCCACGGAGACGCGGAGGAACATTCTCAGTTACTATGACCAACATTACCGATACCATCTTCGTTCGGAATGGCTATAGGAACAGTTGTGTGTCCCCATAGATATCATCAGACCGTTTCTGTAGATCCGGCCACGGTTCGGGCTGCTTTGTATGACCGGCGGGGATGATTCGTGCCACCATTTCATTGCGGCGGGTTATCTCTATTGTCTCCCCCTGCATCACCTCATCCAGAATGGTGCGTAGGTTGTGCTGAAGGGTTCGTACATTGGTCTTCTTCATGTATTACATTACGCATTACCTTCTATTCATAGTCAATGAATATCGGTATGATCAGATATGGAACATCTTATGCGCATGGTTCTCTCGGTTTTGCTGATCTCATCTGTCGTGTGTTGCCGCGGCGCAGACGATGATACCACCTTCGTCGAATCACTCCCGGCGGAGGTGCGCGAACAAGTCCTCTGGTATGCGGACTTCGAGGACTCCACCTTCGAGGCCTGGGAGGATGCGGGTACCGATGACTACTACTCCGGCGGCGGGATCTTCATCACCGACAAGGAGAATACCGACTACGGCGTCTTCGACGAACCGGTCCATACCGGTGGCGGTGCGGCGTATGCCGAGATCAGGAATGCGTGGCGGGCCCTGAACGGCAACAAGGCGGTGCGGTTTATGCGCTGGACCGACAGGGCCTGGGATGACGACGGCGACTACTTTCCTGCCGAGGCGTATTACAGCGTGTGGATCTACTTCCCTTATGTGTACAATCCCAACAAGGATCCGGAGTGGGACATCAACGAAGACGGCGGCTGGTGGAACGTGTTCCAGTTCAAGTCCGACAACGACGCCGGCAGTCAGCCCGTGACAGCCTTGGACCTCTATTACGACGAGGCCTTCGAGGGGATGGTCTTCGGCCTGGTCGTGAAGGAGTATCCCGATACAGATTCCGGTGAACACACGCAAGTCTATCATCAACAATCCGATCCTGCGGTCCTACCTGCCTGCGAGTGGATCCACATCGAGGCTTATTATCGGAAATCACAGACCGGAGCCGGGGCCGTGCGGGTCTGGCAGGACGGCCGTCTACTATTCGATGTCGACTCAATCATCACCGAGCTCTCGGAACAGACCGCCTGGGGCATCGGCAACTACACCGACCATATCGCCGGGGGCCCCGAGGACGGCCGGGCCGTCGTATACTTCGACGACGCCGTCGTCGCGAGGGTGAGGGTGGGAAGTAATTAGGTCGTGGAAGCCTATCGAGGAACGTGCTCCCGAGTAGGGGGCCCTCACCAAATCGTCGATGGATAGTATGAGTGAATGATACGGTCTTTGGTGATAATGGCAGTATCACGAAGCATGGCTGTGGCCACGATTGTTCGGTCGGCAGGATCTCGATGCCCCCATTCGAGTTCTATATTCTTCAACCAAATTGTCTCATCTACCGGAACTAATTCGAGACCGTCGATCTTTTTTAGTCTTTCCACATAATCAGAGAGAGTGACAGGAATGTTGAGCGCTCCTTTCCTGACTTTAATACCGATCTCCCAAATACTGATGGAAGACACAATAATCCCGTCAACTCCGACTGATCGGCAGGCATCGGTTGCGGCCGGTGAGAGTCTCTCAGGCTCGAGAGTCCACCAAAGTAGGGCACAGGTGTCCAGGAGTATCATTGCAGTTCATCCCATTCTTCTGTTTCCGGCAGCATGATCGAATCATCTATGTGTGTTTTCCCCCGAAGGTCACCGAATACGGAAACGACTGTTGACTTCGGTTGGAGAGGTATGACCTTTAACACCGGGTTGCCATGGCTCGTGACGATGAGTTCTTCACCTGAGTGCTCGATTATCCTGAAGTATTCGAGCATCTTGGCCTTGAGCTCGCTCTTGGATACGGTTTTCATCTGATCTTCCTAAAAATTTCGGAGTAGTCAGAGTATATTATGACCAGACATGACTAGTCAATCCCAATTTCATTCAGATCCAATTTAGATATGCTTTTGTGAATCACGTTGCATTTTTACCATACTCTGACGATTCCACACAATTGCGGTGCCTCGGGATGTGGTTTACTATGATTGCTCAAATGGTCGCGAATACCCGGTAGATCGATCCTGTAACCGGTCTGCACGGCTGCAAGAACCGAAGGATCTACGCATGACATCGAGAGAGGTGATCGACAGGCTCCTCAGCGGCGAGGATCCGCCGCGTATGGGGATCTACGAGCGGATCTGGACTCAGACCCTGGAGAAGTGGGTATCGGAGCAAGGGTATCCCGTCGGTACCGACGGGATACCTGTGGATCCGCACGACCATTTCGGCCTCGATCTGGTGGGTGTCGGCGGCGGCATGGACACGGCCCCTATCCGGGGATGCTCGGAGCTGTTGGAGGAGACCGAGGAGTGGGAGATCCGCAGGGACGGAAACGGCGCCTCCCTGAAACGCTGGAAGAAACGCGCCGGTACCCCCGAACACGTCGCGTTCGGCATGACCGACCGGGAGACCTGGGAACGTGACTATCGACCCCATCTCTTAGGCCTGGATCCGGACCGTGTCCAGATAGAAGTGCCGAAGCGCCGCCTGCCCGAGGAGCGCGCCAAGGGCAAGTGGACCTTCTACGGCAACCTGTTCGTGTGGGAGAAGGCCAGGCAGAGCATGGGCGACATCTGTTTGTACGAGTCGATGCTCCTGGACCCGGAGTGGATCCGTGACTACAACCGGGTATATACCGACTTCTTCAAGGCCCACTTCGCCTATCTGATCGAGACCGCCGGCAAGCCCGACGGCGTTCGTATCTGTGAGGACTTAGGGTACAAGGGTGGGCTCTTCTGTTCGCCCAAGACCTTCGAACAACTGGTCTTCCCCTACTATCGTGAACTCATCGAGTTCTTCCATGAACAGGACCTGCCGGTGATCTTCCATACCTGCGGCGACGTGACCGAGGCGCTGCCCTATCTGGCGGACCTCGAAATCGACGCCCTCGATCCGATGGAGGTCAAGGCCGGCTGCGACCCCCTGCAGTTCGCCGAAGAGTATGGCAGCCGGTTCGTGCTGCGCGGCGGCATGGACGTGCGCATAATGGAGTCCGGCGATCGGGATGCCATCCGCCGGGCCGTCACCGAACTGGCCGACGGGATGAAGGCCCGCGGAGCCCGGTACATCTTCAGTTCAGACCACTCCATCACTACAGACGTAGACTACCGGGACTATGAGTACGTTGTGAACGTGTTCAAGGAGAAGATGGAATACTAAGGAGGAGTACACGTGATACACGATCCGAGTCACAGACCCGCCCCGCCGGTGGAGGCCGAGGTCGTTCTGAAAAAAGAAGAGAAGGAAGTGCTTCGGAGACTGGGGGAGCGGATCGCCGAGATCGCCGCCGACCCCGTCAACGCCGAACGGGCCGAACTGTGGACCAAGCTCAACGATCTCGAGTCGAAACGCCCGATGGTGTGGATCAACGAGATCCCCTGGCATGAGATGAACGTGGACGATGAGCTGACCCTGCGGACCGAACATCCCTGGGCCCGGGAATTGGAATTCAGGCTCAGGAGTACGATCTACCAGTGGGACCATATGCCCGGCGACATGGTGGTGAGTCCCTTCATTGAGTGTCCGCTGGTTATCCACAGCACCGATTTCGGCATCGTCGAAGAGGTTCAGGTCTCCAAGACCGACGAGGCCAACTATGTCTACTCGCGGCATTTCGAGATCCAGATCAAGGACATGGACGACCTCGAGAAGATCACGATGCCGAAGATCACCCACTTCGAGACGGCCACGGAGTACGGCTATCAGGCGATGCTGGATCTGTTCGAGGGGATCGTTCCGGTGAAGAAGGTCGGGCAGAGTCATATCTGGTTCACCCCCTGGGACTATCTCATCCGCTGGTGGGGCGTCCAGGAGGCGATGATGGACCTGGTGATGCGTCCGGAGATGGTCCACTCCTTCGTCGACAGGATGGTGGACGCCTGGATGACCGAACTCGACCAGTTCGTCGAGCAGAAGCTGTTGTCGTTGGATTGTTACAACACGCGCATCGGGTCCGGCGGTTACGGGTACATCTCCACCCTCCCCGGCGACGACTACGATCCGGACTGGGTCAAGCCTGCAAACATGTGGGGCTGCTCCAACGCCCAGATCTTCAGCGAGGTATCGCCGCAGATGCATTGGGAATTCGCGATTCAACACGACATGCGCTGGCTCACACGGTGGAAACACACCTATTACGGTTGCTGTGAACCGCTGGACAATAAGATGGACATCCTCAGGCGAATCCCGAACCTCCGCAAGATCTCGGTCAGCCCATGGTCGAATACCGAACGGGCCGTAGCGAACATGGGAGCCGACTATGTGATGAGCCGTAAGCCGAATCCCGTCGTCCTGGCGGAAGAAACCTGGAATCCGGAACGGGCGGAGCGGGAGATTCGCGAGTTCCTCGATGCCACCGAGGGCAAGTGTCATGTGGAGCTGATCATGAAGGACATCTCCACCGTGCGATACGAGCCCCGTCGGTTGTGGGAGTGGGAGACCATCGCCTCCAGGGTCGTGCAAGAATACTGAAACTCACCCCAACGCCGAGACGGCCGAAGGCTGCTGGTCGGATTTCGAGGAGAATGCACTTCCGATACAGTCCTGTCCCGATCTGGCATCGCCGGGAGTCTGATCGAATTCCAGCTTGAACGTCTTGTAGAAGTGCTGGATGTCCGGCAGCCCCACGTCCTGGGCGATGCGCTTGATGGGCATGTCCGTGTGCAGCAGCAGGTCTCTGGCCTTGATCATCCGGCGCCATCGGATGTATCCCACGACGGTCATGTCGAAGCTTTCCCGGAAGAGCCTGGTGAGGTGGGTCGGCGTCATGTTGCTCCTCTCCGCAATCGAGGAGACACGCAGCGGCTTCTGCAGGTTCGATTCGATATACTGCGCCGTCTCCCGCACCCGCAGCGGTATCTTCGAGTTGCTTCCCCGCATCGGATCGAACCGGTCGACAACCGACCAGAGGATGTCCCAGACGCGGACGTCGCTGCGGCGAGGCGAGATGGGAAACATCTCTAAGGCTTCCTGCATCTGCCGCCATAGGATGTCGAACCCCTCTTCGATATAATGCATCACCGGCACGTCGATCACCTTTTCGCCCGATTCGGGAAACGTGAAGAAGGCGCTGATATGGTAGCAGGAGCTCTGGAACTCGTACTTCAGCTCCGCCCAGGGGGGGGTGATGCTGGCGGAGGCGGGAGTAACACGATAGCGGATGCCGTTGATCGTCAGGCTGCCGTGGTACGGATACAGATGCAGGCACCACACGTCCTTCATCGAGTACAATTCGATGCGATTGTCTTCCCGGTCGCCGTGATGCGCGGACCCGACGCGGTGCACCGTCGGCTTGGAGTAGATGGGAAGGGGATATTGCGCCGTCGATTGACTCTGCATGTTGTATTTCTACCATAGATCGATGAATCGTGACAATTGTGGTCCCGGTTATCGCATGATACGATTCGTATGAATCAAAATACCGATGGAGGTAGTTAGATGAAGAAGTATCTCGTAATTCTCGTTGCCGTCCTCTTGGCGGCCCTTCCGCTCATGGCGGGAGGCCAGCAGGAAGGCGGCCGGCAGGGAGCGGCCGAGACCGAGCAGGCTCCGCAGGAGATCAAGGTCGCCGCCGCGTTTTTCTCCGGAGGAGCCGAAGGAGACATGGCCCTACTGGATCCGGCTCGAAGGGGAACCTGGAGTTTCCACCATCTGATCTGGGCGCCGCTGGTAGCCGGTGATACCGCCGGCAACTATATCCCCGAGAAGAGCCTGGCCCAATCGTACGACGTGAGTACCGACGGCACGGTGTATACCTTTCACCTGAGGGACGCCAAATTCTCCGACGGAACCACGATCACCGCGCAGCACGTGGTAGATTGTTTCGGCCACTGGGGAATGATGCTTCATGGCGAGGCGAGGGGCTACCGTGAAAACTTTGCCATGGCCAAGCGCCTCATGCCGGACATCGTCGGCATGCTCGCGTTCATCGACGAGAACCCCTACGAGGAGTTCGGCATCGGCAAGCCGATTCCCGGCATCAAGGTCCTGGACGACAAGACCGTCGAGATCACCTTAGAAGGTCCGAGCATCACCTTTTTGCGCCGTCTCATGGTGTCTTTCAGCGTGTTTCATCCCGATGACCTGACCGTCGGTGCCACGATCCAGTATGACATCAACGATTACTGGCCGACGAAGGCCCGGTCCGCGGGACCGTATACGATCGATTCCGCCGTACCCGGAGAGAAGTATACCCTGGTTCCCAACGACCACTATTTCGGTCCCAAGCCGGAGCTCGAAAAGATCGAAATCCTCGCCGTGGCCGATGACATGAACACGATCCTGGCCGCCTATCAGAACGGCGAACTCGACTTGATAGCCACACCGATCACCGGCGACTACGCACGGCAGGCCATGAGTGATCCCAAACTGGCGGATGAGCTCGTGCGCGTGCCGACATGGCAGGTACTCCAACTGTGGATTACTCCCAACGTGCCGTTGGACGACGTGCACGTACGGCGGGCCTTCTCCATGGGCTTGGACAAGGACCTGATGGTGAAGATCCTCAACGCCGGCGCTCCTATGCCTCTCTACGAACGGGCCAACATGCACCGCAATCCGGCCGTGCCCGACGCAATCGAGGAGACCGCCGCGGTCAAGCCGCTGCCCTTCGATCCCGAGATGGCGAAAGAGGAGTTGAAGAAGTCCAAATACTGGCCCGACGTCCTGGACATGGAGATCCATCTGTATGCCCCCGATCCGTCGGTCGTGACGATCATGGAGACGGTGCAGAAGATGCTCACCGACAACCTGGGTCTCACCAATGTGACCATCCACAACGAGCGCATTCCCGACATGATGAACCCTCCCTTCAAGCTGCACCTCTGGAACAACGGCCAGATGCCGTGGTTCGCAGACCTGATCGACACGTTGAAGAACATGGCCTGGCTGGTAGGCGAAGAGCCGTGGAAGGAGGGCGATCATAGACCCTTTATAGCGGTTGCATACGAGCCGGAACTCCGTGACCTGGTCGAAGAGACCTTCCTGGAGAACGATCCGGAGAAGCGTTCCGAGATGATCGGCAAGATCGGACAGATGTGGAACGATATCGCGTTCTCGCTGGACTACGCGTATCCGATCTCCTACTACCTGATCAAACCCTATGTGAAGGGCTTCGAGTGGTATCAGAATGCCGGACAGGGCGTGCCCCTGAGTATCGAGGATGTACGAGTAGAATCTCACTAACGCAAGAATTCGCGCCCGCGGAGACCCACTGAGAATAAAGAAAGATAGGTGTAGTTTCCGTGGGCTTTTTTTCGGCGGCACGACGGTAGTAGTGACCCACTCGATCCGATAGGAGCATAACGAAAGTGATTCGATATGTAATCAGGCGTCTCTTTGCGATGATCCCGCTAGTGATCGTCATCAGCGGTTTTGTCTTCTTCTTAGGGCAATACGGCGCGCAGGACCTCGCAATGAGCCTCACCCTCAGGATCAACGACAACATGTTCGATCCGGAGATGTACGCGGACTTTCAGGAGAAGCTGAATCTTTCAGATCCGGTCTTCGTCAGATTCTGGAGTTTCCTGAAAGGAGCCGTGAAGGGGGATTTCGGAGTATCATATATTCTGCCGGGAACTCCACCCATCGGTCGCATGATCTTGAAGGCGCTTCCGGTTTCGATGCAGCTTGCGCTGGCGGCGATGTTGCTGGTCATCGGGATCGGAATCCCGCTGGGAATCGCCGCGGCCATATGGCGAAACAGTCCCATAGATTACGCCGTCGTGAGCGGGGCGACCGTGTTGTCGGCAACGCCCGGGTTCGTTTTGGCCCCGCTGGCCCTGGTGATCTTAGTGGTGAAGCTCAAGATCCTGCCGACCGTCGGATTCGGCTGGCACGGCCTGTTCAGTATCGAGACGTTGCTGCCGGCGCTCTGTCTGTCGGCAGGGCCGCTTTTAGGTATCGTCCGCTATACCCGCTCGTCGGTCATCGACGTGCTCTCGAACGAATATATCGTCGCCGCCCGGGCCCGTGGTTTGGCCTGGGACATGATCATTCGAAGGCATGTCGTCAAGAACTCGATCATACCCGTCGTGACCGTCCTCGGCCTCTCGACGGCCAGGATGCTGGCCGGTTCGATCTTCATCGAGACGGTCTTCTCCATCGACGGATTCGGTTCGGTGGCCGTACGCGCCTTTCAGGGCGGCGACATACAGACCGTGGCAGCCACCACGCTGGTGAGTGCCTTGATCGTGATGACCATGAACCTGATCGTCGATCTCTTGTATGGCGTCCTGGACCCGCGGGTCAGGGTGAATGCCTGAGATATCGCAGCGGAATGCAAGGAACAGCAGAGGAAACAAAGAAAGGAACATAGATGAGCGATAGTGAAAAACCCATCGGTACTTCCAAGCAATCAAGCCTACCCGGACCGGCCCCGGCGCCGCCGAGGGGAGCCGCGCCGGCGGACGAGGTCGGGGCGGTTGAGCAGAAGTACGAACTACGCCGGCAGCGCAGCCTGTGGAGCGACGCCTTCGGGACCTTCACGAAAAACAAGGCCGGTATGATCGGGCTCGGGGTGGCGGTAATCGTCATTCTCCTGGCGATCTTCGCTCCATTCATAGCGCCCTATGACTATCTGGAGCAGAATTGGGACCATCTCCGAGAGGCCCCGTCACGTACACACCTGATGGGCACCGATTCGGTGGGACGGGATCTCTTCAGCAGGGTACTCATGGGGATTCGCACGGCCGTGATGGTGGCGGTGATCACGACTGCCGTCACCAGCCTGATAGGGGTAATCATGGGCTCCCTGGCCGCGCTCATCGGGGGCTGGATCGATACGGTCATCGTATGGGTCATGGATGGGCTCTTGAATTTCCCGGCACTCTGGCTGGCGGCCTTCATCACGGCGGTGACGAGGCCGTGGTTTACGAATCTCACCTCGTCGTTGTATGAATCCACCGGCTGGGGAGTCTGGCAGAACACGGTTGCACTCGACTACCTGGTCGTGTTCGGTGCTCTCTCGTTCGTGTGGTGGCCGGGATTGGGACGACTCGTCAGGGGTCAGGTTCTGTCTCTGCGCAACAAAGAATTCATCGAGGCGCAGCGGGCCATCGGCGCCGGCAACTGGTGGATCATCAGGCGTCACTTGGTCCCCAACGTACTCGGGCAGGTGATCATACAGATGACCACCGGCTTCGGAAGGGCCATGCTGGCCGAGTCATCTCTGAGCTTCTTAGGGATAGGAATTAAGCCTCCCGGGGCCAGCCTGGGGCAGATGATCTTCGCGGGCATGGCCTCCTGGCGCTCCGAGCCGTATCTGGTGGCCATGCCGGGTCTGGTGCTGGCTTTGATCGTGATGTCGTTCATCTTCATCGGCGACGCCTTGAACGATGCGCTCAACCCGCGCATCAGAACCCAGTGACGGGCCGGAGGTAGCTATGCCGCAGAAGGTATTGCAGGTAGAGAATCTACGGACTCAGTTTTTCACCCAAGACGGTGTCGTGAACGCGGTAGACGGCGTTTCGCTGGATGTCCACCGCGGTGAGATGGTAGGGATCGTCGGAGAATCGGGGTGCGGCAAGTCGACCCTTTCCCTTTCGATCATGCGGCTGCTGCCGAAAGCCGGACGAATCACCGGCGGACGTATACTGTTGAACGGCACCGATTTAGCGACGTTGTCGGAGAACCGCATGCGCACCAAGCGCGGTTCCGAGGTGGCCATGATCTTTCAGGATTCCTTGGCTTCCCTGGATCCGACCATGCGGATAGGAAAACAACTCATCGAACCGCTCATGATCCATCAGGGTATGTCCAAACAGAAGGCCATGAATGAGGCCGTGAGACTACTGGACAAGGTGGGAATTCCGGCGCCGAAGGAGCGGCTTCGAGCGTTCGCCCACGAGTTCTCCGGCGGCATGCGGCAGCGTGTCATGATTGCCATGGCACTGTCGTGTGATCCCTCTCTTTTGTTGGCGGATGAACCGACCACGGCATTGGATGTGACCATCCAGCGACAGATCCTCGATCTCATGGCGAGGCTGAAGCATGAGCTGGATGCCGGAATTATCATCGTGACCCACGACGTGGGAGTAGTAGCCGAGACCTGCGACCGGGTGGTGGTGATGTACGCCGGCAAGGTCGTAGAGACCGGACCGACAGAGGCGGTGTTCACGAAACCCGTGCATCCGTATACGCGAGGCCTCTTGGCCTCGTCTCTTGATCTCACGAGCGACCGTACCCAGCCGCTTGCGGCGGTCGCGGGACTGCCTCCCGACCTGATCGAACTGCCGCCGGGATGCTATTTCTGGCCGCGCTGCGGCAGGGCACGGCCGGAATGCCGGGAGAAGGCGCCGGAGTTGGTCGAGTATGCACCTGGGCACTATTATGCATGTCATTGTGAGGCGGAGGTCGGGAATGGGGAATAACGGGTACCTACTCGAAACTATCGATCTGAAGATGCACTTCAAGGGGGGCAGGCGGAATTTCCTCCCGTGGAGTCATCAAGACATGATCAAGGCGGTAGACGGCGTCAGCTTCGGCATCAAGTCCGGGGAGACGTTGGGATTGGTGGGAGAGTCGGGTTGCGGCAAGTCAACCATCGCCAGGGCGATCCTTCGACTGCACAAGCCGACGGGCGGAAAGATCATCTATGACGGCATGGAGATATCCGAGAAGAGGGAGCGTGAGTTGCGGTCTATGCGGGAGAAGGCGCAGATCATTTTCCAAGACCCCTACGCCTCACTGGATCCCAGGCGGAGTATCGGCTACACCATCGGCGAGCCTCTCATGCTGCACACCGAACTCTCCCAGTCGGAGATTCGGGAACGGGTGGAACTGCTCCTGCATACCGTCGGCCTGAACCCTTCGTATATCAACCGGTATCCCCACGAGTTTTCCGGCGGTCAGCGGCAGCGGGTCGGCGTGGCCCGGGCCTTGGCTACCGATCCGACCTTCCTGGTTGCGGACGAGCCGGTTTCGGCTTTAGACGTCTCCATCCAAGCCCAGGTCATCAATCTATTGAAGCGGCTTCGTGTAGAGATGGATTTGACGTTCCTCTTCATCTCCCACGACCTGCGAGTGGTGCGATATATCAGCGACGATGTGGCGGTGATGTATCTGGGCAAGATCGTCGAGATCGCCCCGACGGAGACGCTCTATTCCGATCCGTTGCACCCGTACACCCAGGCGCTCCTCTCGGCCGTGCCACACGGGCGTTGGGAAGATACGGGGATCGAGCAGATCAAGCTGGAGGGTGAGGTTCCGAGCCCCATCAACCCGCCGAACGGGTGTCACTTCAATCCCCGCTGCCGTTTCGCCACCGACAGGTGCCGCCGGGAGGAGCCGGAACTGATCGACATCGAGGGCGGCGGATCGAGTGACCGCAAAGTCGCGTGTTTCCTGCATCAGGGGTAGAGACCTCGCAGGCGTAGATATCGGCAGAGAATACTACAGAGAGAATACTACATAACGAAGGAATAGCAGCATGCAGCGAACCCCCAACGTAGTACTGGTAATCACCGACGATCAGGGATATGGCGATCTGGGGTGCACTGGAAATCCCCGGATCCGTACTCCCAACATAGACGGGTTTCATGGCGAGTCCGTGCACCTCACCGATTTCCATGTCTCGCCCCTCTGTACACCCACCCGTGGGGCCATCATGTCGGGGAAGCGGCCAATCAGGAACGGCGCATGGG
>CAZAKE010000150.1:0-12370 GCA_964485495.1 uncultured Spirochaetales bacterium
TCATAGATACCTCTCAAATTTTTCTACGCGGCCGCATAGCCGGCCGATCAGAACTTGCGTGCCCGTTCCACCATCTCTTCCATCCGCCTGTGCGCCTCCACGACGGACGCCTTCTCGGATACCTCCGGCACACCGACCCGCCACCAGCTCTCGTATCCGTCGGACATGGAATCGAAATCCACCTTGATATCGATCAGGGTCGACACCGGACTCCGCTTCGCCTTCTCGAGGGCCCTTCGCAACTCCTCGCTATCGTGTACCGTCCAGGCTTCGCACCCGTATCCCCGGGCGATTGCCGCATAGTCGATCGGCAGGGGTTCACCACCCTCATCGAGCCTCCCGGTCTCCGGGTTCCTTCGCTTGAACTCGCAGCCGAATTTCGGAATCCCCTGAGACCGCTGCAGGTTGTCGATACAGCCGAATCCGCCGTTATCGAAGAGGACGACATTGATCTTGCTGCCCTCTTGGAGGCTGGTCAAGAGCTCGGAGTGGAGCATCACGAAACTTCCGTCCCCCACCATGGCGTATACCTCCCGATCGGGCTCCGCCATCTTCACGCCGAGGGCGCCGGACACCTCATATCCCATACAGGAGAATCCGTACTCCATGTGATATCCGCCGGCCGAGGAACAGCGCCACATCCGCTGCATGTCACCCGGGAGGCTGCCGGAGGACCCGACGACCACACCATCCGTGCCGACAGTCTCGTTCAGGATACCGAGTGCCCGCATCTGGGAGTACCCGGACGGCCCATCTTCGATGGAGTATACCCTTTCGACCTCGGCGTCCCATTCGGCCTTCAGTTCGGGGATGAGCCCGGCCCATATCGTCCGATATCCCCTCCGCCTGAGTGCCCCTGCCACCGCCGTCAGCCCTTCCCTCGCATCGCAGATGAACGGTTCACCGTCCATCTTGTACGCGTCGAATTTATTCACGTTAAGCGCGAGTATTTTCGCATCCGGAGCCTTGAACGCGGACTTGGATGCGGTGGTGAAGTCCGACAGTCGGGTGCCGATCGCCAGGATCAGGTCTGACTCGGCTGCGGCCCGATTCGCCGCCGCTCCCCCGGTGACTCCGATACCGCCGAGATTCATGGGATGCCCCCACGGAATACACCCCTTACCCGCCTGGGTCTCGGTGAAAGGGATCTCGAACTCCTGACAGAAGGCAGCCAAGACATGACCGGCCTCCGAATAGCGAATGCCGCCGCCGCAGATCACGAGGGGTTTGGTGCTCGCGCAGATGCGATCCGCAATCCGCGGAACCGCGTCCGGCTCGAGGGGTCTTCTGTCGATGGTATGGACCCGCTTCCGGAAAAACTCCTCCGGGTAGTCGTAACTCTCGGCCTGCACGTCCTGAGGGAGCGAGAGACACACCGCCCCGGTTTCGGCAGGATCGGTAAGGACACGCATGGCCGATAGCAGGCCGGTCATCACCTGTTCGGGTCTGGAGATCCGGTCCCAGTACCGGCACACCGAGCGGAAGGCGTCGTTGCAGGTCATGGTATAGTCGTGGAACTGCTCCATCTGCTGAAGGACCGGATCGGGCTGCCTGCCGGCAAAGGTATCCGAGGGCAGCAGCAGAACCGGAACCCGATTCACCGTGGCCGTGGCGGCGGCGGTCACCATGTTCATCGATCCCGGGCCGATAGAGGCGGTGACGGCCATGATTCGTCTTCGAATATTCTGCTTCGCGTACGCGATGGCGGCGTGGGTCATCCCCTGTTCACTGTGGCCCTGATAGAAGGTCAGTGAATGGTTCGGCTCCTGCAAGGCCTCGCCGAGTCCGACCACGCATCCGTGACCGAAGATGCCGAACACGCCGTTCACAAACTTCTGCTCATGCCCGTCTGTTCGCACGTACTGCGCGTCGAGAAAGCGGATAATCGCCTGTCCCGTGGTCAACCGGATTGTGTTCATCTGTCTCTCCTCTCAGTCTCTCCCTTCGTCTCTTTTATCACAGATTTTATCACAGATTTTATCACAGATTTCATCACAGATCACAGAGAGAGTACCCGGTCTCACGGTATTTCACAAGTTCCTCCTCTGTTCAAAGGATATCAAGTATGGTACACCTGAGTTAATAAGATAAGATTTCTGAAAGGAGATGAGCATGATTCGACTGGGAATTCTCGGGTGTGGCCGTATCATCAAGCGGCACATCCAACATCTACAGGAACGTCCGGAGGCGGAGATCGTCGCGTTGTGTGACGTGAATCCGGAGGCATTGCAGACTGCCTCGGCGACCTATTTTCCCGACACCGAGATCGCGACATTCACCGATCCCGCCACAATGTATTCGCAGATGTCGCCGGATGGGGTCATCATCGCCACGCCGCACACCCTGCACTTCACGCACGCCGTGGAGGCGATGGAGGCGGGGTGTCACGTCTTCTTAGAGAAACCGATGGTTACCTCTTCGGAGCAGGCCTTCGAACTGAAAGAGAAAGCCGAAGCCCTCGGGCGCATCGTCGCCATCGGGTACAACACCTCGAGTAAGAAGGTGTTTCAATACCTGCGGGCGCGCATCAGGGACGAGTCATTCGGCAAGCTTGAGATGGTGTGCGGCCATCTCTCACAGAACTGGATGCGAAACACCACGGGCACGTGGCGCCAGGATCCCACCCTCTCAGGAGGAGGACAAGCGTACGACAGCGGTGCCCACATCCTGAACAGCCTCTTGTGGAGCGTCGAGTCACAGCCGGAGACGGTGTTCGCGCTCACCGATCACAAGGAGGCACCGGTGGACATCAACAGCGTCATGACCGTACGGTTCGTCAACCAGATCCTCGCCAACATCACCATCAGCGGGAACTGCGCAGTCGGGGGACAGCACATGGTGTTCATCTTCGAGAACGGGAAGGTCGAGATCGACGGATGGGCCGGCGGCTGGATCAAGGTCCAGGCGGACGGGTTCCCGGAGGAGCCGGATATCGACATCCCGGAAGTATTCCCCATCAACAACTTCGTAGACGCCATCCGGGGTGAAGCCGTTCCGGCCGCCGGCATCGAGAACGGAATCAACCACAGCCTTTTGATGGACGGCGTCTATGAATCGGCACGAACCGGAACGCCGGTGCATCCCGCCCGAAAAGCCGCCGGAATGGGCACGGCCGAACTCGGAAAGGAGGGGGTGTGATATGCTGCACACACGAACCGGGTCATTTCCGATAGGGTTTCGCAGAATTCGACGGGCGGTTTGGCAGCAAGACCTCGAGACACTCCACACATTCGTCCAGCAGGAGGGATTCGGATTCATCGACCTTCTCGACGACGCCGACACGCAGGCCTCGGAATGCCTCGCCAAGGACGTCGCGGTATGCTCGGTCGATCTCCCGGATCCGGCGGGTATCGCCTCACCGGACCCGGAGACCAGGGCCAAGGCTATCGAGAGAGCAGGTGCCTATATTCGAGCCTGTTCCAAGATCGGGCTGCACCGCTTCTTCCTCGTGGTCAGGCCCGGTGATCCCGCCATGTCGCGGCAGGAGGCCTTTGACGCCGCGGTTGAGGGGTATCGGGAGTTGTACCCGGTGCTCGAGGAGACCGATACCTGGCTGGTCATAGAGGGATTTCCTCCCGGATTGGTCACGAATCCGGAAAGCTACCGCGAATTCCGAAAACGCGTGGGCGACAGGGCGGCGGTTAACTACGATCCGTCCCACCTTATCCGCATGGACGTCGACCCCATTCGGTTTCTCAAGGAGTTCGCTCCCTATGTCCATCATGTGCATGGAAAGGACACGGAGATCCTCACCGAAAACCTGTACGAGATCGGGCGGGACTGCGCTTCGGTGACCGGGGTATCCCACCGGTTCGGCGGGGCCTTCTGGCGATATACGGTTCCGGGCCATGGTGTGATGCGTTGGACGGAGGCACTGAAGATCCTCCGGGATTCGGGATACAAGGGTGGCATCTCCATCGAGCTGGAAGACGAACAGTTCAACGGCAGCGAAGATGGAGAGCGTCTCGGACTGCGGCTTGCCGGTAGGTATCTCGCCGGATGTTGATGGACCCGTGCGTCGGCGGTGCCGCAGTCATCGTTTTGTTGACGGTATCTCGATAAAGACTCCGGCGAGGTACCACGGCTCCTCGAAGCGATTCGAAAAGTAAGTAGAAAGCAAGACGTTTATCAGTCCCTTTTCTGCGATATCGCCTTCGTACCTCGTCGAATCGCCACGAAAAGGCATAAAACACGGAGTGATCATGCACATTCCAAATGTAGCTACTGCTACATTTGGAATTGCTGGGCTCCTCGAAGAGAGGGCGAAACGGGGAGCGATCCGTGGTAGAATAGAGATATGCGAGACAAACATTCGAGGAGGCACCGATCGATGGAGCGATGGCAGATAATTGTTGCCTGTGTGATCTTTATAATCGTGTGGATGATGTACAAACGCCGGCGCGACGGGGGGATACGAAAGGCGGACGGATCACAGGCGGATTCAAAATCGGTAGAGGAGAAGGTCGACTCCTGGTATCGGGAAGCGCAGGAACAGATGGCGATGATGGAGGAGGACGAAAAGGCCGGACGCATCGACGCGTGGGAGGAGATGGACCAGGAGGCCCAACTGGCCTACGGCAAACGTTTCCTGGCACAAACGTTCGGCCCCGCGACACTCGGGAAGTACCGAAATGAAGAAGCTCTGCGAATCGGGTTGGCGGCTTTCGTAATAACAGAGCAACCGGAGCCCATCGAGTGAACGCAAACACGTGAAGGCGTCACAATTCCAGCCGAACTATCGAACCCTCGAATAAATCGTCAAACACGGGTAACGATGGTGCCGGTTCGGTCTATGCCCACAGCTATCTCCTGATATTCTCCGAACACCTCACGGGCTGCCGACAGGTGATCGGCAGAGGGGCAGTGCACCATGATATATCCGCCTACCTTCCCTCCCGGAATCTGAATGGCCACGCCGATCTCGTGGGCCTTGTGCATCACGTCTTCGACGAAGGGATCGAGAAAGTGGCCGGGAAGGCGGATCTTATGATCCTGCTGGTCCTGTAGAATTCGCCCCGCCCTCTCGATGTCTCCGGTATTCAGTGCTTCTTCCATCGCATATGCGAGGGCCTTCATCTCGTGGAGAATGCCGAAGGCTTCTCCCATATTGTCCTCCAGGATATCGAGGGAAGGCTTCGTACGCCGATGTATGCCGGTATAGAAGAGGAGGAACCGGTCCCAGAACCTCGTGAGGAGGTCCTCGGATTCCACTTCGCTCCGTCGAACCACGCCGTCGGCGTCGTATTCGATCAGATTGCAGCCGCCGAACGCACAAATGGACATGTCGTGGAAGCCGCACGAACTTTCGAGTATGTCGATCTCGATTTTGGCCGCTTCCTTGATAAGGTGATCCATAGACACAGATTCACCCTTGTACGCATGCATGGCAGAGAGAAGACCGACAGTCACCGCGCCCGAAGATCCCAATCCGCTCTTACCGTTCAGGTCGGTCATGATGTGAATTTCCATCGGCTGCTCGGATAATCCCGTCAAGATGAGGGCCTCTCGGGTCAGATCGTGTTTCAACGACTCCAAACTCGGGACCTTCTCGTGTACATCCATATACTTCAGGTCGATACCCGATTCTATGTTGTCTTTGAGTGTGACGTAGATGTACTTGTCGATGCAGCAACTACATGTCGCACCCAGGAATGTTCCCGCATATCTCTTGAGGTCGGTCAATCCGCCGGCAAACGGTACCCTGAGAGGAGTTTTCGTCACGATCATTTCAAACGGTCCTTCGGCCGGTCATTTCGCATATCGTCGGCCGTCGCGGTATTGTCGGTGTTCTTAGCCCATTCTACGAAAAAACCGGTCACTTCGGCAATATTCTGGCGGAACGACGGCTCGGTATCCCCGATGTTGATACGCCGTTCCGTGAAGATCGCACCGATCTTCGATCCTCGTTCGATGGCCCGCTGCACGGATAGGAGGGCCCGATACTCGTCCTCCTGTTCATCGCCCATGGTTTCCATGAGTTCAGGAGAAAACTTCCAGAGGCCGTTCTCGATATATGGCCCCGTGCCCCTGTAGGCACGAATGACCCGTCCGTCCTTGTAGTCGACACGCTCGTGATGCGGACGGTCACACCGGTGTTCGTACAGGGTAACCGCATCATACTCCGCCAAAGCGGAGATGGCGGTAAACTCATCGGCGGAGAAATAGGCATCGGCCAACCAGATGATCACCGGAGAGTCATACCCATGCCTCCTGAAGGCTTCATGAACCGCATGCCCGGTACCGAGGGGCTTCTCCTGCTCGATGTATTCGATCGGCGTGCCACGGTATTCGAATCCGAAATAGTCCCGCAGCTGGTGACCGAGGTGCCCGATTACGAACGTGATTCGCCGGGCGCCGGCGTCCACCGCCTCGGAAAGGGTATATTCGACGAAGGGCTTCCCGATCAGCGGGTACATACACTTCTGTAGATACGATCCGAGACCGCCGAACCTGCTGCCCTTGCCGGCGGCGAGACAGACATATTCCATGCGTCGCAACTCCTACTTCTTCGCGAACGTACTATTCTTGACCCACTCCTCAGATCTGCGATACAGCCCGTGATCGGCCCATCAGCTCTGCGTCGCCGGCCTCGAAGGCGCATAGGCCCGACTACGGCGTACGGCTTCCTGATAGATCCGCAGGAGGTCTCGTGCGTTGGCTTCCCAGGAGCCGATCTCTCGAGCCCTCTCGCGGGCCGCTCTCCCCATTCCGGAACGGAGGCCCTCATCGAGCGTCAGCATCCTGACATATTCCACGGCCTCGTCGGGATGGTCCGGATCGTAGATATATCCGGATTTACCATGGTCGATGGAGGTAGAACATCCCGACGCTCCGGCCGTCACGACCGGCAGACCCGAGGCCATCGCCTCGAGGACGACAAACCCCAATGTATCGAAGGTGGAGGGAAAGAGAAACAGATCTGACGAGGCATACGCCGCCGCCAGCGATGATCCCTTGAGGATTCCGTGGAAGATCACCGGGTACCCACGGAAGTGTTCTTCCAGCCGGGCCCTGTCCGGACCGTCTCCTACCAGCGCCAGCACGACCCCGTCGACCCGATCCAAAATCGGACGCAGCGAATCGATCCGCTTCTCCCGGGAGAGCCTTCCGACGAACAGCAGGACCGTGACACCGGAGTCACCGCCGGCCAGCCGCCGTCTCATTTCGGCATCACGATGCTCCGGAGAAAACTCCTCGGTACACACCACCTTACTCCACAGCAGCACTTCGGCCCCGTCCGGATGCTTTCGCCACCTTCCGCGAACATCCTGCTCTTCGAGTTCGTCCCTCATCGGTTCGGAGGTGGTGAGAACGACATCGCCACGATTGTAGATCGCCCGAATCTGCTGCCATCCGAAGGGCTTCAGCCAGAACCAGATCGGGTTTCCGGCAATGTACCGGACATAGTGGGTCTGGAAGCTGGTGACGAGGGGAATACCGAATTTCTCGGCCATGCGAATGCCGAGTATGCCCACGCCCACGATGCATGGTGCCACGGCATGAGCCACCTCAGGCTCGAACTCTCTCACGATCCGCAGGGCATCCGGTGTAGACCGCACACCGAACCGTACATCCTTGTCCGATGCCAGCCGGACCGAAGGAAGATTCACGACCCGAATGCCCGGATAACTCTCGGCATACCCGGCCGAAGTAACCACCAGCACCTGATGTCCTGACGCAACCAGCGATTCGATGTTGCCGGTAAGACGTTTTACGACGCCGTCCACCTTGGGATGAAAGACGTCGGTGAAAATGACAATACGCATAATTTGTGACATCATATGCTTGACCCTCGGTGGGGGTCAAGCAAAGGAGAAAAAAAATGAAGACGAATTCTCTTTTCGGCGCGGACAGCCGCATCCGACTCGGACGAAGTTGCCATACTGTCTGGAGGTGCTGGACACGCCGCCTGCTTACCTGATACGTTCCGAATTATGGCAGGTACCAAGGATTCGTTCAGGATAGGTATCGTCAGCGGTAAACTCGGAGACGTGGACGGGGTATCGTTGGAGGTCGACAAGTGGATCAACATCCTCCAGGATGAGGGCCATGAGATATTTACCATTTCCGGCAAGTTTACCACACCCCTCGACGCCGTTCCGAAGGCGAACCGGCTCCTGCTCGAAAAGATCAGGTTCAATTCGCCGGAGCAGAAGAAATACGAGAAGCAGTTCTTTCCATTTCTCTCGAAGCATCCTCCCTACAACCACGAGGAGATGACGAAGAGGATGGTCGAGGAGATGCTGGCCGAAGGCTCCATGGTCGCCAACATGATGCATGAGTTCGTGCAGACCAGAGAGATCGACGTGGTCATCGGCCAGAACACAAACGCTATGCCCATGACACTCCTGGGAGCTATCGGACTGCACAAGATGGCCGTAGACGACCGGGTGGCGACCCTATTCCATCATCATGACTTCTGGTGGGAGCGTAGCCGCTTCTCCTTCAACCGGATCGAGGCTCTCCTGAACGACATCATGCCGCCTGCGGATTTCGGAATCGAGCATATCGTGATCTCATCTTACGCGGCCCATATCCTCAGATCACTCAAACGTGTTCAGCCCCACGTTATCCCGAATTGTGAGGACTTCGATCATCCGGTCTGGCTGGACGACTACAACCGCTCCTTCCGGGAAGATTTCGGATTCCGAGAGGACGACATCCTCATCGTACAACCGACACGGATCGTACAGCGGAAACGCATCGAGGATGCGATTGAGCTCTTGGGTAGATTCATCGAACGGTATCCGAAGTACCGGGATAGAATTCAATACATCATCTCCCTCTATCAGGGCGACGAACCGGACGAGAACTATATCGGCTACATCAGGGAGATGGCAGAGAGCCGGGACATTCCCCTCCACATGATCTCGGACAAAGTCTCGTCGATACGAGGTACCGGGGCCGATGGGAAGAAGCTGTACACGAACCGCGACGTCCTCGCCAACGCCGATCTGGTCACCTACCTCCCGATCTGGGAGGGCTTCGGCAATGCCTTACTGGAGGCTATCGCCGCGAAGGTCCCCGTGATCACCACCACGTATCTTGTATACAAGACGGACATCATGGTCGCCGGGTTCGATAACATCGAGATCCGTGACAGATACGACGACAATGAACGCCTTATCATTACCGACGCCGTGTTGGATCGAATGGAGTATGTCCTCACCCACCCGGCCGAACGACGGCAGATGGTGGAGAAGAACTTCACGATCGGCAATCGGGAGTTCAGCTACAAGACCCTCAGGCAGCGGCTCTGCAAGGTACTCGATGAGTACGGCGACGAGATTCGTGCATCTCGCCGCCGTATCAGGAAAAGTCGACTGCGATATTCGGTGTAGCTGCTGACGATCAAGGTGAACGTCGATCAGAAGCCCCAGGTAGCCGGCGCCTACGCCGTACAATCGATCCCGACGATCATGATGTTCCGGCAGGGGGAAGGCATCATGCGACTCACCGGCGCCCATCCCTACGATTCGATCAAGACGGCGATCGAGAAAAAAAAACCGAAGAGTGTGTGAGGGATCGCCGAAGGCGACCTATTCGATGATGACCTCGTACGCCCGTTCGGCCGTCCGCTCTATCTCGGTCCGGTTCAGCGTGACCGGCCGGGTCTTCCGGGCGGCGAACATCTCCATCTGATCCGTGTAATGGGGGCTGTCGGGATGTGTCGAATTACCGAACGGCGCGGCGGCCTGAATCCGAGGACCTTCTTCGGTGAAGTGAATGAACATCATGAATCCGTCACCGGCCCGCACTTTCCACGTCTCGAGATCATCGTCATATTTCGTATCCACCGCCCGGGGCACCTCCGGGAGTCCACCGATCGGGATACTCACCGTACCCCTGGCGAGACGCTGAACCCGGCCGAGTTCCACATCGATGGTGCCGAATTGTTCCTCGAGGTAGTCTCGTGCCTCCCGCAGGGCGGTAACCGCGTCATCCTCCGCGATCGAGAGCGGCTGGATCAAGAGGAATCCTCTTGGTATGTCGAGTCTTTGATCCAAAAACTTCCCCGCGAGCATCGCCAAGGCCGCATACCTGTCATCAACCGCGCCACTCAGGTCCCATTGCCGAAACCAATCGATGGCCTCCCAAAGGTCCGGGTACTCATCGGGATCGAGTTCGGCAAAGACCCGAAGGTTCTTCGCATAGATCCCATCGGCGTCGTAGCGGGTGTCAAATTTGATTCGCCGCAGATCGGCGTCGTCGAATGGGCCCAGATGTTCGCTCAACAATTTGGAAAAGCGTTCGTTCCGGTTGTACGTGAAGAGCTGTAGGCCCGGAAAGTATTCGGTCGAATTTTCCTCCTCGACGGTCGCCTGGAGGGGCGTGCCGTTACAGTTGAACAGAAACCCGCACTCCGGATTGCGGTATTTGATCTTTCGGTCGTACGGCAGAAGGTCATGCCAGAGATATCGGGAATCGGTCCCGTCGACGGGTCTGCTCCAATCCAGGCTCGGATCTCTCTCGGGGATACGCCCATCCGACAAAAGATAGATGTTGCCGTCCCGGTCGCCGTAGATCACGTTGTACAGCGGCATGGCGCCCATCCTCATGATCTCTTCGAATTCCACGAAACTCCGGGCCTTGTTCATGCGGAACCACTGCTCCGCCTGCCTGATCTCCATGGCCGCGGGATACCGCAGGGCATACCATCTTCCACGCTTCCGGTATACCGGACCATGCACCGAGACCGGAATGGGCTTGCGGTAGTTGAGATAGAACGGACCGAGCTTTATACGCAGCCGTGCGGTACGCCAGGTAAAGGAACGCCATTCACCTTCATAATAGTAGCGCCTGGTCAGCGGATTCACCCGTAATTCATAGATTTCGCTGAAGTTGTGGTAGTCGGTTGTATGGGCCCATCCGAGATCGGGATTACAGCCCAGGAGGATCGAGACGGCCCCGGGGAAGAGCCCGCCGTAACAGTTCCATCCCTCGTCGCTGTTGACGTGTGCCTCATACCAGGCCAGAGGACCCTCCAGGGGCTGATGGGAGTTGACCAGCAGGAAGGTACTGCCGTCCGTTGTTCGTGAGGGTCCTACCGCCATGGCGTTGGAACCGGAACCGGGGTCGTTGACCTTGTAGATCTCCTCGAGGAACCCGCCCTCGATGGCATCGAAGTCCAATCCGGCCCCGGCCAGCAGGATGCCGATTCCGACGTAGCTGCGGATGATGTCTTGCGGAGAAAACGGGAAGGCCCTGGCGATCAGCACCTCTTCCGGATGCTCCTCCGCGTATCGATTCACCGCGGACACGTAGGATTCGAGAATCGAACGAAATCCGGGACTCAGGTCGGTCTCGTATCGTTCTGCCACGAGCCGGGGTACGTCGAAAAACTGAAAGGCGAAATCCATGAGGGCGCCGTCGATGCCCGTGACGCTCCCCATGAGTCCCTTGGCAGGCAACAAGTTACGCTGAATCAACTCGAACGCGTCCTCGCAGTGTGCCCAGGCCAATCCGTAGGCGGTATCGGCATCCGTCTCTCCGTAGATATGAGGAATTCCCCACCGGTCCCGGACGATGGTGACCGTTCGTTCGGTGTCTACGGCGGTAGCCGACAGGACGAACAGGAACAGCATGACGAAGAACACGATCCCGAGTACGACTTTTTCTCTCATTCAGATCCTCCATGACATACACATTTGTACCGCCGAAACAGTATCATATTTCGGGTACAATGGGGATAGAAAAGGTGAGGGTTAGCCCTTACCGCAAGCGGGGGCTTTTTCGTAAACAAGGAGGATACGATGAAAGCGATCTTCTCCAATGATGACGCAGGATCTGTACACGTCCCGCAGGCGGTGTCGGCGTTCGACCAGGTAGTCGAGTGGCTCGACTCCCGGGGAATCAGGGCCACCTTCTTTTGGGTTCCCAAGGGAAAGGGACGGCCGACCCCCGAGTACACGGACTGGATACGATCGATCCACCGGGCCGAGAGAAACGGGCACGATTTCCAGCTCCACGGCCTTGAGCACGACGGCTGCCTGGAGTTCGGAATACCCCAGGCGAGCACCCGAAGGGCAAACCCGAAGGTCTTCGAGGAGTATGAGCGAGACAGAAAAAAGTGGCGGCATGAGCATTCGCGGGAGCGGTTACGCGGGAAACTCGCGGAGGGAATCGCCATCCATCGACAGGTGTTTGCGAAGGATCCCATCGTGTTCCGTGCCCCCTGCTACGGCGTCTGCCCCGAACTGTACGAGGCGCTCGAAAAGATTGCCGCCTCGAAGGAAACTCGATCCGCAAAACGCGATTCTTACAATAAAGCAATTCCAAATGTAGCAGTAACTACATTTGGAATTGCATGATCGTTCTGTAAATACTGCCTTTTCGTGGCGATTCGACGAGGTACGAAGTCGATATCGCA
>CAZAKE010000151.1:0-12341 GCA_964485495.1 uncultured Spirochaetales bacterium
ATCGCGGTCACCTCCACATGGCTCAGAGATATCGTATTTCCCGAGAGCATCGAGGACCGAGTGCATGCCTATGGGACGGTGCGCGATACTCTGAAGAAGCATGCCGGAGGATGGCCGACGGTAGAAGAGCTGCTCAGCAAAACCGCCGGTGGTCAACGGGGGTACGGTATGGAGGCGGTAGGCGACGGCAAAGACAGCGAGGGGTCGCAGCTGATCGTTCAAGCTGTAGATAAAGATGACCCGCGACCCGTGTGGGTGGCTATCAATGCCGGGTCCAATACGTTGGCCCAGGCCCTCTGGCATGTCAAGCAGACCCGATCGAAAGATGAGTTGGACCGCTTCATCGCAAAAATACGGGTGTACGACGACAGCGGTCAGGACGATGCCGGGGCCTGGATGAGTCATACCTTCCCGAACCTCTTCTATATCCGCAGCAGAGCGCAGGTCTTCGGCCTCTTCGGCCCCAGACTGAATACCGGGCCGCAGCCATGGGAGCCGTTGGATCAGTGGGACTGGGCCGAGATGAACATCCGCACGCGTCACGGGGCGTTGGGTGCGCTCTATCCCCAGCGGATCTTCAAGAACGGCCACTTCAACTTCATGGACGGCGGTGGAACCACCACCTGGCTGGGCTTGGTCAACAAGGGCCTCTTCGAACCCGAGCAGATCGGCTGGGGCGGCTGGGGCGGCCGCTTCTCATGGGAGAAGGAGCAGGTTCCTGCAGGCCAGTATTCGGTGGATCAGATAGAGGGTCAATATGCACCGTGGGCTATGTATCCCGAAGCCAAGGATACATCGTTCGAATGGGAGGAGAAGGAGACCTGGGGAGAGTTCTCCGGCGTGCGGGGCGATACCCAGTATGACTGGCACACGTTCGCACCGCTGTGGCGGTGGCGAAACGGGTATACCAACGACTTCAAGGCCCGCATGGACTGGTGCGTCACCGACTTCATGCACGCCAACCATCACCCGGTGATCAACTTCATGGGGGACACCAACCGAACAGTGGCCATCCTGGAGGTCGAACCGGGTGAGAAGTTGCAGTTGGATGCCTCGGAGTCGTATGACCCGGACAGCAGGATCAGATCGCATGAGGCAAAAAAACGATACGAAGGAGTTTCGATGCAGACGTTATCCTTCAAGTGGTACGGATATCCCGAGGCCGGAACATATGGAGGTGGAATCGAAGTGAAGAACGCGGAACAACCTGTCGCCTCCTACCCCGTTCCCACCGATTCCGCCGGAACGCAGATCCACATCATCTTGGAGGTAAGCGACGATCATCAGGATGCTCCTCTCACTGCCTATCGACGGATTGTAATGAATGTCAAGAAATAGTATTCTCTATATTAGACTGGATGCATTTACTTCAATAACGGTTTAGGATTGTTACGCATGACTACTTGGACAGCCTATGAACGATCTATTTGAAATCAAACAAACCCGGAAGTCCGCGGTGGATATCGTCGTCGACAAGATCAAGGAATTATTGATACAGAAGAAGCTCAAACCGGGTGACTCTATTCCCAATGAGACGGTGTTGGCGGAGAGTTTGAAAGTAAGCCGCGGATCCATCCGCGAAGCCATGAAGGTGCTATCGGCCCTTGGGGTGGTCGATGTCCGCCGCGGGGCCGGGACCTTCATCAGCACCGCCGACAATCAAAAGATTTTCGATCCTCTCTTGTTCAAGATCCTGGTAAGCAGTCCCGGATACGGTGCCCTAGTGGAAGTGCGTAAATTGATGGAGAAGGGCATCGTCGACCTGATCATCCAAAACGCCTCCGGCGAGGATTTGATGTGCCTCGACGACATCCAGAAGGAGTTCGATACGGTGGAGCACGACTCCTCCATCGATAAAGCCAAGGGCGATAGGTTGGATATTGAGTATCACCGAACAATGGGGTTGATTACTCACAACCCCATTGTGGCGAACATGTACGAGTTTATCATCGATCTCTTCGCCCCCACCATCAACTCCACCATCGGGTACCAGGCACATAGGGATATGCATGAGGCGATAATGAACCGCGACCTTCGGACTGCCCTCGAAATGGTGGAGAAACACACCGACGTCTGGGTGCATGCCCATGAGTGAGTGAATATAGAAGACAAGGGAAGTGACCGGAAGCTACTAATTGATCTTGACCGCTTATGATTGATCTATAGAATTACTACATGGAACCTCTTATAAATCTCTTCATTAGACTACTCCCAGCGTTGATACTGATTTGCGCCGTGCTTTTCGTTCTTCGTCCGAAACCCGGACCGAGAATATGGGTCTACATCGTGCTCTTCATCGTCTTCCGCGATGCGATGACGCCCGAGGGGCTCTGGGAATTCGGGAGTGAGGGCTTCTTCTGGATCTGCATTACCGCAGATCCCGTCGTTACGGCGATACTCGGAGTCGTCTCGGGGATCTCTTTCATCGCGATCTACAGACTCGATCATGAGAACCACCGCTTTGTCACATGGATTCGCGGAAAGCCGGGGTTCGGTGTTTTGTCTGGTATCATAGCCTCGCTGATCATCGTGTTTCCGCTTTTTCTCGTGTATCGATCTGTTCCCATGGACGCACGAGGCGGTTTTGTTCCCGCGAGTTTTCTCCCTGCACTGTTCGTATTCGCGATGCTCGGAAACCTGTTCGAGGAGGGACTGTTTCGGGGATATGTCATGGGACGACTCGAGACGAGGTTCTCTCCTATTCAGGCCGGGATTTGGTCGGGCGTGTTGTTCGCATTCTGCCACATGTTTCTGGCGGTAACGGTCACGGATATCGGGTATCCCCTGCTCGTATTCGCATTGTGGGAAGGCATCGTGTGTGGGATTGTTGCGAGTCGGTTCGGTGTTGTTTCATCGACCTTGGCCCATGGAGGAGCGGTGTTTCTGCTGGCGTCGGGATTGTTCTGATACAGATCGATTCTTCAGGAAGTATGCTTCCAATGTCTTTCTACGAGACAACCCAGGCCGTAGCCGAGGCGCTGCGATCCGATTGAGGATGGTAAGTGGGGGGTCACTCTTCCATTTCCAGCAGTCCGGCTACCTCTGCCGGCTCCAAACCGGTCAACTCCGCTATTATAGCTTACATATATACCGCAGGAACCACAGCGCCATGGTGTAATCGACGGTAGATTGGAATTCGATCAAGAGAGGGAGAGCAGGCAGATCCGGGCCGAGTTTACGGTGCTGGAGCGGGGATACCCTCTGTGTACCCTCGTCGCGACGGCTGATACAATGACCGATATCCAATGACGAATATCGAGGAGACGACGATGATGAAGGTAGCCGCATTCTGCAGGACGTTCTCCGACACCTACCTGCGTCAGATTACGCAGCTCGGTGCCGATTGCGTCGATTTTTCTGAGATCAGCATGTTTCCCGGGTTTCAGGAACAGGGGTATCCGGACCTGGACATGGTCCTGAAGATCAAGAGGAAGATCAGCTCGTGGGGGCTCTCGATCAATCGCGTGACCCTTCCCACTATCAGCGAGGCGTTCCTGAACGAGGCACCCGGAAGCGAGAAGGAGCTCGAGAATACCTGTAACTGCCTGCGGGTGTTCGCCGACGCCGGATTCCCCTTCGCCCGGCAGCGTTTCGCCGGTGATGTGTTCGAGGGCTTCTCCGTTCTCTACAAGTCGAAACATCGGGGCGGATATATCTCACGTGGCGAGACCCAAGTCAATCTGAGCAAGGAGCCCGTTCCTCCGTCCAAAGAAGACCTGGACAACTGGTGGACCAAATTCAAGGCCGTCTATTCCGAACTCGTCCCCATCGCCGAAGAGACCGGCATCCGCCTGGCCATCCATCCCTCGGACACTCCCTTCCCGGGAACACCCATGGGAGGCCTCGGATACCATCGGATCATCGACGCCTTCCCCAGTGAAGTCGTGGGGTATCTCTACTGCGTCGGTACGCGCTCCGAGGAGGGTGGGCAGCAGTTGGTATTGAACGAGCTCAACAACTACGGCCGCAATGGACGGCTCTTCGAATGCCACTTCAGGAACGTCCGGGGGAGTCTGGCCACCGCCCGGGCCTTCGAGGAGACCCTCCTCGATGACGGCGACATGAACATGTTTCGGGTACTGCTGGAACTGGACAAGGTGGGGTTCGCCGGCGCGCTCAATCCCGATCACATCCCCGCCATCGAGGCTGACGATCCGGATACGCGTATCATCGGGCTCTCTTACTCGATCGGCTACATCAGGGCGCTCCTCACTGCGCTGGTGGAGTTCAAGGGAAGCCGATTCTGATATAGGAGAGCGAGTGATTCGGCGTATTCGGGGTGCGTGCGCCTTTTCGTATTTCGCTTTACCCGTATTTCGGCCCACGTCCAAGCCGTCGACCCGAACCGATCCCGAGGTGGTCTTCAGGTAACCCGTGAGGATCCGCATGGTGGTGGTCTTCCCGGCGCCGTTGGGACCGAGGAGCCCGAGGATCTGACCCCCGTCGATATCCAGTGACAGATTGTCCAGGGCTTGAAAGCTGTGATAATACTTGGTGAGGTTTTGGATGCGAATCATTGTACTCATAACGAGTCTATAGTTTGCCCCAGTCGAAGATGGTGGTCAACCGTTTCTTTCGATCACAACATACGATACCACAATCTACTGGATATTGTCAGCCGAACATCCTCCTCCCTCCTCGAACCTGCTTGCCTTCATCCGAGGCCCTTTCTTTCTTCGTCTGCTCTCGGTACAATACCGGGGCGATTCGAATCTGAACTCGCTTTTTGCAAGGGGGCAGGCAAGGTATGAACAGAGATAGGGGTGGAGTGGTTCGGAAACCGGTCAACACGGTCTTCATCTGCAGCGACCAGCACAATGCGGCGGTGACGGGATGCTACGGAAACGGAGTGGTCCGCACACCGAACCTAGATTCACTCGCCCGTCGCGGCACCCGGTTCACCGCGGCGTACACCAACTCTCCTCTCTGCTGCCCGGCCAGGGCGGTCATGGCCACGGGACGGTACGTGCACGAGAACACGGTGTGGGACAACGCCCACCCCTACGACGGATCCATCGTCAGCTGGGCCCATCGCATCCGTGAGGCCGGACATAGGATCGACGCCATCGGAAAGATGCACTTCCGGTGCGAGGCGGACGACAACGGCTTCACCGAGGAGCATAACACGATGCACGTCGTGGCGGGAGACGGCGACGTGGCCGGCTGTCTGCGGCAGGACCCCGGCATCTTCGACAAGCGGATGGGCGTGCTCAACGCCGGACCCGGCACCTCCAGCTACATCACCTACGACGCGGAGAACGCCGACGCGGCCTGCCGGTGGATACGTGATCGTGTCCATGAGGGCGAACAAGCCCAGGCCGAACCATGGTTCCTCTACCTGGGTCTGGCCCTGCCGCATCCTCCCAACAAGGTTCCCGGCGAGTACTTCGATATGTATGCGGATACTGAGCTTCCCATGCCGCCCCAGTGGCGGTGTGAGGAGTGGCCCCGTCACCCGGCTATCGAGTTCGCACGGGAGTATTTCAATTTCACCGAACAGATCTCGGAGTCGGAGGTAAGGCGGTTCCTGGCGGCCTACTACGGGGCCGTCACCTACCTGGACCGGCAGATCGGGAAGGTGCTGGATGCATTGGAGCATGCCGGCATCTCGGAGGACACCCTGGTGGTCTACACCTCCGATCACGGGGAAGACCTGGGGGCCCGGGGCCTCTTCGGCAAGTTCCACTTCTACGACGAGGCCGCGCGGATTCCCCTCATCTGTGCCGGCCCGGGGTTCCCTGCGGGGTGTGCCGTCGCCACGCCGGTCTCCCTGGCCGACCTGTATCCCACCTTCCTCCAGGCTTCCGGCATCCAGGCCTCCGTGAGTGAACCCACCACTGCAGAACCGGAACTCCCGGGCTCGTCGCTCTTCGCCCTGGCGAATGAGGAGGATGCGGAGCGAACGGTGTTCGGCGAGTACCACGGGGTAGGCACCCGGAATGGGACCTACATGTTGCGAGACGGAACCTTTAAGTACATCTATTATGTAGACGGTGCCCCGATGCTATTCGACATGAAGGCCGATCCGGATGAGCTGCACGACCTGGCCGGCGACCCGGCCTACCGGGAGGTACTGGGTCGGTTCGAGGCCTCGCTGCGAGAGATCGTCGATCCGGAGCGGGTAGACGCCGAGGCTAAGGCCGCCCAGGCCGCGAGGATCGAAGCCGCCGGCGGTGCCGAGGCGGTAAGGAGCCGTGGCACCTTCGATAACAGTCCGATCCCCGGCGAGAAGGCGGAGTTCTTCACCAGGGAATAGTGACGGACCGTCACAATCAGACTCTCAAAGTTCGCCTTCGAAGAAGTATGAATCATTCAATGTCTTCATGATTCCATCGTAGCATTTCATAACCGCAAGGGGTATACTACCGTCTGAGATCATGATGACCACCAGGCGTAGATCGACGCATCCTTTCTTCCTCACGTTTCTTATCAGCTTCCTAATCACCGTCTTCACGATCCTATTCATCACCAGTTTTATCTATCTCGCCGGCGCGAATGCGGTCAAAGATGAGGTGATAGAGCGCAATCTGTCTATCCTACAGATCAACGGTGAGATTCTCGACGACGCCTTTACCGACATAAAGATCATGGTTGCAAGAATTGCGGCATCCCCGGAGATCCACGAATTCATGATCGCCCCGAGAGGGTCCTCCATCCGAGAGAACGTGCTGGACATCCTCTTCTTTTACAACAGCCTGTCGTACCAGTATTACAACGATCGATTCGTTCATAATATCTGGGTGTATAACGAGAGGCTCGATGCGGTAATCACTCCGAACGATGTGTTCTTGGGGTTGCGAGAGGCCTACGAGAATGTTCCCGATCCGAGGTTGCACTTCGGAGACCTGGATTACGAGCTCTGGCTCGATACGGTTCTCCGGGCGCCTATTGCGGAGGAGTTCCTGGCGGCGACGAGGGTTCGGGATACCCGTGGGTGGTATAACGCGCTGCCCTTCCTGAGGAGGCTGCCGGGAAATACGGGGAAATCGGACGGTGCACTGCTGGTGATGATGAACGAGGCTGAGATACTCGCAAACCTCGAGCCGTTACAACTCGGGGAAACCGGATGGCTGACGCTGATTCGGGACGACGGTACCATTATCTCGCGGATTGGAACGGTGTTCGAAGACGAGTTGTCGACGATCATGACTTCGAATCGCACGGGAGTGTATGAGTATCTATTCGACGCCCACCGGCATCTGGTATTCTCGATGGAACTCTCATCCCACCCACTCAATTTCATGGCGGCCGTCCCGATGGGTGAGATCCTGGCACCGGTTACACGGATCCGGAACATTTCGATCATCTTGCTCCTCACCGCGCTGGGTGCGGGTATCCTCGCGGCACTCTACTTTACCCGGCGATTCTCGAGGCCGTTGGAGGCGATGTTGTTTGCCATGCGAGGTCGATGGAAACCCGACGCCGCAGGGAGGGGACGGGCCCTGGAGCGGTTGCAGGCGGGGGTGCAGGACGTACTCGAACATACCGATCGACTGGAATCTTCGGTGCGGACCTATGGACCGGTCTTGATCGAGTCTCTACTCCATATTCTCTTCTTCGGTGACGCCTCAGGAGGGGCGGAACTCGACCGTTGGATCCGGGCGGCGGGATTGTCCTTCCGAGGAAAGGTGCTTCGTGTGGTGGCGATAAAGGCTGCCGGATTCGACGGCATACTCTACGAGGAGGAGAGGCGGGATCTCGACGCTCTCATGGATAGGATGGCGCTGGTGGTGAAAGAATCGAGCCGTGGATACGGGACCCGGATCGGCTTGAATCGCTTCGGTATCCTGCTCGTTAAGGAAGACTCGGCTCGCGACACGGTCGTGGTGGAGCTGGAACGAATATCGGCGGAAGTATTGGGAGATATTCCGGTATCGCTGTTATATGGAGTCGGAGGAGGACGGCGGGAACCGACGGAGGTGCATATGGCATACTCCGAGGCGATCCAGGCCTTGGAGTACGGCGAAGCGAACACGGAATCCGCTCTTCTCTTCTTCGAGGATCTACCCGATTTGAATGAATACTTTCGATATCCTATCGAGATGGAACGGCAGATAATGGGGTTTGTACGCCGAGGTGAGTCGGAGAAGACGGCCAAGATCCTTGATGAAGTGATCCACGCCAACACGGTCGACCGGATTCTTTCTCCGGAGATGAGTACCTGCCTGTTGGAATCGATCCGCGGCACATACGTGCGTCTGTCCGGATCGTTCCTCGAATCTCCGGATATCCCTTCTATCGACCGGGAGTCCGGACTGCGGACACAGGTCGAGTCGCTGAAGACCCGCTTCGTCGCTCTCGCCGACCTGGTGCAGCGGCGCAAGCAGGAGTCGTTCCCATTGATGGACAGCATTCTCCGGTATCTGGAAGAACAGTATACGGAGAAAAGCATGAGCCTTTCGGAGATCGCCGGTGCCTTCCGCATCTCAGAAGGATATCTTTCCCGGATCTTCAAGGAGTATACCGGGCTCAACTTCTATCTCTACGTGGCGAAACTGAGGATGGAGAAGGCATGTCGACTGCTCGAGACCGAGAAGATAGCCATCGACAAGATCTGTGGCGCCGTCGGATATGGATCGGCCCGAGTGTTCAGACGGGCCTTCAAACGCTACATCGGCATGACGCCTTCGCAGTACCGCTCCGAACACTTCACAGGCGAAAACACAATGAAGGCTCCATAAACGGATACGAAACCTTCGTAGGGTCGCCGTTTTTGTCCCTTCGATCAAATTATGTCCTCAAACAGCATACATACAAATTTGCCTTTTTTCACGACTTTTTCATGAAGAGTGTGGGTAGTGTAAAAACTGTCCCTTGCGGGATCCCGGAAAGGGGGTGATCATGTCTCATCTTATTCGAGATCCTATTGAGAAGGAGGATTAGTATGAAACGAGTTCTGGTATTGATGGCCTGCCTGACAGTCGCTATTGCGGCTGTATGGGCGACGGGTCAGGCCGAGGAAGCGGTGTCGGGTATCGATGATGCCGATCAGCGGTTCGCCTTGACCTGGACCTATGGGTACTGGGGAACCGAGATGGATCCGGAAGGACTCTTCGCCACGGTGATCAGTGACAAGTTCAACGTCGATCTCACCATGGATCTGGTGACCCAGAAAACGTTGAACCAGAAGTACGCGGTCCTGATCGCCTCGGGGGACTATCCGGAGATTCTGTGTTCACAGTTCAACAACTATAACTGGCATCAGTGGTCGAGGCAGGGCGCGTTCGTCGCGTTGAACGACTATCTTGCCCCCGGAAATTACCCGAACCTGGACAGAGAAATCTCCATGGATCTATACGCCCGGTCTACCATGGTAGATGGGAAGATCTATGGGGTACCGTCGAACTGGAAGGGATTTAAGCGAGTCGTCGCGTACCGCAAGGACTGGCTGGAGAATGTAGGACTGGAACCGCCTACCACGGTGGACGAGTTCTTCGAGGTCAGCAAGGCCTTCACATTCGACGATCCCGACGGGAACGGGAAGAACGACACCTACGGATTCGCCCTGCAGCGGGAACTCGAATCGGTGAACAGCATGATCGCCCCGGCCTTCCAGGTACAGATGGGCGGAAAGGGGGGAAACATCTTTCTTTATCCCGGTGACGACGGTCCGGAACTGGGATTTCTCAGGCCGGGCATGCAGGACTATGTGGCCTTCCTGGCCAAGGCCTGGCAGGAGGGAATCGTCGAGCCCTCGTCGCTCACCGTCGCGTCCGAGGAAGACATGTTTACCGCGGGAAGGATCGGCTTCTTTCGGATGAGTGCCACCGACTGGATGAATACTATCAGAGACTGTCGTGATGTCGATCCCAACGCAGACGTAGGCGTCTGTGACTATCCGCTCCGCGCCGACGGATACGGCGACCCGATCATCGTAAAGGACAAGGGATGGTTCCGGGCAGAAGTGATCACCAGGGCGGCGGATACCCCTGCGAAGGTGAAACGGATCCTCTCTATCTTCGATTGGCTGCACGGCGATGGTATCGATCTTCTACAGAAGGGCATCGAGGGTGTTCACTGGACCATGGAAGACGGGAAACTCAAGCAACTCCCCGCCTGGGATAAACAGGGATGGGGCAACTACAACTCGATGTTTAAGCGACTCGGTAAGGAGTATAACCTCTATCTCGACGCCTTCGAGAAAGTAGACGAACATGGGCAGCTGGGCATCGAAGTACTCGATCGGTATGAAGAGTTTACCCGTGATCCGGTGATCCTCTCCGAAGAGCCCGAGGCGGCCGAAAATGGCAACGACATGATGCGCATCAGGTTGGAAGGCCTGTTCGAAATCATCACCGGCGAGCGGCCTGCCTCCGATCTGGCGGAAATCCAGGCGGAGTGGCGCAAGCGTGGCGGCGACCTCTACCTTCAACAGGCTCTGGAGAATGTCGTTGATTGATCGCTTTCGATCCGACGTGGTCTCCCGGACCGTCCGGCCGGGAGACCGGTTTCGAGACGATGAGCCCATTGGAGTGAGGCATCATGAATGAGATTGCGGAGTTGCCCGATCCGGTAACCCGAGCCGGTCGGTCTCGCAGTGCCGGGAGCCTACGCCACCTGATATATCGTTACCGCTACGTGTATGTGTTGATGATTCCGGGTTTCGCGTATCTGCTTATTTTTCGTATGTTCACCCTGTGGGGGAGTGTCTTCGCATTCCTGGAGTACAACTTCATCCAGGGGCTCTTTCACAGTCGTTGGGTGGGGTTGAAACATTTCCGAAGACTGTTTGCATACCCCGACCTGTGGCGTCTCGTACGGAATACCTTCGTCATCAGCGGGATGCGTCTGTTTTTCGCCTTTCCGATTCCCGTCGCCCTCTCCCTATTTATCAACGACATCAGGTTGTCTCCGTTGAAACGGACGATCCAGTCGCTGATCTATCTGCCCCACTTCATCTCCTGGGTGGTAATCGCGGCGATCACCATCGAGTTGTTGGCCCCGGGCGGAGGCCTCGTGAACAGCATTATCACAGCCATGGGCGGCAAGGAGGTATACTTCATGCTTGAGAAGGACCTCTTTCGGCCCATACTCGTAGTACAGGGCATCTGGAAAGAAGCCGGCTGGGGGACTGTCATGTATCTCGCTGCCTTAGCCTCGGTGAATCCCAATCTATATGAAGCAGCAGAAATAGATGGATGTACAAAATTGCAAAAGACGATACATATCTCTCTGCCTGCGATCAAGGGTACCGTTATCATCCTCTTCCTCCTGCAGGTTGGACGGTTGATCAACGAAAATTTCCAACAGATCTTCCTAATGATGAACCCCGCGGTTCAGGAGAAGGCCGAGGTGTTCGAAACATACACATTCTATCGAGGGATTATCGGTGGCGAGTTTGGTTACTCCACCGCCGTCGGCCTCTTTAAGTCGATCGTCGCCTTCGCAATGATCGTAGTTTCCAACTCCATCATCCGCCGCGCCGGCGAACGGGGGATCTACTGATGAGGACTATCACAACGATTTCGGACAGGCGATACGCCGATTTGACCTACGATGTGGTGCGTATGTCGATCCTGGTCTTGTTCACCATATCGTGTTTTCTACCGTTCATCCATGTTCTCGGTATCTCTTTGATGCCTCAGCGTCAAGCCCTCAAGTCGACGGCCATCATTTGGCCGGCCAAGATCGATCTGACGGCCTACAAGGTGATCTTTCAGACACGTAAGATCATGCAGGGGCTCAAGAACTCTCTGATCATCACGGTCACCGGGACGATCATCAGCCTGGTCGTTACTTCATCTTTTGCGTATGGATTGTCGAAACAGAAGATGCCGGGCCACAGGTTTTTCAACGGCCTCCTCGTCTTCCTGATGATGTTCCACGGCGGGATCATCCCGCTCTATCTGGTCGTGAAAACCATCGGGCTCCTGAACAGTTACTTCTCGGTGATCTTCGCACTCGCCATCAATCCGTTCTGGTGTATATTGATGCGGAATTTCTTCGAACAACTACCGCAGGAGCTGTTCGAGAATGCGGAGATAGAAGGTGCGTCGGAGGTGGCGGTGTATACGAAGATCGTCCTGCCCCTCTCACGGGCCGCGATGGCGGCGTTCACCCTCTTCTATGCGGTCATGTTCTGGAACCGATTCTTCTATGCCCTGATGTTCATCAGCGATGACGACAAGTGGCCGATACAGGTGTGGCTTCGCGAGATGATCGTGAACGAAGCCGCGGTGGGCTTAAGCCCGGCCGATCGGGAGATGGAAGACGCGGTCCGCGCACCGGTCACCATGCAAATGGCGGTCGTCATCACCGCTACCGTTCCTATTCTCCTGGTGTATCCGTTTCTCCAGAAACACTTCGCAAAAGGTGTCATGCTCGGTTCGGTGAAGGGGTGA
>CAZAKE010000152.1:0-12180 GCA_964485495.1 uncultured Spirochaetales bacterium
GAAGGAGTGTGGAAGGTCCGCAAGGCCAGGGAGTTCGGCGGTATCGTGCTCTTCGCACACCCCTTCTGGAATACCCCGATGAACCTGGACGCCGGAGCCATAGAACAGACCTTCCAAGACAGAGAGTTCGACGCGGTAGAGGCCTTCACGCCGGCGGATTGGACGGCCTACATGGCCAACAGGCTGGCATCCCCCGACCTGGCCACAGACCCAATGCCGGTGGTCGGCGTGTCCGATGCCCACGACTGGGGCATCTACTCACGGTGCAGAAGCTTCACCCTATGCATGGCCGTGGAGTTGAGCAGAGACGGAATATTGGACGCCGTTCGCGAAGGCCGCTGCGTGGCATGCGGCATGACCGATCCGGTCACCCTCGTGGGCCCATGGGATTTGATCGATTTCGCCAACTATTACATCCATCGCCTACTGCCTCTGCGGCGACGCATCACCGAACTCCAGGGCAACCTGGCGCTCTCTCGGCTCCGGGGCGGGGCGTTCTCGCAGGAGTTGGTCGACGCGCTGGACCGAGACCTGGATGCCCTAGACGAAAGCATCTGGGGTATGTAAGACCCCTCTCCAAGGAAGGGATACCGCTATCTGCAACTCAGGAGCGAAGAAGGGCAGGATCCGACGGCACCTACTCTGCACTCCGAGCCGGAGACATGCCGAGACTCGAAGGGGTAATCCGACGGTTGTGCGCCGGTATTCCCTGGCGAAACTTCACCAACAACGACATCATCGATTCCGAAGGGTATTGGGCCTCGGTGCTCTACACCTTTTCCATGTCCATCACCTGCGAGGTGATCCCCGAGGATACTAGCAACCACGATCAAGCCGACCTGACAGTGAACAGCGATTTTCATTTTGACAGATTTGTAGTCATATATCAGTTCCTATTGCGAGTTTTGCCTGGACAGAGCGGAAGGTTGAAACAACTACGCCAAAGGCGGACAACTCGATTCCATTCTCGAACTAGATTGAACCCATGAACATGACGACTCCGAACACCATGACCAGGAGGCCGCCGACGAGATGCAGGACCACCTCCAACACGGCGCCGGCCTTGCCGGAGGAGAGTACCCGGGTTAGCCCTGTGCGAAACACCACCGCCGCCATGCCGGTGATCGACAGGAGCAGCCCCATGCCGAGGGACATCGCGGCCACGGAGACGATCCCCACCCAGACACGACGGTAGGCGATGGACAGGACCATGATCGACGCAGCCGCCGGGCACGGAACCAGACCGGAGAGGATGAGGCCGCCGAGGCCGCGGACCTCCCGCTCCGCGGATGCGGACTTCCTGCGCAGATCCAGCAGTCCCGACACGATCATCCAGATCCCGAGGATGGCGATGATGCCGAATGAGGCCGGCATGAGGATGCGTTCGGCCTGGTTGATGGAGAGGGTGAGTGATCGCACGGCGATCCAGGAGAACCCGCCGACCAGCACGACCGCGCTTCCCGCATGGACGAGTGCCAACAGCACTCCCGCCCACGCCGCCACGTCGGCTCCTTTCTTCGTGCCGACGAAATAGCCGACCAGCACCGTCTTCCGATGCCCCGGCCCGAAGGCATGGAGAAACCCGTAGGCGAACGAGAGAGTCAGCAAGGGGAGCAATGCCCGGAGACCGTCCCCCTCGGTGATCCCTTGGAGCGCCTCGGCGATGTTGTTTTGCAGGGTCCGCTGCACCCGGGAGACGCGCCGCATGATCGGCCCCGGCGTCCTTGTCGACGCAGCGGCTCTTCGTCCGGGTTCTTGGTCTCCGTCCGTCTGTTGCACCTCTTGGTGATCCGTATTCTGCTCATCGGTCTCGTTATCCGACTCGGAGTCACCACTCGGGGGACTCGAGAAGAAGGGATTCACCTGGGCGGACAGTCCCGAGCCCGACGCGAGCGATAGGAGCAGGAACACGACGGTCAAGCCTTTCATGGCGTTCCTCAGGAGGATTCTATCGGGAAACATCTACTTCAGTACGAGGACGACCTGCTGAGGATAGGCGACTCCGGAGTACTCGCGACTCTCCCGGGCGACCGACACCGGGCCGCCGTAGTTAATCTCCTTGTCCCGGTTTTCTACGATCTCCCATTCGGCGGGAGTATCTCCTTCGATCACCACAGGCGACTCCTCATGGTACAGGATGTCGCAGAAGAAGGTATCGTCGTAGATCGCGATCTTTACGCCCTCCGGTGGCACGGATATATCGAATGGGGAGAAGAAGCGGTATACCAGCGTCTTCCCCTCCATATACGCGATGAAACCCTCGATCTCCTCGGGGACGTAGGTCTCATCACCGACTTCTATGAAGGTGAAGTAGTCGTAATTGACGAGGTTCGAAAACGCGTAGGTTTGTATCTCTCGGACCTCGGCTTGCCCGAATTTCCCATCTGAGTCCGTATCGAAATCGTGCAGGATAGAGCCGGTGAACATGGGATCGAAATACCAGGTGATCTGCAGTCCCTTGAGGCGTTCAGCCTCCACCACGATCCGCATCTGGGTATCGATGAAGGTGTGCGGATGGGCGGAGAGAAGGGCCGGCGTACGCAGCAGAATGAGAACTATGATGACGGAGAAGGAACGGCGGCTGCGAATCTGATGCATAAATACCAATCTCCAATTCGCCGGTGTATGATACGGTGGATACTACGAATCTCAACACCACTCGGATTAATGAGGAACCACTGCCGACAGCGGCTTCCCCTACCTAGAAAGATCGGCAAACTCGTCGGTTTAGTCAAGATAGATGGGACTGTGAAAGGAGCTTCATGTATAGGCGAGTGGAGTAGCCGCAGGAGCTCGGAAGCGCCTGCGGCTGTTCGTGACGGTTATGCCCGTGAGGCCAAGACCCGGAAACCGGTATATATGACGCCCAAAAGCAGCATGGGTACGATGATCCACACAACCTGATGCGCCGTGGTAATCTGATAGAAGAGCGTGGCGATGATCCACCCCATGAGTGTCAGGTACAGAACCACCATCCAGCCATATCCCTTGCCGATCTCCCGGATGATCACCCCCAAGGCCGCGACGCAGGGGAAGTATATCAGTATGAAGAGGAGGTACGCATACGCCTGCATCGATCCCGCGCTGAAATGCTTACGCATGACCCCATAGATGGAACTATCGGTCTCGAGTGCATCGGATGTGGCGGCTTCATCTCCGGTCACAACCCCATAACCGAGAGGATCGCCGAAGTCTCCGAATATCCCCGAGAGATTCTCCGGGACGGTAGCTGCCGCCTCAGCAACGGCGGCGAGCAGCGAGAACGATTCGCCTCCCTCCTCGACACCTCCGATCTGGCTGTAGAGGCCGCTCAAGGTTCCGACCACCGCCTCCTTGGCGAACAGTCCGGTGAAGATCGCAACCGTGGCGGGCCAATTCTCCCGTTCGATTCCCATGGGCTCGAAGATAGGCGTGATCGTCTTTCCGATGCGAGTGAGAACCGAGGTGTCGGTGTCCTCGTTACCGAAGGTGCCGTCGACTCCGAAGGAGTTCATGAAACTCAGGACGGCCACGACGAGTACGATCACCTTTCCGGCACGCAGGATGAAAATCTTCAACCGGTTCCACGTATGCGCCATGATGTGCCTCATCCGGGGGGCATGGTAGGGCGGTAACTCCATCACGAAGTGAGAGGTCTCGCCTCTGAACAGCGTATTCTTCAGGAGCAGCCCTGTGACAAGGGCGACTCCGATGCCGGCCATGTAGATGCTGAACACGATCCATCCCGCATTCTTCGGAAAGAAGGCCGCCGCAAACAATGCGTATACCGGAAGGCGTGCACCGCATGACATACAGGGAGCCATGAAGATCGTGAGGTAGCGGTCCTTCTTGTTTTCCAGCGTGCGCGTAGCCATGACCGCCGGGATGGTGCAGCCGAACCCCACCAGGAGCGGTATGAAGGCCTTGCCCGGCAGGCCGAGGAATCGCATGAAACGATCCATCACATAGGCCGCCCTGGCCATATACCCGGAATCCTCCAGGAGAGAGAGCATGAGGAACATCATGAAGATGATCGGGATAAAGGTACTCACCGTCTGGAGCCCGGCACCGATGCCGTCGGCGAGAATCGTGACCAGCCACTCAGGCGCCGCAAGAGCTCCGAGCAGAGCTCCGAATCCATCGACAAACACTCCGCCGAACAGGATGTCGAAGAAGTCGATGAACGCCCCGCCGACGTTCATCGTGACCCAGAACACGAGGTACATGACTCCGAGGAAGATCGGAATTCCGAGGATCTTGCTCATCACGATCCTGTCGATCTGCTCGGAGGTGGAGATACGCCTGTCGGATCGTCTGATGACACTACTCGTGACTCCCTGGATGAACCCGTACCGGTACTCCGCGAGGACGACATCCGGCTCATCCTTCAGGATCTCCTTCAAGCCGCCTACGCTCCGCCGGATCTCATCCTCTGCCAAGCAGCCTGAGTTCACCGCCTTCTCCGTGATCCACTGGTCACCCTCCAGCAGCTTCACGACAACCCATCTCTCGTCGGTACCTACCCGCCGGGCGATGTCGTCGACCCGTCCGGACCATTCGGAGATGACCCGTTCGATCTCGTTCGGATAGGCGACGCGCACCGACGACGATTTCGGACTATCAATCTCCTCGAGGATGTTGCGGACGACGCGGCGGATGTCGTCACGTTCCGTGGCGGTGATAGCGACCACCGGTACGCCCAACTCCTGCCGGAGTAACTCCAGGTCGATCTCTACTTTGTCTTTACGGGCGAGATCGATCATGTTGAGTACCACCAGTACGGGAACCCCCATCTCGAGAAGGTTCGTGGTGAGGTAGAGATTTCTCTCAAGATTGCAGGCATCGACGATGTTGACTACGAGATCCGGCTCGCCGCTCAGGAGGTAATCACGCGCCACGACCTCATCCTCGGACGCCGCGGAGAGCGAGTAGATACCCGGAAGATCTACGACGGTGACCTCCTGTCCTTCGGATCTGAGGACCCCCGTCTTTTTTTCCACCGTCACGCCCGGCCAGTTTCCGATCCTCTGCTTGCCGCCGGTCAACCCGTTGAACAAGGTTGTCTTGCCGGTATTGGGATTACCGGCGACGGCGATAGTCATCCTCTTCGTCTCGACAGAAGCAGTACTCATTCTACCCCCCTCAGGATCAACACGTCCGCCTCGGCTCTTCTCAGGGACAGCTTATAACCCCGTACCTCGATCTCCACCGGGTCACCCAACGGCGCGATTGTGCGCAGTGTGATCTCGGCTCCCTTCGTCAGACCCATGGACATCAGCCTTGCCCTGTACGGTCCGGCGCCTTGTTCATACCCGTCTACAATCGATCGATCACCGATCTGTAGATCCTTGAAACGAATATTCATTAGATCTCCTCCGTCATAAAATTTCTTTCGTTGCCTGGTTCTCAACTCAGGCAATACGATGTATCAACAAAATTTAGCCATGACTAACATTTATGGCAAAAAACATGCTCTATTCCTTCGGCCGCACGATGATCCGACGGGCCATGCCCTGGCCGATCATCACCGTTTCCCTGAATACGGACACCACCACCGGTCCGTGGGCGTTACCGCGCACGACCCGAAGGGCTATCCCGGGCAAGATCCCCATGGCGGCAATTGTATGCCTGAAGTGTCCCCCGCCTTCGATTCGCACCACCTGTACCGCACCGGGGTTCCGGATGGAAGCGAGTGAAGCCGTCTCATCGTGAACAGCTACGGTGCGCCTTCGCTCTCTTCTCATCGTCCCCCCTGCATTTCACTCATTTCGTCGAGATAGTCCGAAAGACATCCGTCGCAACCCAAGATCGATTTCTGAGAGGCGTAGAACTTCTGAAACTCGCGTATCAGGGATTCTCCGTCGTCTCCGGTACGGCGAATGAATTTGCTGAATGCAACCAGGCGTTTGAGTAAGTCGCCGGAAATCACGTGTTCTACCTTACATGCGGACTCGCCGGCCTCGACAGATTCCACTCCGAGTACGGAATGAAAGAAATCTTCTAAGATCCGATGCTTTTCCAGAACCTGTCGCGCGGCGCTGTTCCCGAGGGGGGTCAGGGTGATGGTGCCATAGGGTTCGTAGTTGATCAGCCCCTTCTCTTCCAGATGCCGCAGGGCCGCAGTAACGGACGATCCCTTCACCGATAGCCGCTTCGCGATCTCCTTTGCGCGTACCGCATTCTTCTCGAGAATAATCTGATAGATAGCCTCGATGTAATTTTCGAGACTCTCCGAGAGTTCCGGTACCCGTGAATAGGGAATAACTCCATCATCATATGCAGCTATTTTAGGCATATCTAATAATATATGGTAAAACAAATAAGTGTCAAGGGATTATCGAAGACTTTTCTCACCATCGCACACCGCGGCCTGCCGATCCCCGCCTACGATTACCTCCGCGTCTCTGATCAGTCCGAGCATATCCACGCTGAAGCAGCGCAGGAGCGCCTCCTCGCCGTCGTGGAATTCACGGATCACGAGATAGTGGGCGCAGGACGGGATCTGGATGATTGCACCCTCTCTGTACTTCCGGCCGAGACGCCGATTCTTCATGACCCGTTGCATGGGATAGGTCTTGCCGGTTGACGGTTCGAAGTACTCATCGGTGGAGTCTCGTTCGCGGAGATCCAGGATCTCCCAGGTTACGGTCATCCGACGTCCCTCGTCGTCCCGTACGTCGTAGTCTCGAATATCGACCCGCATGATTGTTCCCGGCCGTATCGGCACGTCCTGCCAGAAGAGGACCGCTCCCGGTGGCCCCTCCTCCGAGACTATCGAGGTCCTCTCCACCTCCCCTTCGCCTCGCTCAACACCACCTGCCCGCCGAAACATACTCCGACGATACTGAGCCAGACTCACCCCCAGGATGGCCACGAGAATACCGGCGATCTTCACCGGAGGAAACTGTTCTCCCAGTACGAAAAACGCGAACACCGCCGTGAAGACCGGGACGCTGTTGATGGTGGCGTTGGCCTTGTTGGCGCCCAGGGTCCGGATGCCATGGTTCAGGAAGATGAAGGCCAGGGTCGAAGGGAAGACCGCCAGATACAACAGGTGCCCCCAGAGCTCCGGCCGGAACGGCACGGTCACCGTCTCTCGGACCTCGAGGATCAGGAACAGCGGCAAGAGAAAGACCGCTCCCAATAGGCTCTGATATTTTACGATGGTGACGGCCGAATAGCGTGCCGGGATCTTGCGGGAGAAGACCGAGAACATCACGGCACTCACCACCGCCACGAATAGGAGCCCCACCCCCAGCAGCGAGAAGTCCGGCGCCCGCCTGTCAACCATCACAATGAGGGCTACCCCGGCGAAGGACACCACCAACCCGATGAAGCAGGCCACCGAGAGCCGCTCCCGCAGGAAGGCGAAGGCGAAGATCGGCGTCACCACCGGTATTGTGCCGATGATGATGGCCGCCGCGGAGGCCGACACCCACTGCAGGCCGTAGGTCTCCGCGAGAAAGTAGAGAAACGGCTCGAAGAACGCCAGGGCGATGAAGTACCAGCGGTCCTCCTTGGCCACCGGGGTCCGGCCGTTCATCAGCCTGTCGGCGACGAAGAGGATCGGTGCTGAGATGCACAGCCGGATGAAGATGATAGCCACCGGCCCGTAGGTTCCGATGACGGTCTTGGTGGAGATGAAGGAGAATCCGTAGAAGGCCATGGCCAGGAAGACCAGGAGATAGGTGACCGGGACGGGGACGGTCGTTTTCATTCCATCGAGGTTCGTGCCGGATCCTTTGTCTGAGTGTGTCGGTGCGTCAGAATCAGAGCTGCTCGTGGTGTCCATGTAGGGCGGATTATACGGGGATGCTCTTGCAGCCGCAAGCGTGTTTTTTAGACCCGCAGGGCGATATCCACTTACTATGGTTATTCTCCATACATCTCGGTGATGAGTCTACGCAAACGAGTCGCATCTTCGGCCGCAAGATGATCGATCTTGTAGCTGAGTCTTTTTTTACTGATCGTCCGGATCTGATCGACCGCGATTTCGGCATCCTTGTCGGCGCATCTGATTTGGATACGGCTTCGCCACGGAGGGTGGAGTTGAGTAGTCAATGGACATACGACGATGGTATCGAGATATCCATTCATTGCACTCTTACTGACCACTACTACTGGCCTTGTTTTCCGTATTTCACCACCAATCGTCGGGCTCAGATCGGCATTAAAGATCTCATACCGTTTGACATTCACCGTTTATTCTATCCCATCCGCGGAGAGGGAGTCGAAATCGGTCCAATCTTCATTCTCCTTCGCCATCTCGATATACGTTTGTTCCCAGGTATACTTTTCGGGCGGAGTATCCGCCTTGATGAGGATACCATCATGCAATTCTTCTATTGAAAGCTTCTCCCCGAGATGATATTTTTCGATGAGTCTCTTCGGAATCCGAATACCCTTTGAATTTCCGATGTTGACCAGTTTCGTTTCCATGTCACTCCTCCCAACGTAATTACTGTAATTACATATTCGTATCCTGTCAACGATTGCTGAGGCTATTCCTTCCGTGACTGAAGAACCTTTCCCCTTGATCCCCGGCCCCCTTTCGGCATAGCTTGAGGTCCGTGAAAACCACCACGGTCAAATCGGACTTTATCCTGCTTCTCACCGCCGCCATCTGGGGATTCGCCTTCGTCGCCCAGCGGGTCGGCATGGAGTTCGTGGGGCCGTTCTTCTTTAATGGGATCAGGTTCGCCCTGGGCACGCTGGTGCTGATTCCGGTGTGGTTCCTACTCCGGAAGCGTCTGTACAGAAGGTCGACGGCGCCTGATGCAGGACTCTCCGCGGGTAGGATCCTGGCCGTCGGGGCTCTCGCCGGAGGTGCCCTCTTCTTGGGATCTTCGTTCCAGCAGGTAGGAATCGTATATACCACTGCGGGAAAGGCCGGATTCATCACCGGCCTCTACGTCGTCCTGGTTCCTCTCACCGCGGCGTTCTTCGGCCGCCGGACGACGATCGCGACCTGGGCCGGCGCCGTTCTGGCGGCGGCGGGACTCTACCTCCTCAGCGTCACCTCTCAGTTCACCATCCAGATCGGCGATCTCCTGGTGCTCTGCAGCGCCTTCTTCTGGACCGCCCACGTGTTGATCCTGGCGAAGTTCGCCTCCCGCATTCCGCCGGTGAAGCTGGCCATCATGCAGTTTGCGGCCTGTTCCGTGCTCTCCATGGCGGTCTCACTTTTCACCGAACAGACCACAGTCGCAGGGGCGGTAGACGCCGTCCCGGCGATCCTCTACGGCGGGGTCATGTCGGTCGGGATAGCCTACACCCTGCAGATTGTCGGGCAGAAGCACGCGCACCCGGCCCACGCCGCGATCATCCTGAGCCTCGAGGGGGTGTTCGCGGTAATCGGCGGCACCTTCCTGCTCAACGAGGCCCTATCGGCCAGAGGGTGGGCCGGATGCGCCCTGATGCTGGCCGGGATGCTGCTCTCGCAACTCGGTGGATACGTGTCGATGCGCCGCTCGATCCGGAAGAAGAGTATACCGGCCGAAGAACCCTCTACAACCACTCCTCCCTGATCACCTTCCCCTCGACACTCACCACGATCGACTTGATCGGCACCTTGCGGTCGGCTTGCGCAACGGCCGCCTGGGCCAGACGCACGAGACCGCCGCAGCAGGGCACCTCCATGGTGAGAACGGTCATGGTGTTGATCCCTGCGTCATCGATCATGGCCGTGAGTTTCTGCAGATAGGAATCCATGCCGTCGTCCAGCTTCGGACAGGCGATACAGAGGGCCTTCCCCTGCAGAAATCGATCGTGAAAGTCGCCGACCGAAAAAGCGGTGCAGTCGGCAGCCGTCGATGATCTGTAGGGCCCCCTCCGGGCAGTCGGGAACACAGAGCCCGCAGCCGGTGCACTTCTCTTCGTCTATGGTGATGATCTTCCGTATCATCGTTCTCCTCCTCGGATCGGTCTCATGATTTCGGAGGCATACTCCCCCAATACACATCATTACTTTACTATTTTTGTCATATTTTAGCGGTAACAAATGTTACTTCGATGGAATATTATTCAAGAAAACGACAGAATTCGTGTAGAATAGTGTATAAAAAGATACCCTCTTTGGGCTTGAGATATGGGAGCGAGATATGCCGGAACTACCGGAAGTACAGACAGTGGTGGACGATCTCATCCGGGCGGGAGTGTTGGGGTCGAAAATCACCGACGCCGAGGTCCGCTGGCACAAGAGCGTGCTTCCGCTTTCTCCGGAGGAGTTCCGGGAGTCGGTGTCCGGTAGAGAGATTCTCAGGGTAGGCAGACGGGCCAAATACATCCGCATCGACCTCTCCGGCGCCGGCACACTGTTGATCCACCTGCGGATGACCGGCCGGATGGATGTTGTCGACGGCGAGACGGAGATCGACCCCCATCACCGTGTGATCATCCGAATGGGCGACAGGAGAGAGCTGCGGCTGCACGACACCCGCAAGTTCGCCCGGTTCGTGTTCACCACCGAACCGCGGAAGATACTCGGGAAGCTCGGGCCGGAGCCGCTGGACCCGCCATTCGACGCCGAGTCCTTTCATGCACGGCTGCAGAAACGCAGCCGCATTATCAAACCGCTGCTCCTGGATCAGACGTTCATCGCCGGACTGGGGAATATCTACGTGGACGAATCGCTCTGGTCCGCCCGGATCCATCCACTCAGGATCGGCAGTAGCCTGTCTGAAGCGGAGTCGGCGGAACTGATCCGGTCGATCCGGCAAGTCTTGAAGACGGCTCTGGGCAACCGGGGGACCTCGCTGGGGGACGGAGAGGGCAACTACTCATCCGCCTACGGCCGGGGCCGGAACAAGGAAACCCTCAACGTCTTCCGCCGCCAGGGCGAGGCATGTCCCCGGTGCGGAGGAACGATCGAGCGACTCGTCGTCGGACAGCGAGGCACTCACATCTGTCCAAAGTGCCAGCCTCTACCCGAAGATGAGCGCAATATACGTTCTTGATAGGAGGAATACAAGATGAGAACAATTCGACTCGGAATCATCGGCGGCGGAGAGGACGATCTCCACGCCCGGATGGTACCGGTGATGCGAGAGATCGTCGGACGAACCTGAATATCAGTCTGTTATATCGGCGATACGCAGACGGGCCAGGTCGGCGGGCTTCTCCCTCTTGACCTTGTAGGGGCGCAGCCGGAATACGAGCCGGTACTTTCCCGGAACTACGAGATACTTCTCCAGCGTATCGGGACCGCAGGAGGCGCCGCCTAAGCCCCGCTGCATTGCGTCGAGGTATACGAAGGTTTCCGGACGGGGCTCGAGTTCGTTTGTGTGGAAGGCTGCGGTGAGGTCGTCGACCGTATAGTGACTCACCCCGGATTCCATCCAGGCAGTCTCGCCCAAGGCGGGAGTGACCGCCTTTAGCGTCGAGATGAGGAGACCCACACCGTCTTCATTCTCCAGGGCCACCCAGCGGATCTCTGTCTTGTTGCCGTTCTCCTGGGGCAGGATGTAGGGAACGTACTGCTCCGAGACGGTTCCCTCGTATCTACCGATCGGATACCCGGCGTTCCTATCGCAGTAGTTCTCCCAGGGGCCGCGGCCGAACCAAGCCACTCGTTCGAAACCCGGCACGAGTGTCATCAGGGTTCCCACCCGGGGCATCTCGGGCATCCCCCGGACCACGGTAACCGAAAGGTCCACGAGGACATCACCCGAGGAGAAGAACCGCATCGTACGGTCATACCTGACCGCCGGGTCCGCCGCCGCGCAGGCCGCCTGCCCCCTGGTGGTGACGGTGACGACTCCGTCACGTCCGGCTCGTGCGACGGTGACCGGCTTGCTCCAAGCGAGTGAGTCGATTCCGGCTTCCTGCCACCGGCCGAGGGCTTTGCGACGGCTTTGTCCTGTCCAACCCTTGATCCCGTCGTTGTCCGTGGGAGCCCGGTGCACATTCGGTATCAGCTGATCGGCTTTCGCGGTGGCAAGCAGCTCGGACCCTGCGTACGAGAGAGAGGTGAGTACGCCGCCGGACTCGAACATAGCCCCTACCTTGCCGGCTATCACCTGATTCACACCCTCGGCATCTCGCTTCTCAAGCTCCGCCGCCGCAGGTTGCTTCAGCAGCACCGGCTTCTTAGTCTTCCAGGGCATGGCGAACTGCTCCCAGGCCACTTCGTGTCCGGCCTCGGCCCACGGCAGGCGTTTGCCGACCTGAAAGGAAACATACAGATGATACTCACGCCCCGGC
>CAZAKE010000153.1:0-5569 GCA_964485495.1 uncultured Spirochaetales bacterium
GGAAAAATCAAGCATGCCGGTACACTCCCCCGGATGAACAGTTGTTGTATGTCACACAGCCTCATCGATCGGAGAGGCGGCGATTCCAGTGAGCCATAATGACACACTCGAGGCTCAAGACGGCTCATCGAGTTGATCCATTTTGCCACACTCCCCGACTCCCACCGCATACCCACTGCTCTGGTATTCTTCTTTAATTTATTACCAGATAGATAGTTACAAAATATTATCCCGGCGATCAGGTTGGCACGTTTTATGCATTTACATTAATGAACGCTATAACAGCAGGAGGTAATTGATATGGCTATTGTACGTTGGAGAAGAAGAGATCCGTTCGATCCCTGGGATGAAGTCCACAGGCTGCAGGATGAGATCAACAGTCTATTCGACGTGAACAGGGCACCCGCCGCAAACGGCCTGTTCGATCGCAGAATCTCTCCGCCCGTCGATGTGGTGGAGAATTCCGACGATTACGTCGTGCTGTGTGAGCTCCCGGGAATCGCGAAGGACGATTTGGACATCTCTATTGCGAACAATGTCCTGACCATCAAGGGGGAGAAGAAGGCTCCCAAGGACAACCGGAAGGCCTACAAGCAGGAATCCTGGCATGGGACCTTTCAGAGAACTCTTTCGCTCCCCGCGGGAGTCGAGTCCGCAAAGGATCTCTCGGCAGAATTGAAGGACGGGGTGCTCAGGCTGACCCTTCCGAAGAGGGAGGAATCCAAGCCGAAGCAGATTGCAGTTACAATACAATAAGGAGGAAGGCCATGGCCGACAAGGAACTTGCAAAGACCGAACTGCATGCCGTAGCGGCATGCTGCGATGTGTTCGAAGAAGATGGAAAGATCGTGCTGAAGATGGAGATGCCCGGAGTCGCCAAAGACGACTTGAATATCAACGTGAACGGAGATGAGTTGATCATCGAAGGCGCCAGAAAATCGGTTGAGTTCTCGGAGGGTCAGTATCTGATCCGCGAGATTAGAGATGCCGATTTCTACCGATCCTATACCATCGACGAGAGCGTCGACCGGGAAAAGATCCAGGCGGAGCTGTCGAACGGCATACTGACTCTTACCCTCGGCATCAAGGAATCTGAGAAGCCGAAGAAGATCAAGGTCATCGCCGGATAAAACCGGATACAATAGACGACGAATCGAGAAAACATCACGAAATACTATGATGAGAAACCCGGGCCTCATACGGTTCGGGTTTTTTCTTTATGGACACGGTGGGTACGGCCATCCGCCGGTACCGCCCCGGCGTAGCGATGGGTCTATCCCGGCTCCACTGCGACCCCTGAAATGACGGTTTTATGCTATAATTTGACGGAATTTTCTCTTTCCACCCGCAATATCCCCCTGTACAATCCGGAGGAACGAGAGAAGAAATCGAGGGAAAACCAGGGAATAAAATAGAGGGGAGATCACGATATGACGGGAAGCGAACGGTTCAGGGCGGTATTCGAGTATGACCCGGTAGACAGGGTCCCCAACTGGGAGGCCGGGGTATGGGGGCAGACCAGGGAACGCTGGCTGCGGGAGGGCCTGCCGGAGTCGGAGGTCCACTGGAACTGGTGGAAGGGTGAGGAGTATTTCGGCATGGATCCGCGGCTCTTCGTGCCCATCGACTTCGATCTACGGCCGCAATTCGAGAGACGACTGATCGAAGAGACCGACCGGTACGAGATCTTCGTCGATAACAAGGGCCGAACTCGGAAGGCACTCAAAGAGGGGCTGAGTAAATACGGCACCCGCATGTCCATGGATGAGTTCATCGCCTTCGCCGTGTCGGATAGCGATGACTTCCGGGCACTCCGTACCCGACTGGATCCGGTGGACCCGGGCCGTTACCCCGAGAACTGGCGCGAAGAGGAGCTTCCCCGATGGAAGGCGTGTACCGATCCGGTGATCCTGGGCGTCAACACCTCCACCGGCGGGTTCTACTGGCGTCCCAGGGAGTGGATGGGAACCGAGCCGCTGAGCTATGCATTCTATGATCAGCCGGCCCTCGTGCACGAGATGATGGAGTATATTGCCGACTTCACCATCGAGGTGGCCGGTCCGATCCTGAAGGAGATGAACTTCGATTACGCGATGATCGCCGAAGACATGGCCATGAAGTCCGGACCGCTCCTCTCGCCGGATACGTACAGGGAGTTCATCTTTCCTCACATGAAGCGGCTCGTGGCGTTCCTTAAATCCGGCGGTGTCAGATACGTGATGGTGGACACCGACGGAGACCCGGAACCGCTCCTCCCGCTGTTGCTCGATGCGGGAGTGGATGCGTTCTGGCCCATCGAACGGGCGGCGGAACAGATGGACCCGCTTCTCCTCCGGAAGAAATACGGCAAGGCACTGCGACTCTTCGGCGGAGTCGACAAACGGATCCTGGCAGGCACCAAGAAGGAGATCGATGCGCATCTGGCGGAACTGGCACCGTTGGTGGAGGAGGGAGGGTTCATCCCGACGGTGGACCACACCGTGCCGCCTGATGTCTCATTGGAAAATTTCGAGTATTACATGCGCCGGAAGGCCGATCTTCTGGCAGGCAGGCTCTAGCTCCGAGTCGGGTCCGGCTGTCTCGCCATTAGATACAGCACCTCGCCCTTCTTGGTCAGGGGAATGATCGAATTCCGGTACATGTCCCGTACGATCAGGGGATCCACCACCCTGCGAACGATGCGGTTGATCCGGGCCTGCAGATACTCGACCTTCGAGACCACCCGCCGGTAGATCAGCTCCTCCACCTCCGGTCGAGTCAGCATCCGCTCCAATTCGGCGGTGTCGTCGGCGGCTATGGCGCGATCGTAGGTGTCGGGGTTACCCCGGTATTTACTCTCGGCTACGTACATGGCGCCGAAGTGGATCCGTCGCGCAATCGCCTGCACCGCGATGACGTCGTGTTCGGTACTCGATCCATACTGTTGGTCGTCACCGTCTTCACACAGGAGCCGGAGGACTCCCAGGTATGCCTGCCTGATCTCCCCCGTCAGATTCACGGAGTCATACTCTTCGATGCGGAGACAGTTTTCCGGGGCGTGAACACTGCGGGACGAGGGCGGCAATCCACCGTTGAAGGGCCGCTCCTCGGGCACCATGAATCGGCCGAACTTGGCATCGACCTCCTCCTGATACCTGAGACGCACGTCGAAAAGGCTGAAACGATCCTCCCCGGAGAAATCACTCATCCCGGGCATGTAGGCCCGGCCGTTGACCTTGAACTGGGCACGGTCGAGGAGCTTGTAGATGATGGTCTCTTCGAGACCCTCCAGGACGGAGGCGATGAGATCGAGATCGGGTGACTTCATGAGGATTCGGTCTCGTCCCCCTCCGGCGGCTTGAGTGCGGACCGGACCACCGCTTCCACCCGGTGGTGGATCCCGACGAGTTCCTCTGAGCTCATGACGGCCGTATCGATGGCGGGATGAATGGTCAGAGATATGTGAGTTGGTTGTATCCGACCGTTCTCCTCGAAGAGCCTGTACGATCCGTTGACCGTGAGGGGAACGATGATCGCCCTCGAACGAACCGCGAGTTTGAAGGCGCCACGCTTGAATGCCGACATCTCGGCCCCCCTGCTGCGCGTTCCTTCGGGGAAGATCGTCATCGGCTTTCCGTTCTTGATGGCCTCGACCCCCTTGCCGATGGACTCGATTGCAGACTTCGGGCTCCTTCTGTCCAACAGGATGCAATCGAAGGAATCGAGCCACCACCCGACGGGCAACACCATGGCCAATTCACGCTTGGCGATGAAGCCGGTCACGAAGGGGATTCCCGCCCTGATCAAGGGGATATCCGCGTATCCCTGATGGTTTCCGATGAAACACAAGCGGCTCGTGTGGCGAGGGATGTTCTCAAGCCCCCGGACGGTGAAGGTTGCCCCGGCAACCTTCAGGAGGCTCCAGGAGACCATCCGCGAGACGAACTCGAGATACACCTTTCGAGGTCGGTCCCAACGAAGGAGTCTCATCAACCAGAAGGGGATGAGGAGAATGGGTGTATACAGGAAAAAAAATAGGATATACAGGGCGAAAAAGGCCGTATGGATCACAGGCAACTCTCCTGCTGAGATTTCCCACGTAGTGTATCCGGAGGCGGAGAAAAAATCTATATCGGAGCACGCTTCCCGCAGCTCGGTATCATCTTGTTCCGCCCCTTCGTCTGTACTATACTCAACGGCGCCCGTTTCCAGGGGGGGGAGATGAATACGTGTGGTGTAAGGGTATGCAAATTTCTCGTGTTCCTGCTCCTTCTCGGAGCCGTCCGGGGGACGGGAACATGCCATGGGGTAGATATCCATGCGGGAGCCGTGGTGGGACTCGAACTCTTCGGCCGCATCGCCGAGAAGGATGCAGCGGGATTGACGGAGATGGCGGATGTTCCGGTGGGAATATCCTTCGATGCCCGCCTCTTCGTAGGTCCGCTCCCATTCCTCGACATCGGGATAGGAACGGGATTCCGGGTCCCCATCGTAAAAGAGGAGCAGAATTTCGCCTCTATTCCACTCTACGGTATACTGCGGGTCCCCATCGATCTCGGACCGGTTGATTTGCTCAATTCGGTCGGAGCCGGTTACTCCTTCCTTGTCATCGGCACGGAGGATGAACCCGCCGCCGAAGATGACGGTGGAGGGTTTTTCTTCAGAGTCGATACAGGAGTGCGATTCCTGGATCATTTCGTCTTCCGCGTCGGATTCACCCACGAACGTCCCGCTCTCTGGGGTGTAGAACGATGCGTGTATAACAGCCTATCCATCAACTTCGGCGGAGAGTATTGAGCAACTACCGATAAACAGATCGTTTATTGCCTTCGGCGTGAGGTATAGGTATCTTACTCGTGGAGGCTTACTATGAAACTAAGGTATAACAGAGTTATCGTCCTTTTCCTAACGCTGATGATCGCCGGAATAGGACCGGTTTTCGGCGCAGATGAGGAGATGGGTAACAACGCCGATACGAAGGGCAGGAAGACGCGCATCATACCGGTTGGTACTGTTGACCCGCAGGGTACCCTGGGGAATGTAACCGCCGAACAGATCCTCGACCTGGCCAACAACGCGGCAATCGCATCGATGCAGCGGAAGCACATCTCAAGCTCGAGACGCATCTCTTACCTCTTCCCCGGATGGGGACAATTCAAGAACGATGAAACGTTGGCCGGAGCCATATTTCTGGTCTCCGACCTCCTCGTCATCTCGGGGACCCTGGTAGGAGCGTATTTCCTGCTGCCCGACGACGTGAGATTCGCCAACCTCGACTACATCAACGAACCGTTCGCAGACATCAAGGAAACGTGGGTGGCACACAGCTTCAAGGACTACCTGCCGACATTCGCTGTTCTCGCGGGAGGCAAGATCGCGCGTACCGCCCTGCGATTCTTCTCCAGCGCCCACGCCGGCCGTGCAGCGGAGCAGAATATCGAGGACGGGACCATCACGTTCGATCCGGTATTCGAGATCGGTGACGACGGCCTGTTGAGTATGAAGATGAGCTATTAGATATCCACTGTAGACTGCATCTTGCGAGTCATCTTGCGAGAAAACGGCCGTCTGCCCTGCAGGCGGCCGGATT
>CAZAKE010000153.1:5669-12133 GCA_964485495.1 uncultured Spirochaetales bacterium
TCGATGCAGACGTTCCGGTATCGAAGCAGGAGTATAGAATGTCGAAACTCCAGGCCATCAAGAACGCCTTCTTAGCGAACTATCGGGACGATTCACTCGAAGTCCAAAAGAAGATGGAGTATCTTCTTTATTTCGATATCGCCCTCATCGTCATATTCCTACCCGTCTCGATTCTCGGAAGGTTGTACGACTCCAATCCTGTTCTCGCGTCGGGAAATCTGGTGATTCCGGTGCTGGCCGTTCTGCAAATCATCTTCATCAAAAAAGGCAAACCCGTCGCCGCCACAAACCTGATCCTGGCTTCATTCATCACCATATTTCTCAACTCCACGGTACTCAATTTCACAACTCCCTTGAGGCCGCCGGAACACAATCATGAGATCGCCATGATGATCAACTCGAAGATGACGTTGAACGTCATCATCCTCATGTTTCAACTTCTGGTCGTAAGCTTCTTCGCCCTGAGAAAGTATCAGATCAAGATCTGCATCGGGCTTTCGCTCTTCACCGTGGTTTCGAATTACCTCTCGCTGGTGCGTGCGCTGCCGGGGCCGGAAGTCCCGTTCATCAATCCGGTGCCGATATTCTCCTTCGTGTTCCTGCTCCTCACCAGCTTCATGGCCTATCTGCTCCATCGGCTCTACGACGAACTTATCGACATGACCGAGAGCTCCTTGCGGGATGCCGAGGAACTCTCCCAGAAACTCATCAGCGCCTCCCCGGACGGCATGATCCTCACCGATCTGGAAGGCACCATCACCTTCGCTTCACCCCGGGCGATCGAACTATACGGATTCAAGAACGAGAAGGAGATTACCGGAAAGAACATCCTGAACCTCGTCGCACTGGAGCACCAACGCAAGATCGTAGACAACTTCGAACACGCATACCGGGGTGAACCGATCGAAGACAAGCTCTACACGGTGAAGAAGAAGGACGGAAGCGAGTTCTCCGTGGAGATCAACTCGGCGGTGGTGTTGGATACGGAGGGGAACCCGAGGTCGGCCATCTCGGTCAGCCATGACGTGACCGAACGCATCAAGAGAGAAGATTACCTGTGGCTGGCGAAGATGGAGGCGGAACAGGCTCGTGACATCGCCGAAGCCGCGACCAGGGCAAAGAGCGAATTCCTCGCAAACATGAGTCACGAGATCAGAACCCCCATGAACGCCATCATCGGAATGATCCATCTGGCCCTCCAGCAGGACGTCTCTCCGAAGGTACGTGAGTATCTTGACATCATCGAGAACTCCTCACAGTCGCTTCTCGGGATTATCAACGACATCCTCGACTTCTCGAAGATTGAGGCGGGGAAACTCGACATAGAAGAGAACGAGTTCTACCTGGGCGATATCCTGGAACAGATGAGCGACATCTTTCGCGAGCGAACCGCCGAGAAGGGGATCGAACTGGTAATGACCGCCATGCATGACGTGCCTATGGCGCTGATCGGCGACTCGCTGCGCATCAGTCAGATCCTGTCGAACCTGCTCTCCAATGCCGTGAAATTCACCGACTCCGGTCAGATAGTCGTACATGTGGATTGTACCGAACGCCGCACCGAGACCGCACGACTGCGATTCGCCGTGACGGATACGGGAATCGGCATTCCCGGTGAAAAGGTCCCCTACCTGTTCGAGGCGTTTACCCAGGCCGACGGATCGACGACACGGCGTTTCGGCGGTACCGGGTTGGGGTTGGCGATCTGCAAACAACTGAGCCTCCTCATGGGCGGCGATATCACCGCCGAATCGGCCCCGGACGTCGGGTCGACCTTCACGTTCACCATCCTCGCGAAGCGACAGCCCGAAGAGCGTGAACACGTACACGAGGTACCGCCGGACCTCACGGACACACGGGTATTGGTGGTTGACGACAACGAGGCGGCACGGGTCATGGCGGAAGAGATGCTGCGGAGTTTCAGGTTCGCGGTGGAGTCGGTTCCTTCCGGAGAGGAGGCGATAGAGCGGCTCTCTTCGATTCCCGCGGAACACTTCGGGTTGATCCTGATGGACTGGAAGATGCCGGGGATGAACGGCCTGGAAACCGCCAAGGCTATTCGGGAGGACCTCGGGTATGGGTCGATGCCGATCCTCATCATGACCGCCTTCGGAACGCAGAAAGATTTCGAAGGTCCGGACTCCGGATTCATCGACGCGTTTCTGATGAAACCCGTGAAACCGTCCTTCCTATTCGACACAATCGTGAATCTGTTCTCGAAGACGGGCCGGACGGAGCAGGGTTTCATTACCAAGGACTCCCTCAACAGGGAGGCGGTCAAGGGCATCTTTCTCCTCCTCGTCGAGGATAACGCGATCAACCAACGGGTCGCCATCGAACTGTTCAAGGTGGCAGGTATCAGGGCCGAGATCGCATCCAACGGCATCGAGGCGGTAGCGGCGGTCGAGAGAACCGACTACGACGTCGTACTGATGGACGTACAGATGCCCGAGATGGATGGATACCAGGCGACGCGGCACATACGAAAGAATCCTCGTTTCGCGGATCTTCCGATCATCGCCATGACCGCGAACGCCATGAAGGGCGATCGGGAGAAATGCCTCGAGACTGGGATGAACGACTATATCTCGAAGCCCATCGACCCGGATCAGCTCTATGGGAAACTCAAGCGATGGGTACCCCACAAGACCTTTGCACGGGAGGAGGAAACGGGAGACAGGGCCGCTTCGAATAAATCCTGAGTCAAAACCCGGTCGCCATCACGGGAGGTCTTCTCGGTCGAATGGAATCGCACATTCTCCGCCGCACGCCGTGCGTCCTCAGAAATCCAGTCCCCGAGAACGGAAGAACTCAGAGAGTATCGGTCCGGTTCGGGTGGTTGGCGCGGCTCCCCGACCGTTTCCTTCTCGGCCGATCCGTGCGAGTTGCCACGGGGTTCCCCGGAACACCACCTCCCCGCCCCCGTCTCCGCCCTCGGGCCCGAGATCGACGATCAGGTCCGATTCGGCGATGATGTCCAGATTGTGCTCGATGACCACCACGCCGTTTCCGGCGTCTACGAGACGGTGGAGCACCCGCACCAGCTTCTCCACATCGGCCATGTGAAGGCCGATGGTCGGTTCGTCCAGGATGTAGAGAGTCCTCCCCGTTCCGGCCCGTGACGGCTGCACGGCCTTCGCCAATTCGGTGACCAACTTCAACCGCTGCGCCTCGCCTCCGGAGAGGGTCGGACTCTGCTGCCCCAACTTGATATACCCGAGTCCGACATCCGCCAGGAGCCGCAGTGTGCCTGCAATCTTCGGCTGGGCCGAAAAGAGGGGAACGGCCTCGGCCACACTCATCTTCAGAACGTCCGCCACCGTCTTTCCCCTGTACTTCACTTCGAGGGTTTCACGGTTGTACCGGTTGCCGCCGCACTCCTCACAGGGAACGGTCACGTCGGGCAGGAAACTCATCTCGATCTTGCGGACTCCCTGGCCGCCGCACTCCTCGCAGCGGCCGCCGGAGAGGTTGAACGAAAATCGTCCGGCCGTGTATCCCCGCATCCGGGCCTCGGGCACCGCGGCGAAGAGCCTTCGTACCTCGTCCCAGATCTTCACGTATGTCGCGGGACAGGAGCGGGGCGTCTTGCCGATGGGGGTCTGATCGACTTCCAGGACCCGGTCGACACTCTCCCACCCATCCAGGCCGGAGCATCCCTTCAAAGGATAGTCCGGGATCTTCCGTCCACTCGTTTTCCGGCCGTTCGTTCGCGTGCCGCCTCCGGACTTTTTCCCCGCCTTCCCGGCGCTCCTGCCGCGCCGATGCTTCAAAAGCCCTCGCAGATTGTCATGTAGCACCCCTCGGACCAGCGTGCTCTTCCCACTCCCGGAAACACCGGTCACGCAGGTCATGGCGTCCAGGGGGAATTCCACGTCGATGGCTTTGAGATTGTGCAGGGTCGCCCCATACACGCCCACCGCCGGCGCCGAGAACCGCTCCGGCTCGTTCTCACCCACCCGGTTCCGATAGGGATGCGGTTTCGGAGCGACCATGCAACGGCCCGTCATCGATCTGGGATCGGCGAGAATCTCCTCGATCGACCCCGCGGCTACGAGTCGTCCGCCGTCCACCCCGCCCCCCGGTCCCAGATCGATGATATGATCGGCGTTGCGGATCGTCTCCTCGTCGTGCTCGACGACGACGATGGTGTTTCCCTTCTTCAGCAACGATCGGAGCGTATCCAGGAGCATGCGATTATCCCGCGGGTGCAGCCCGATGGTGGGTTCGTCGAGGATGTAGCACACGCCCCGCAGGTTCGAACCAAGCTGCGCGGCCAGCCGAATTCGCTGAGCCTCACCACCGCTCAAGGTAGGGGCAGCCCGGTCTAAGGTAAGGTACGGCAGCCCCACCTCCACCAAGAATGAGAGCCTACCCTGGATCTCGCCGACGATGTCCCGGGCGATCTCTCGTTCCCGGTCGGTCAGGGTCAACTCGGAAAAGTACTCCCCGGCCGTCCGTATCGTACGGTCCGTAATCTCCGAGATGCTCCTTCCGTCGAACCTCACGGCGAGTGATTCGGGATTCAACCGCCTGCCCGCGCAGGCAGGACAGGTCCGTTCCTCTCCCTCCCACCATTGGTTCCACCAGATCTCCTCTCCGGTCTGTTCCTCGTCGAACCCCTCGAGGATCAATCCGGTCCCGTAGCAGCGAGTGCACCAGCCGTGCTTGGAGTTGAAAGAGAAGCCCCTCGGATCGAGTTCACCGAATCCGCGACCGCAGGAGGGGCAGGTGCGGTGCACGGAGTAGTATTTCCCTGTCCCGTATCCCGCGGCCGAACTCCGGTCGTGTGTATCGAGTGTGTCTCGGTACACCCTGATGGAACCGCTTCCCAACTCGAGGGCCTCGTGGATGATCTCAGCCGCGGATGGTTGTTTTTTGGAGTCATAGGACAACGCATATACAATTTCTCCCATTATTTCTCCGGTCTTTACACGAAGCCTTCCTACGGGCAGCTCGATGGTATGCTCCCGGTATCGATCGAGGCGCGGCCAAGGATCCACCGGAACCAACTCGCCGTCCACCCACAGGTTCTCGACTCCCCTGCCGGAGGCCCAGGCTGCCAGATCGGTGTAGTATCCCTTCCTGGCGGTGATCAATGGTGCCGTGATCGTCACCGTCTCTTCCGGAAACTCATTCCTGATCGTCTGCAGGATCGACTCCTCCGAGCGTGGCAGGATCGGATCGCCGCAGTCGGGGCAGTGCTGGACCCCGAGTTTCACGAAGAGGAGTCGGAGGAAGTGATATACCTCCGTGACGGTGGCGACCGTGCTCTTGCGGCCACCGCGGCTGATCCGCTGCTCGATAGCCACCGTGGGAGGGACCCCCGTGACTGCGTCCACATCAGGCTTCACCGCCGGTTGGACGAACTGCCGGGCGTACGCGTTGAGGGATTCCAGATACCGTCGTTGTCCCTCGGCAAACAGGATGTCGAAGGCGACCGTGCTCTTTCCGCTGCCCGACACGCCGGTGATCACGTTGAATGAATCCCTCGGCAGGATGAAGTCGACCCCCTTCAGGTTGTGTTCCCGGGCATTCCGAATCGCGATAGTACCGTTACCGTCGTCTCGCTTCTCCGTGGTAATGATCCGATCCGGAGTGCTGTCCTCGACGCTATTCCCGGCGGTGTACGCAGCCCTCTCGGCCGCGACGGAGGCGCCCGCCGATACCGATGCCGGACTCGCGGCATAGTCGTACGCACCGGCCAGGGCCCGTCCGGTGTAGCTGTGCAGATCGGCGGCGATATCGGCCGGGGTCCCCCGACAGACGAGATCCCCACCCGCCTCCCCGCCCTCGGGCCCCAGGTCGATGATCCAATCGGCCGCGGAGATCATGTCGAGGTTGTGCTCGATCACCACCACCGCGTCTCCCCGGTCGCAGAGGCGTCTCAGGGCTTGTATGAGTACTTCGATGTCTGCGAAATGGAGCCCGGTGGTGGGCTCGTCCAGCAGAAACAGCATGCGGCCGCTCCCGGATCTCGACTTCCTCTTCCGCCCCCCGGAAGATGTGCCCTTCCGTGCACCGCTCAGGATACCCGCGATCTTGAGCCGCTGCGCCTCTCCTCCGCTCAGGGTGGGCACGGGCTGTCCCAAGGCGACGTACCCGAGCCCAACCTCCTCCAACGGAGCGAGTCCGGTGAGTACGGCCGGCGAATCGGCGAAGAACGCCACCGCTTCGGAGACGGTCATCTCCAGCACCTGGGCGATGGACCTGCCCCGCAGGGTGACCTCCAATACCTCGTCGCGATACCGGCGGCCGTCGCACTCCTGGCACCGCAGGTACACGTCGCTCAGGAACTGCATCTCTACGTGTTCAAACCCGTTGCCCTTGCACCCCGGACAGCGGCCGTTCCCGGAGTTGAAGCTGAAGGTTCCGGGGGTGTAGCCGCGGGCCTTCGCCACATCGGTCTTCGCGAACTCCTTCCGGATCGCATCGAAGGCCTTCACGTAACTCGCCGGATTCGA
>CAZAKE010000154.1:0-12016 GCA_964485495.1 uncultured Spirochaetales bacterium
CCTCGGCAAGGAACTTCAGGCCGCCTTTCTGGGATACGACCACGGTACCGGCCTGGAAGAGGTCATCGGCCGTCTCACAGGCCGGATCATCAATCAACCGGAACTCATCCCGGGACTGCTGGAAGATTTCATTACAATCATGGAAAACTTCGCCGCGGTGGAGGGTTTATTTATCCAGCGTGAGATCAACGCGCCGATGTATTCCCGACCCGTTACCTACCAGGAATTACTCAGCCACTACTTCCGCCGGGGACAGGACAAAGAAAAGGGACTGCCTGGAGAATTCCTCGAGATTCTGGACCGTGCTCTGGCTCTCTTCCCGAATCCCGCTCTCTCGACCGAGGATCGCATCGACCGGGCCTTCTTCCATATCTTCCGCTCTCACGCAAATCTCGCACTGAAGCAGAAACTCTTAAGTTCCATCCTCCAACAGGTCGAGGAGTTTCCGGTGGATTATTCGTACCGCCAACGAATTTCCTCTGCATTGGATGAAGTCGTTTCGGTATCGCATCCGGCCCTTGAATCACTTACGGATATCGCGATCCACGCCCGCTACATGATCATCGATAGAGACCGCCTGATGCAGGAGAAGCGAGAGCGAAGGGAATCCCTGGACAATCTGATCGAATCGGCCGTCAACGACACATGGTCGGAGGAACTCTGCGAACAGGTGGCCGAGGAGTGTATCGAGGCGGACCCGTCCGTCTGCACGGACCTGGTCTTACGATATCTGTCCGCACCTGAAGAAAGAAGGAGTGTACTTCTCGAGATAATCGGACGCAGGATCAACCGCGACCGCATGATTACCGATGTCTCGGTGAGATCCATCGGAGACGTACAAGTCCAACTGATACAGGGAACCACCAACGGGACCGATGTGGCCAGTGAGTTCTGCTCACTGACGGTTGTGCTGCCGTTGTCTTCTCTCGACCATATACGAGAAATCGGTGATTGGATTGACGAATACGACTGCGGCGGCCGTCCGGAGGTGTTGATACTCGTCCAAGGCTGCGACAGTAACGATACGCAGAGGGTATTCGATTTTTTCGTGACGACGAACGCCGCAAACGCGAAATGGGTATGCATCGGTGTGTTTTGCCAGGAACGGTATCAACGCTACCGTACGTATCAACCGGATGGTGAAGACAGATGGGTCGAGATCGAATCATGCCGCGAGTTCGATCCTCTGCGTTTTCGCGAACTCCGTATAGCACGGCTGCAAAACTTTACTCTCACGGTGCTCCACCAGACCGATACATGCATCCTCGTGGAGGCCAAGGCAAAGGACGATCCCAAGGACATCCGTCTCATGGCATTCGGATCATTCACCGAGATCTCTCCGGAACTCGAAGACTCCGGAAAGATCCGGCGGATGGTACGGTTCGAGGCGGTGTTCATGGAAGCGGTCTTCGCCATGCGGGCGGCACAGGCGGAATACCGGTACCGTCTGCAGTGGAATCGAATCATTCTCCACAACCGCTCCCTGCTGCAGCTCGGACTAAAACAGATTCAGAAATACGGCGGAAAGTTTCTTTCCCTGGCGAAGGACCTCGGCATCGAACGGTTCGTGCTCTACTCTCGCAGGAAGCGATGGCATGAGGACGTTGTGCGCGAGATCGAACTGTACTACGTGAATGTCTCGCAGGATCAATACTCAATACGGGCTCGGGTGCCGTCGAACGCGCCACTCGAACCGTTGGACGCCTACTATTCCAAGGTGGTTCGTGCTCGTCAGCGCGGGACTGTGTATCCCTACGAATTGATCAAGATGCTCGCCTATCCCGGGTATCCTCTCTACGAGGGCATCCCCCACGGAGACTTCGAGGAGTTCGACATCGAGGTGTCGGACGACGGATCGACGCAGACGATCGTATCGGTACGCGACAGAGAGCCGGGACACAACGCCTCCAACCTCGTGTTCGGTCTCATCACGAGTCACGATCATGCTCACAACATCTACCTGAAGCGGGTGATCGTCCTCGCCGATCCGACGATCGACCTCGGGAGCCTGGCCGAGCCGGAATGCCGGCGCCTGATCGCCGCCGTGGATCTGGCGGAGGACCGGAGATTGCCGGTCGAATGGCTGCCGATCTCCTCGGGTGCCAAGATCGATATGGCCAGTGGCACCGAGAATCTGGACTGGACGGCGGCCGCCCTTCGCCGAATCGTCAATTTCACGCAAGCCGGAGGCGAGATCAACATTATCGTCCCGGCGGTGAATGTCGGGGCGCAATCGTACTGGAACGCCGAGGCCACGATGCTGATGCATACCAGGGGACTCCTCATCATGACGGACGATGCCGCCATGCTACTCACAGGAAAGAAGGCCCTCGACTTCGCCGGAAGTGTCTCCGGTGACACGAACCTCGATATCGGCGGAGCCGAGAAGATCATGGGACCCAACGGTCAGGCCCAGGTCCGGGTCCCCGACATCGCCACGGCCTACCGGGCACTGTTCACCCATTACAAGTACACCTACGTGCCTCCGGGAGAACGCTTCCCCACGCGATTCGAGACAAGCGACCCTTCCGATAGAGATATCACCGATCAACCGTATACCGACTATCTCGAGCAAGGGTTCTCCACCATCGGGGATATTTTCTCGAAGGAGAAGAATCCGGACCGGAAAAAACCCTTCGACGTCCGGCAGGTGATGGCGGCGGTAATCGACAGGACCGAGAGCACAGAACTGGAAACCGAACGAGGTTCGGCTCAACCGGCGAGCCTTGAGCTTTCGCCGGACTCGGGAGACGTCCGGAACGGTTTTCATGAGGACACCGGGTACTTCGAACGCTGGCGCGGCATGCGCGACGCGGATACTGCGATCGTGTGGGAAACCCGTATCGGGGGCATCGCCGCCGGTCTCATCGGAATCGAGAGCCGTAACATTCCCCGGATAGGAGAAATTCCATTCGACGGACCCGACACGTGGAACGGAGGCACTCTATTCCCAATCTCGTCGAAGAAGGTGGCCCGTGGAATCAACGCGTTCTCCGACAGACTGCCCCTCGTAATTCTCGCCAATCTCTCAGGGTTCGACGGCTCTCCGGAGTCCCTGCGTCGACTGCAGCTCGAATACGGGGCCGAGATCGGTCGGGCCATGGTGAACTTCCACGGGCCGCTGTTGTTCATCGTCATCGCCCGGTACCACGGCGGTGCATACGTTGTCTTTTCAAAGAGACTCAATCCGAACCTGCACGTTGCGGCGCTGGAGGGTTCGTTCGCGTCGGTCCTCGGCGGCGCTCCCGCCGCCGCGGTGGTCTTCCCGAAAGCCGTGGCCAAGGACGCCTATGCGGACGAACGGATTGTCGCGATGCAGAAACGCCTCGCCGAAGGGAAATCCACCCAGGCCGAGTTCAACGATCTCTACCAGCAGGTGTATCGGGAGAAGCAGGTCGCCATGGGACAGCGATTCGACAAGGTCCACTCGGTCGAACGGGCCCGCGAGGTCGGGTCCATCGACGACATCATCACGGTCCGCGAGTTACGTCCGTATATCATCGAAAGGCTGGAAGAGGGTATGGGCGCGGTGACCGGTTTCGGAACGCCGCAAGCCGGCACATAGAACGTTATCCGAAACTCGCCCAGGGTATGGTCAGCGGCTCATCTCTGCAGATCGTTCCGATCAATTCTGTTGCGAGGGGCAGCCGTGACCGGTCCAACCGGCCCTCCTCCATCATCCCCTCCAAGACCGGTCCGATGGAGAGTGCCAGATCAGCCCCTTCCACAGTATCGTCCGGCATGTGAACTCGACGGGCTTCACGATAGGTGATACCGGACCCCAGCAGGCGTCCCATGCGGCTGTTCCGTCCGGCCTGACAGGTCACGTACAAGTCGCCTGTGCCGGGCAGGCCGTTGACACTCTCGATCCCGCCGCCGATCTCTCCGATGAGATACGCCATCTCGCGCACTGCCTGGGTGAAGAGCGCCGCCGCCGGATTGTACGCGCCAGGTTGGTCCGGGGCGGCACCGGCGAATCCCACCCCGATGGCATAAAAATTCTTAAAGGCGGCACACGCCTCGACTCCGATCACATCGGAGCTTCCCGTGACATGATAATAGGAGCAGGCGGTGGCCGCCATCGCGGTCTTCAACAGCTCCGGCCCCCTCGCCGCAAACACCACGCCGGAGTCACGACGGTTGGCCAACTCGGACGCGATGCACGGCCCCCCGACCCCGCCGACGGACACATCGGAGAATCCCGCACGGCTGAAACTCTCCGCCACGGCATCGGGCAAAACCCCGATACCATCCCCCCCTGCGGTGAGTCCCTTGGTGAGCATCATGATTGTAAGCTTGCGCGGCAGTCGCCGCCTATGTTCCAGGAGCCGTTCCACCGCCCAGGTGACGCCGGGAGAACTCACCCCCAGCACGATCATCGAGATATCCTCACCTAAGGCCGCTTCCAACTCGTCGTTGAGATACGGCACGACCCCGTCGGGAAAGGGCGTCCCGAGCTTGGGGTGGCGCCCGGTTTCCCTGACGGCTCTAATCCATTCGTCGTCCAGATGAGTCCCCACGAGCCGCACCCGCGTTCCGGCATCGGCAGCCGGAAAGGCGAAGGCACTCCCCATGGCTCCCGCTCCGAGTATCAGTATCTCAGCCATCGTGATTCATCTCCTTCTGTTGATCTCCGCAATCCGACCAATCAAGTCCCTGACCCGTTCGTACAACTCGGCATAGACCTCCGAGTAGAATCGATCGTAGATCACCGTGTTCCGCAGGTCCGGCTCGTAACGGGTTCGGATCCCCGTCATGGCCTCTGCCGCCGCGGCGAAGGTGGAATACGCACCGACACCGACGGCCGCGCAGATCGCACGACTCGGCCGCCCAGATCAAAGGCGATCACCTTCGTCGAGGTCGTGCTCGAATCGACACCGATGACACATCGCAGGCTTGACACAACGCTACTCCTTTCCCCGGGAATACACCCAACTATTCTATCCGGACCGCCGGGGATGAGGATAGGTATTGGGCACTCCGGCGTCAAGCCGCGGCATCATAATGCGGACATCATATAGGAAAAACAGCCGAGTGATGGTAGGCTTCATCCATATTTCTGTTCTGAGGGGAGCGATGAAATGAGAGATTCCGGCAGATACGTGTTGAGCATCGACGGCGGCACCGAGAGCGTCCGGACTGGAGTTTTCGACGACGCCGGCCGCCTCGTTCACTCCGCCGCCTCCCCGTATGGAACGGATTTCCCGAAGAGCGGCTGGGCCGAACAGGATCCGGACGAGTGGTGGCACTGTCTGGGTACGGCCTCACGGCGATGTCTGCAGGAGGTGGGCATCCCGCCTTCATCGGTGCAGGGGGTGTGTCTCGACGCCACCACCTGCACCCTCGTACCATTGGACACCGCCGGTCGGGTTCTCCGGCCTGCGTTCCTGTGGATGGATGTCCGCGCCGCGGAGCAGGCCCGCAGGATCTTCGAGACCGGTCACGAATCCCTCCGCTACAGCCCCTCCGGCTGCAACGCCGAATGGATGGTCTGCAAAGCCCTCTGGATGAAGGAGCATGAACCGGAGGTGTACGAACGGACGGCGGATCTCCTCGAATACACCGATTGGCTGGTATTCAAACTGACCGGCACCAAGGCCTTGAACATCAACACCGTCACGCAACGCTGGTTCTACAACGATCGAGAGTGGAAGTTTCCCGCGGACCTCTACCGACAGATCGGCATTCCGGACCTCGTCGAGAGGATGCCGAAAAGGGTCGTCGCGGGAGGAGAGCCGGTCGGAGGACTCACCGAGGAGGCGGCCGAACATATCGGGCTGCAGGAGGGAACCCCCGTGTTCGAGGGGGGCGGCGACGCCTTCGTATCGCTGCTGGGCCTGGGTATCACCGCCTCCGGCCCTATGGCCATGGTCTCCGGGTCCAGCACCGTGTTCGTCACCCAATCCGACCACGAAGTACACGGGGAAGGGTTGTACGGAGGATTCCCCGACGCGGTGATCCCGGGGTTGTGGCTCCTCGAGGCGGGGCAGACATCCTCCGGCTCGGTGCTGGCCTGGTACAAGCGCAATTTTCTCAAGGATCTTCCCGATGACGAGGCGTATGCCCTCATGGATGCGGAGGCCCAAAGTATCCCGCCGGGATCCGGCGGCCTGGTGATGATCACCGATTTTCAGGGAAACCGCTCCCCCTATTCAGATTCCTCCGTGCGGGGAGCCTTGTGGGGGCTCTCGCTGGCAACCTCCAGGGCCGAGATTTTCAGGGCCATCATGGAGGGAGTGGCTTACGGCGCCGAACAGATCAGACGCACCTTCGAGGGACACGGAATCGAAATCCGGGAGTTCGTTGCCTGCGGCGGCGCGACAAAGAGCGAACTCTACATGCAGATCATCTCCGACGTCACCGGACTCCCCATCAGGCTGACCAAGGTGCCGGAGGCTCCGCTCTTGGGAGGCGCGATCCTGGCCGCAGCGGGATGTGGATGGTATCGAGACGTTTTCGAGGCGGCGGAGAGGATGGTACACACCTCCCGCACCTTCGAACCGGACGGGGAGAACCACCGACGGTATCTCCCCTTCGTCGAACATCACCGGAGAACCTATGAAGGGCTCGGGAAACTCATGCGGGAATCCGCGACGTAAAATACCTGCCGGATGCAAATATCTCCTCGACACAATTCTCGAGCATTCCGAGCTCGAACGCCAGATCGAGGACGGTATATCGGGTCCGGATCATCTGGGCCAGGGCGAATGTCTCTGCCAGCCTTTGCCGGGTCATCCCGATCTCCTCGGGTGTGACCGGACAACCGGCACTCCTGAGGAGGCTCCGAACCTCGTCGAAGGGCAGCAGCTGATCCCCGACCCTCTCCCGCATATGCGTCCATCGTCGCAGGGCCAGATTCGTCCGCTCCTGCAGCTCATCTTCGTCCGCCAGTTTCGACAGACTCGCATCGACGACGGCGCCGGCAAAGGGGGCGTTCCCGAATCGCTTCTCAACCGACCGTTTCCGCTCATCCGGTGAAGGCCGACTCGCGACCGTCCTTCGGACCGTCTCCTCGGATATATCGCGCCCGAAGAGCACTTCCATCAGGGCGGTGGCCGCGAGGGTTCCCAGCCCCACCTTGAATCCGTGTGACACCGATCGACCCTGAAACTCGAGGTTCTGCATCTCCCACACGTGGCTGAAGAGGTGCTCCGTCCCCGAGGCCGGGCGGGTGTCCCTATAGGCCTGCATCGCCAGGGCCGAGACGGTGAGTCCCTCGAAGAGTCCCGAAATGACTCGAAGCTCACCCCGCCTCAGGCCTTCGGGGTCGCCGATCCACCCACGGAGGGGCGGCTGCACCATCGCCCAGATCTCCGGATCCACCGACTGCACCCCGAGTTCGTCGGCGATCAGCCAATCCGCGCCGGCGGTGATCTTCCCGACCAGGTCCGCATATCCCGAGGCAGTCATGTCGGCGGGAGCGGCCGCTATCACATCCACATCCGCGACGACCGCCGACGGCGCCGGACACGGGATAGTCGTCTTGTATCCCTCCGCCAGGATCGAGGCGCCGAAGGATGCGTACCCGTCCATGGATGCGGCGGTCCCCACCACCATATACCGCCTGTCGGCCCGATGAGACGCGAGCTTGACGATGTCGTTGAGGGTTCCCGAGCCCACCGCCACGCCGACGGCTTTCGACTCTCCGTCGGACTCACGGAGCCTGACGCTTACCTCATTCACATGGGCCGACTCGGGATGCAGTACCGGACGACCCGGGAAAATCAGAGGGGGACGTGGATCGAGCCCCGCCTGCCGTAAAAGCTCGTGTACGCGGCCTCCGGCCACCTCAAAGGTGTTTTCGTCGCAAACTACCAACGGTCGCCGACCAGGAAAGTGGCGGGTGAACACCTCGGGAACCCGGGTGACGGCTCCTGCATCGATGAGGAGTTCGGCCGTATCATCGGCCTTCTTTACTATTTCACGCATTGCTGTTGGATCCATCTCGCAAGCATACGGGAACCGATGGCGTGAGACAAGTGTGTATACACGAGAAGGGAAACGGCTCGACCTCGACGAATCCACAAACCATCGATATAATCACGACCGAGGAGTGACGAATGAAGATAGCCATAGGGTGCGATCCGAACGCGGCCGAACTCAAGCGGGAGATCATCGATGAGGTGAAATCCCTGGGACACGAAGTTCGGGACTTTGGTTCCGATGATCCGATATATGCCGACGTGGTGTTCGAGGTGTGCGAGGCGGTAGTCCGAGGAGAATATGACAGGGGAATCGTGCTGTGCGGCACCGGCATAGGCGCGAGTATCGCGGCCAACAAGGTCCCCGGCGCCTACTGCGCCTTGGCCACGGACACGTATCAGGCCGAACGGGCGGCCTTGAGCAATAACGCCAACATCCTCGCCCTGGGATCACAGGTCACCGGCGTGAAGGTGGCACGGCTGATCGTGCGCACGTGGCTCGAGAACGAGTATGTCCCCGGCGGAAGGTCGGAACCTAAGATCCGCAGGATCAAAGAGTACGCCGCCGAACACGCCGGAGAGACGCCCGAAACCGGGGCTATCTTCTGAGACGGCTTTCGACCCGGCTTTCTACGCCGGTTTTCTATATCTCGATGCTGACCTTGCGGCCGGTCTCCGCACTCTCGACGGCGCCCAGCACCATGGCGATACTCTTGATGTTGTCGGTGCAGTCGGTCTGCGGTTTCGTGCCGGCGTCGAGGCAGTCGAGAAACTCACGGATGACCCCGCCATGGCGTTGATGGGGGATATCCGGTACCGGCGGTATCGTCAATGGTTTGAAATCGTGGATGAGGTTCTCGCCGCCGGCTTCGATCTCTCCGGTGACGGTATCGGCGCCGTCCCAGGCGATGGTGCCGTTGACGCAGACGCCCCGCCAGTCGCACTCCCAGGAGGTGTTGAGACCTTCGGAACACCAGCTTCCCCGGTAGGTAAACACCACACCGCCTGCCATCTCGAAGATCGCCACGGCATTGGCGCCGTGATCGTACCAGGATCCCTTGGGGTTCCACTCATGGGCATACACGGAGACCGGGTCGAGTCCCGAGATAAATCTGGCCTCGTCGAAGGAGTGTATCGCCATATCCAGCAGCAGGACATGATCCATCTCCGCCCTGAATCCGCCGAAGTGCGCACCGATGTAGAAATCCGCGTTCAGAGTCGTCAGATCCCCCGCGGAGCCGGAGAGGAGTGAGTCCCTGTAGCGGATGATCTGCGGGTTGTACCGCCGGTTCTGGATCACCGCATAGGTCTTCCCGGTCTTTCGTGCGGTATCGCGCATCTCCCGCGCGTCGGCCATCGATTCCGCCATCGGTTTCTCGCCCAGGACGTCACACCCGGCCTTTAGGGCGGTGACGGTCACGGTTTTATGGGCCGCCGGCACGGTGCAGTCGAAGACGGTATCCGCTCCGCTCTCACCGATCACCTTCTCGAGATCGGCACCTCTCACCGCATCGGCGACATTCCACTTTTCGGCGAACTCCTCGGTGCGTGAGAGATCCAGATCGCACAGCCCGACGATCTGCACATCCTCGAAATCCTTCACCGCACTCATCCAGGCCCTGGTGATTCCGCCACAACCTGCAAAGACAACCTTCCTCATGCAACACCTCCGTATAGTTGTGTTTTCATACTACGAATCGGACCGGTTTGTCCAATGCATAAAAGTTTGACAATATCGACCAATCGATATACAGTTATGAACTATAGTTCATTATATTTCGAATCATAACCATTTACGAGGAAACGATGGGAGAGACGACACGCTACAGTATCGTCGGCGGTTCCGCCGCGGGGCCGAAGGCGGCATCGAAGATCAGGAGACTCGATCCGACCCAACAATGTTACCGGTGAGACCAGCGTCCATGCATACGACAAGCTCGTTCTCACCACGGGGGCCTCGCCCATCGTACCGAATCTGCCTGGGAAAGGGATGAAGGGGATTACCACACTACAGAGCATGGAAGATGCCGACTATCTCAAGGAGGTCGTCCGTGCGAAATCCGTAAAAAAGGCCGTCATCATCGGAGGAGGTCTCATAGGAATCGAGACCTGTGAGGCCCTGCAGTTGGCGGGCATGGAGATCACCATCGTTGAGATGCTCGATCAACTGCTGCCCTTCCTGGACTGGGAGATGGCCAAGCTGGTAGAGAACCACATCGTCTCCAAGGGGGTGAAGGTGTCGTCGGCACCGCCATCCACGCCTCCCCGGCAATCGACAACTTCATCCAGGCTGTACACGTCCTCGAGAACAAGTGGCGCCGCAAGATGGTGGGCATCTCCAGCGTCGAGGTAAAGCAGAAGTTGGATGCCGGAGAAAAGCCGTTCCTGCTGGACGTGAGAAGCCCACAGGAGTTCGAAGAGATGCGCCTGGGTGTCGGCGAGATCAACGTACCCCTGGGCAAGTGCCGCGAGACCACCGACTTCCTGCCCAAGGACAAGGACGCCGAAATCATCACCTACTGCAAGATCTCCCTCCGTGGATATGAGGCCGCCTGCTTCCTCATCGGGATGGGGTACACGAATGTGAAGGTGATGGAGGGCGGCCTGATCGCCTGGCCCTTTCCGCGGGAGAGATAGCCGCTATACCACCTGAGACGCAAACTCCGGCACCATCGTATCGCCCATTCGGGTGAGCCGTGAGATCACATCGTGGTGTGCGGGGTTGCGATACTCGTTGCGCAGCTCATGGGGATCGGCGATGAGATCATAGAGTTCGCCGGTTCCCTTCGGTTCGTCGATGAGCTTCCACTCATGGGTGCGGATCATCCGGATCCGCCCCGACAAGGCCACCGGGTTTCCCTCCCAGGGTAGCAGCGGATCACCGGGATTGCAGAAGGGTCGACCTTCGAACATGCTCTGGGAGAGCCTCCAGGGGTCGTAGGGCACCCCGGGGATGCCGTACTCCGCGTAGGCCGCCGGCCGTATCGCCTCGCCCGAGTCGAGACACGAGAGGAAGTCCCGCCCCTGCACACCTTCCGGGACCACGTCGCAGGCGCCGGCGACGGCCGCCAAGGCAGGCAGGATGTCGATGTGCGAGACGAAGTCGTCGCATGAGGTGCCTCGAGGAAGCGTGCCGGGCCAATTGAGGATAAACGGCACCCTGACCAGACAATCGTACAGCGCCGGGCTCTTGGTGAGGAGGCCGTGATCGCCCATGTAGTCTCCGTGGTCGCTGGTGAACAGGATCAGCGTATTCTCTCGCAGACCGTGGTCTTCTAAGAAGGCCACGATGCGACCGATCTCATGATCGATGAGGGAGACCATGGCGTAGTAATTTCGGCGCATGTGCATGGTCTTCTGAGCGTCATACGGCAAGAAAGCGTCCGTGTTGTCTCTGTGATAAGAATGACGGAAGGGTTTCCCCGCCGCCTCCAGACCCTCCGCCTCCACCTGCGGCGCGGGTAACTCCCGGTCATCGTACAGACTGAAGAACGGCTCGGTCGCCACATAGGGCGTATGCGGATTGAGGTAGGAGAGCCAGAGGAAGAACGGCCGTTCGTCCTCCATATTCATGAATTCCAAGGCCCCATTGGTCTTGTAGTACTCCGGATCAGACTCGATCCCCCGGGACGCCGGTCCGAAGCTGGTTCGTCCGTCGAAGGCGTCGGACGAGAGAGTGCGGTTCCGCGCCGCGAGGGCTTCGTAGAAGGCCTTCTGAGGTGCCGGATCCCAGGTATCGAAATCCGCCTCGGACAGATAGGAGTGATTCTTCCCTACCAGACCGGTGCGATATCCAACTGAGGAAAGGAGTCCGGGAAGGGAGAACTCCGGTTTCGGGCCGGGATGGTGGTTCGAAAAGCAGCGATGACGGCTGGTCCACTGCCCCGTGTGCAGACTCCATCGGTCGGGCATACACACCGGGCTGGGGCATGTGGCCTGGGTGTAGACGACGCCGGTTTCACATAACGCATCCAGGTTGGGGGTATGCATCCATGACGCACCTAAAGAGCGGATGGTGTCGTACCGCTGCTGATCGGTGTAGATGAGGAGGATGTTCGGCTTGTCGTCCATCACCCAACCTTCACGACGTCGTC
>CAZAKE010000155.1:0-11995 GCA_964485495.1 uncultured Spirochaetales bacterium
CGGAGTGATCATGCACATTCCAAATGTAGCTACTGCTACATTTGGAATTGCTGTGGACTAAGTTCCATATTTCTAAATGTAGTACATAGATTGATCGAAACTACCGGCAGAAAATTCGTCCTTACCGGCTCCAGCGGCAGGAAGTTGAAACGCGGGGTGTCCAATCTCCTGGCCGGAAGAGCTTTAGAGGATCTCGGGATGCAGTATGTTGGCCGAGAGGAAACAAGAGGAAACACATGACACATAACCAGAGCCTTGACCCACTTTGTGTGAGAGATATTCAACCAGATATCGGAACACGCAGCGAATTCAATATCTATGCAAGAACCTATCCTGGCCTAAGTTGACCCTTCGGATCGGCGGTACGTCTTCCGAGCAAGAATTGCGCGTTGTGAGTGATTACGCAATCGAAGGATGGGTGCGCTGCGGTGCCGGAGGTAACGGTGAATGCTGTTTCGGACCTCTCTTGAAAAAGTAATCTCACTCTTTGAGGTGTTCCGCAATCTGCCGGAGTTTCTCTATAAACTCATCATGGCGTTCGGAAAATACAGCAACCGCCGTCGGTACTTTCTTGCTGATCAATTGTAAGCGATCTTCATCGAGACGATTCTGATAGATGTTGCGGAATACATGTCGAAAGCCGCGGAGTTCATGAAAAAGGATCAGATCTTGCTTTTTCAACAAGGCCGGGCGGATTTCTTTTATATCAAGACTCATACGATCCACAAGTGATTTGTGCCACGTCATCTGATCGATGGTGTTCTCGAAGAATTTCGCAATGCGCAGGAAGTAATTTTCCATTACGTTGTAGAGATTGTGGATGGTGTATCCTAAGGCGGCCCAATCGAATTCATCGGGATCGATCTTCGCAATCTTGGTACTGATCAATTCCCATTTGCCGAATAATTCATCGAGATCGGACCTATCCGATTCCAATTCCGCAATCAAGCTGCTCAGCCCGTCACTCCGCTTCATAGAGTACCTTCCCTTCGGTTTTGATGCGTTCCCCTATTGCGGGGCGGATGTTTCTCAAATCGACAAGGTCGACCCGAAACACGCTGTCCTGCGCGGCAGCCACCAGAAGATAGTACTGATCGGCATCTATGGCGAGATCGATGTCGAAATGGGGATTACGAACTTCTTCATGGACCAGGGAGCCAAACAGCACAATTCGACGGACCGCCGGATCGATGGCGAGGAATCTTTCAATGAGAGCTTCGATCTCCTGCCTAGCCTGAATGACCCGGTTTTTTATACGTAGTGCATCTTCTGCATCGCGTTGCTTTAGGTTTTCAGCAATCCGTTTTGGATCCATCGTCGTATTTTACTCCCTACTGCACTGGAAATCAACGTCGGCGATCCTATCGAGGTTGAGAGCATGGATATGTGCGTTCCCTGGAGTGCCGACGGCATCGAAGCGCAGATCGTTCGAAAGAATGAACAGGATATTCAGCCTGCTGTGTTGGGTGTCGTTCAGAATGATGCCGCCTAATGCGGATCGCGGTGTGAATGCGAAATGCCGAAATCGGAATCCGGACGTCACCTGTTCCCCGCCAGAAGAAATTGCCAAATCTAAGCCAAACTTGCCGATACTAGTTTCCGTGGGCTGACAGAAAGTTTTTCTCCCTCGTCTGACCTGAAAGAAAAAAGAGGGCACCCCCTGTTTGCGCAGGTTAACGGGTGCCCGAAACTGTGGTTAGAGCACAGTCGAATACAGTGTAGCTTCATTCATACAATCCTTACAACTCCTCTCACAGACCGAACCGTGCAGTTTATGCGGAAATAGGGAGACTCTCGCGGAAAAATTTCAAGACATATCCCAGGAGCAGTATCTTGATGTCTCGAGTTACTCCCGTCCTGAGCGATTTCTTCCTCGAATAGGAAAAAGAGAAAGACCGGGCCCTTCGGGAGAGTGAGTTTCTCTTCAGGAACTTATTCGAGCTGAATCCTGTGGGTATAAATGTCTTTGATCTGGACGGAAAGGTCATATACGTGAACCAAATTGCACGGAAAATGGTTGGTGTATGGCCTGATGATCCTCTCGCGGGGTATTGCCTCTTCAAAGATCCTGAAATAAGTGAAGAATCGAAGAAATTACTTTTACGTGGGAAGGTTGCATACGAGGAACGGTACATCGATTTTTCTGCGATCAGGCGGCATGAAATGTATGCAACCTCGAAAATGGATCAGGATAGGACTTTCATACAGCTGATATTATCCCCATACGGTGACTCCGGCGCGGATCCTTTTGGGTATATCGCCGTAATCGTCGATATGACCTACCGAAAAAACATTGAAGACGAGTTGAGAAAAGAGAAGCATCGTATCGCATGCATTCTCGAGGGAACAAATGTCGGCACGTGGGAATGGAATGTACAGACCGGGGAAACCGTTGCTAATGTATGGCACTCACCAGGATATCACCGAGCGTAAGAATGGAGAGTGCTGATCATCGCACCACAATATGGATGCGCCGCATCGCACGTATCTGGTATTCTCCGATAATTCTCTACGCTATGATTATGCTTGTCGGCTATGCCTGGAACTGGGTGACAACCGGTGTCGCAGACCCCTACACAGTGGATGATTATCCACCAGTAGAAGTGCTCCCGCCGATATTCATGTTCCTGAGCGTCATGGGACTAGGCATCGCATGGTGGCGGGAGGGATTGGGAGGAGTCGTCACGATTGTATTCCAGGCATCGGCTTTTACGGTGCTACTCGTTCACAACCCAATCATGCGAGATTTTCCTCGCTTTGTGACTCCGTATTTCATCTCCATCGCCATTACGGTACCTGGAATCATGTTCTTGGTATACTGGGTTCGGATGAGACGAAGATAGGTTGTGCGAGGCGGTATCCATATTCTTTTCCGCCCGAAAGAAGTGACACCGCTTGAGGGTCTAAAATGTCTAATAAAACAAATATAGCTGTCGCATAATTACATTGTGTTAACTCATCATAAATATGCTATAATGAAATCATGAAGTCATTGCAGGATTATCTTGATGACGTACGTGAAAGGTTAAAAGCAATTGAGCCGTATAAAATAATCTTGTTTGGATCTGTTGCAACTGGCGACTATGATGAAGAAAGTGATATTGATCTCATCGTAGTGCTGGATTCTGACAAAATCTCGCAAAATTACGAAGAAAAAATGGAAAATAAAATGATAGTTCGAAAAGCAATCAGGGATATTAGTGAGGAAATACCAATTGATCTATTGGTATTCACAAAAAAAGAATTTAAGATAATAATGAATAATAAAAACTCATTCTTCAAAGATATTGAAGAGCGTGGAAAAATAATATATGAAAAAGCAGGCTGATAGTTGGCTGCAAGCAGCATATTCTGATTTGATTGTAATAGAAGGAATTGTAAATCGGGAAGATATTTCTCATATGGTGGCATTTCATTCTCAGCAGGCGATTGAAAAAAGTTTTAAGGCAGTCTTAGAAGAATATGGACTAACTATTCCAAAAACACACAATCTTATAACATTGAGTAAAAGAGTGAGTACAATATTGGATATCATAGTTGATGATGAAATGATAGATCAATTGAATGATCTCTACATTGATTCAAGATATCCGATAGATATTGGATTTTTGCCAGATGGCAAGCCCAGTGCTTTACAGGCAGGATTATTTTATAAATTTGCGCCCAGAATATACGAACAAATATTGGAAAAATTAGATTCTCAATAAAGTATCCATATTCAGTACAATTACGCATAATAGCCATATGCCAATATTTCGGAGGAACAATCGATGATTTCAACCTCTGACGCACGCATCAGCGAGAAGCAGATTCTGACCCCGCCTCCGGCGGATAGACCGAGAATCAACGGCCCACGTGTCTATGGCGCACGACCGAACAAGGTCTTCATCTACCGCATTCCCACACAGGGCAGACGCCCGATGGTATTTCGGGTCGAAGGTTTGCCCGAGACGATGAAGCTGGATACCGAGAACGGCATCATCCGAGGCGTAACGCCGAAGAAAGGGGGCGGTTTCCCATGACGGTGTACGCCCGGAATGAGTCCGGCGAGGATAGCCGACCCTTCTCACTGGTGGTCGGCGACACACTTGCGCTGACACCGCCTACGGGGTGGAACCACTGGGGAGGTCACGCCTCGATCATCTCCGCCGAGATCATCCGCGCCGCGGCGGATTTCTTCTTGGAGAAGGGACTCGCCGACGTGGGCTTTCGGTTCATCGGGATCGACGACTGCTGGATGCGCATGAGCCCGGAGACTCATGAGAGCATCTTCTCTGATCCGGAGCTCAAGGCTGAGTATATGCGGAAGCACGTGGGCATCGATTTCGAGAAGACCGTGGGGCCGACCCGGGATGCGCAGGATCCGCCGGTTCATCCGAAAACCTTCTGGCGGCCCATGGCGGAATACCTCGAGCAGACCGAGCGGGACTTCGTCTACAATCTGTGCCAATACGGTGGCGACGATCCCTGGACCTGGGCGCCGGGTATCGGCGTGCACACATGGAGAATAGGTGGCGACCTGAACCACTACGTGTCCGATTACTTCGATCAGGCCATGCGAATCGCCCGTGAGTTGCGCCGGTATAACGGGCTCGGGCAATGGAACGATCCCGACTTCATCTATGTGGGCAGACAGGTGCAGACCCGGGACAACCACTTCGTGGAGTCCTCACCCACCGAACTCGACACGAACCAGGAGTATCAGTACGTCACGCTCTGGGCCATGGTGTGTGCCCCCTTCTTCTTCTCGACCGACGTGATGAACGTCTCCGACTTCACGATCAACCTCCTTCGCAACCCGGAGGTGATGGCGGTGAATCAGGATGAACTTGCTCACACCGCGGAGGTGATCCGGGACGCGGATAACCGCGTGGTGATGTGTAAAAAACTGGCGGACGACGCCTTGGCCCTGGCGGTGTTCAATCGTGACGACGAAGACGAAGCGACGGTCGAGGTGTCATGGGCCGACTTGGGAGACCGCAGCGAGTATGAGGTGACCGATCTCTGGCGTCAGACGTCGCTTGGAACCCACGGCGAGAGTATCGCCGTACGCCTCAGCGCCAACGGCGTGGCCTTGCTCAAGCTCGAGTAGGAAGGATGAATCAATTTTTTTGTGTGAAGGCATCGATCGTGTGATAAACTCGGCAGTAAGGAGGATTCAATAGAATCGACGACTATAAACCAGAAAGTGACAACGTAGAGAAGGGTAGAGGGAAGGAGAGCATGTATTACGAAATTTATTTAGAAGGAAGAAAACCGTTATGAAAAAGAAAGAAAGAAAGAATGAAACGAAATGCCGCTTTTTTATCATCTAGTCTACTTACAGCAATACTACTCTTGATTTTTTCTATCAACGGGTGCGACGGCATCGGTGGTGTAACTAATTCCGACGCGGAACCACAACCTGATCTGCAAATGGTTGCCACGAGCAGATCTATCGAATTTACAGACTGCATCGAAGCGACGGAGATGTGGCATGTGGAGACAATGCGGAGCATGTATGAAATTCTGTCGAAATATCCGCTACCCAACTTTGAATATGACGAATCCGAGACCAATCTATCGACGCCGGTCATTGAGTTCGAAGCTCTGTCAGCCCAAAAACAGGATGCATTAATTGTAGAGATGGAATCGTTTGTCGCCGATCGGCTTGCGGTCAAGCCGAAACCGCCGCGGAGGATTCTCAATCCGGGATGGATGTCAGGCTATGTAGTAGAATCCGATGAACATGTTATCTTAGGTGACATGGTGCTCTCGAAAACAGTGTATGATCCTGTTCTCGAGAGCCTGATCTACCAGTCGTACAATTTAGATGTTCCTGAACAGGAAGGTTCACGAGGCCTCACAATATCACGGGTTGCATCCTGGGACTCGAATGTGTATCGGTTTTGTATTGCTGATCAAAACTTTATATGGAATCCCACATTGATTCCATGGGTATGTAATCCACTCGACGGCACTGAGGTCGGAAGGTTCATTGATATGGTGGAAGAGTGGGAAGACGCTGCAAATGGGGAATTCAGTTATGAGCGACTGCCTGCAAATGAGTTCTTTGAAACCATCTGGCCGGTATCCGAATTCGTGATGGTTGGAGAATCCGCTGACCCGTCATTCGATTGGGGTGGATATGCGAGTGTCGGACCACAAATGCGTGCTGGGTGTGTGTATGCTGATTATGCGGATCCTACCCTCGATGAAATTTGGGATGATCATGTAGGCCTGCATGAGATTGGACACAACCTAGGTCTCAACACGAACACTACAGAGATGACAGATATGACTATATCAACTGGAGCGGGATAGAGGATTCCTATTATGAAAGGACCGGGTTCGATCTATGGTCTATCATGATCTATGGTGGGATAGATCTCACTGCATTGGGAGAGTACTTGTATAATCTACCTGGGACGCCTTGTACATCAACACCATGCACAACAACAGAGCGGCATACCTCTATATCTGCCGGTGACGGCGCAGCACTTCGGGATTTATATTAAGTACAATCCTCGATCCTTCGGCATCGTACGGAGGATCGAGCACATATTGGGAGTATCATAATGCTTCGAAAACTAAAGTGTTCGGATATTTGTTGTATGTCTTTTCTATGTATCTTTATAGTGTCATTTGTAACCGTATCGTGTGCTCCAGCGTACGACGAGGGTGAGGATTGGTATCATACCTTTTACATCGATAACAAAACCGATCAGGAATTCCTGATTCGAATGAAGTTTCCTGCCGGAAGATCATTCTCTGCAGTTGATATTGGCGCAGATAATATTGGTGCCCCTGCTTTCGATGTCGATTTCTATACTTGCGATCCTATTGACTACGATGATTATCCCTCTGACGTTCATGTGCAGCTTGATGATTTAAATGCGGATATAGACAATGCCGAGTTCGGGAACGCACAGTATGGCAACGGTGGATGGATCGATATTGAGGTATCGGATCCTGGAGGAACCGCAGTGTACTATACCGTGAGTGTATATTTCCCCGTTGGATTGAGCTACCTAGACGAGGATGTGGAAAACGGCGACCATCCCACATATTATACTGAAGACATTACCTCCGGATATGAATTCAGATGGTTTTTTTGTGGTTCTTTTTGCAGTTGGCTGGTCGTCGAGTAACCGCCGGCACATTACTTTATAGAATCCATCGAAGAGCAAGGATAACAAATAGGAACAGTCCCTTTTTATGAGATTTATTCCGAACACGGCGTGGTCTTACGCGACAACAGAAAATCGATGAGATTCTGCCGGCGGATGCCGCCGCGGTCGGCAGGTGGTGTCGCGTCGAGGGACAGAACCATTTTGGGATAGTTGTCCCGGATTCGTTCCAGCGCGCCGTACTCCCGGTCGATAGTCTCCCGGGTCGCCAAGAGATAGCAGACCTGAATGTAAAACCGCCCCTGTTGATTCTCAGCGATGAAGTCTATTTCGTAGTCGTGAAACTTGCCGACGCTGACGGTGTAGCGGCGCGCACGCAGCTCGAGGTAGACGACGTTCTCCAACAGTCCGGCGATATCGCCGTCGCGGTATCCGATCAAGCCATGGCGTAGTCCGATATCAGCCATGTAGAATTTGTCGTAGAGTTCCAGATGTCGCCTTCCGCTGTCGGTTAGGGGGGATTAAGAGTAAGAAAGGTTTCCCGCGGATTTGCACGGGGAGACGCGGATGGGGGAGGGATATATAAAATATGGCAGATTGGTGATCATAGAGCTTCCGTACTAACTACGTGCATCAATTGTCGATAATTTTAGTAGAGTATGTTTCTATTATGTAAGTGCTGCCTCTGCATGGGAAGTAGCTACAAAGACCCGTATCGGGAAATTACCGGACGGAAACCGTTTGCTCAATGAATGGACTCACCGTCTTGGTGTTGACGGGTTCAGGGACTTGCCCATAAGCACTGCCCATGCAGCCCGTGCGGGGATTTTGCCAGGGGAGCATCGTGATCCCTTTGACCGGATGCCGGCAGCTCAAGGCTTGCTCGCAGGCTGGCCGGTCCTGACTTGTGACCCCCAGATTGCTGGTCTTGGGGCAGAAACACGCTGGTAAGCCTCAGCCTGCCGTCCTCATACGCCGCTTCGCGGCGTGTTCCGATTGGAATGAATCGAATGCGCGGCTCTGCGGCCGCGCGGCGGAATCCATGCCGAAGGCGTGTCCGGCTTGTCGTGGGCCGCGTCGGGAGACCAGTTGGCATACAGACAGCGTGTGCCGTGAATCTTGACACTATCCAGATAGTACAGAAAAGCAAATTAAGAGGATTTGTCGCTACCCTTACGGTGGAGAAGATGCTCAAGGTGAAGGAAGCAGTACATTTTGCCCCTGGGATGGATGAGTGCGGGTTGTTCTGAGGGTGATGTGGCGAATGGCTCTTTTACCAGGGGAAGAACTAAATGAAGAAGATCCTTTCACAGGCAAACCATGTTTCTCCATGAAGTCGTCCGGCTTGGTCTTGACTATTTTAAGTAATGGACTATACTCCGTTTATGTCCGCCAATTATGGAGTTAACTCCGAGTCATTCCAATGATGGATCGTTTGATCAACATTGACAATACCGAACACTTCTTTTTATTCGGCCCCCGGGGCACAGGGAAAAGCACCCTTTTACACGCCCTCTTTGAACCAGGTACTACGTTGTACCTGGATCTGCTGCAACCGGAACTTGAAGACGAATTTGCCCGCTTCCCGCAATCGTTCCGTGCCAGGGTTCTGGGCCTTCAATCTCAAATCACCCACGTAATCATTGATGAAGTGCAGAAAGTACCAAAATTGCTTGACGTAGTGCACTCGTTGATCGAGGAGACGGACAAGACATTCATACTTACCGGATCAAGCGCCAGAAAGCTGAAACGCGGGGATGCAAATCTGCTGGCCGGCCGGGCCCAGGTGCTGGAACTTTTTCCCTTCTCGGTGCTCGAATTGCCTGTTGAATATCCGCTGGAACGTGCTTTGGCCTTTGGCACCTTACCCAGAGCGGTAAACTCGGAAGGCGACCAAACCAGGCGAAGGTTCCTGAGCGCCTACGCGTTGACGTACCTGAAAGAAGAGATTCAAGCCGAACAGATAGTCAGAAAACTTGACCCGTTCCGCCGCTTTATGGAAGTGGCGGCGCAGATGTCCGGGAAGATCATAAACTTTGCAGCCATCGCCCGCGATGTAGGCGTGGACGACAAAACGATCAAAGGGTATTATCAGATTCTGGAAGATACTCTGATCGGCACCTTCCTCGAACCGTTCCACACCTCCTTGCGCCGACGCGTAGCCATGAAACCCAAATTCTATCTGTTTGATACTGGTGTTCAGCGCGCTCTTGCCCGGAGCCTTACTATTCCTGTTACAGAAGGTACCAGCGCATACGGGGAACTGTTCGAGTCGTTTTTTATAAATGAATGCGTCAAGCTCAACAGTTATTTTGAACGGGAATTCTCCTTCAGCTACCTTGCCACCAGGGACGGGGTGGAGATTGATCTAGTGGTGCAGCGTCCAGGCGCTCCGTTACTTCTTGTAGAAATAAAGTCGGCCACACAAATTCAGGACCGACATTTAGTACCACTCAAGACCCTCGGTACCGAATTCCCCAATGCAGAACGGGTCTGCGTTGCCCGTGTCGGCCAGGCGCAAATGCATGATGGCGTCATGGTGCTGCCTTGGAGAACAGCATTGGAAAAGTACTTTGTCATTTGATCCTTTTTGCAGGTACCAAAGGCAGCATCGCCAGCCGGGCTCCCTGTCGAGCCGGGTACCTTTGTTGCCCCCGTGGAGGGCCGCCCGGAGATGGTAGGCGACGAGATCCGCAACCGCGCTGTCAAGAAGACCCTTACCATTCCCTATTGGCTCAACGAAGCTGCCGAAGACCTGCACGTCAACTTTTCCCAGGTTCTCCAGGAAGCCCTGAGGGAGCGCGTCAGTACCTGACAATCCGAATCATCATCGACTGACTGCAAGAAGAGACCGAAAGGTGACTGAAAAAAATAGTTTATCTCTGAGTTCCAAAAAAACTATGCCGGATACTGGTGCCTTTTAACAAACCGAAAGAAATCGAAAAATGAGATTTATTCTGCTTACCAGCAGATCGGGGTAGGGGCGATTAAGAGGAAGAAAGGTTTCCCGCGGATTTGCACGGGGAGACGCGGATGGGGGAGGGAGCCATAAAAATATGGCAGGAAAAATCTGCTTTTGAAATTCACGCAGGGTTAGCCTTGGGGTGAGAAGTTCCATCATTTCACCGGAAAACAGCAAACAGCAGTTCAAAACTCCCAAGCATGTTCAACAGCCAATGCGCCGCGATGTCAATGCCCAGATCCTGTTTGCAGTTGACGATATAGACTATTATGCTGAATTTTTGAATTTATTTTACCAGCATCACAATAGGTACTTTAAATGGCCACCGGAGTCTGTACGGAAGACATTTTATCAAAGTATGTATCCAACAAGACCGGTACCATCTATGCACCATACTTCATTGAAAACTTTTATAAAAACAGGTTGACACGTATAATTACACGTATTACATTTGTCCAATGAAGAGTTGGTCATCGCGCGATATTCTGAAAGCCCTTACCGCCGATGGATGGATAGTCAAACATCAGGTGGGCTCGCACGTGCAACTCTTCCACCCCATCAAACCTGGCAAGGTCACCGTGCCGCATCCAAAGAAAGACCTGGCGCTGGGCACTGTCAAGAGCATCGCCCGCCAGGCTTTGCTTAATCTGGAGGAGTAAGATGAAAATCTACCTGTATCCCGCATACTTCCGACGCGTCGCAGCCGGCGGTTATTCTGTTGACTTTCCCGATCTTCCCGGTTGTATATCTGCCGGAGTTAGCCTTGAGGAAGCCCTCTTTATGGCTCGCGAGGCTCTCTCTCTCCATCTCTATGGCATGACTGAGGACGGCGACGCCATCCCCACTCCATCCGAACCCGCCGGGCTCCCCGTCGAGCCGGGTACCTTCGTTGCCCCCGTGGAGGGTCGCCCGGAGATGGTCGGCGACAAGATCCGCAACCGCGCTGTCAAGAAGACCCTTACCATTCCCTATTGGCTCAACGAAGCTGCCGAAGACCTGCACGTCAACTTTTCCCAGGTTCTCCAGGAAGCCCTGAGGGAGCGCGTCAGTACCTGACAATCCGAATCATCATCGACTGACTGCAATCAGCGCAGGGATCCTGGAAAGCCCGGCCTCGCTGTTTACTGGTATTGCCTCTATGACCAGTTCTTTTAAGTACGCGATACTCCAAAAAAAGAACCTGAAGTGGAAAACCTGTAGAACCGGAGAAATGTGTCTCAGAACCCGGGCGAGGTCCCGCCGTGCCTTCGTCTTTTGCCGTGGCCAATACCTGATCAACCAATACTACCGGATTGAAGCAATGTTCCGGAAAAGAATTAAGAGGAATAAGCCACGGAGTAAGACGAAAACACGGCAAATGTAATCAGGAAAATCCAGGCCCGTTTCTGCCGTGGTCAAACACATTCACTCTACACAACCAGCCGTTTGAACTCAAACCTGGAGTTCTGAAAGTTGAGCAGATAACCAACCCTGCACACAGCTTGCCGTACAGATTGTTGGTATGGCGTTTGACTGTGTCCAGGACAAGAAAGAGTTCATCCGCAATTTCCTGGTTGGACTTGCTCGCGCAGATCAACCGCAGTACTTCAAGCTCCCGCTCGCTCAAGGGGTCTACCAGGCGTTGAACCGGAAGTGATTTCTTGTTCATGGCTTCCGCTGTCCGGGCCAGATCTTCGTCAAGGAACCGATTCCGGAGGGGTGCACGACAATTTTGTCGTATGAATTCATAACTCTTTTTACTGACGGGATTTTTCTGCTATACTGTACGTAAAATATGCGTATAGTAGGTATTAGGAGGACGTATGCACCAGAACACGGAAATCGAGGGACTTCAGACCAGGAAGAAGCAGATCCTGCAAACCATCTGTAAGCTCGATGATTTCAGACAAGGCTCTCTTTCACCACGATACCGCAAGTGTGGAAA
>CAZAKE010000156.1:0-11988 GCA_964485495.1 uncultured Spirochaetales bacterium
GAACAGGAAGCATCAGATCTCACTAAGCATCGCGACGACATCCTCCTTTGCATCACCGATAGGTCTCAGATCGAATTTCTCGACGAGAACATTGGCTACGTTTTCCGAGAGAAACGCCGGCAGCGTGGGGCCCAGCCGTATTCCTTTGAATCCGAGATGGAGCAGCGCCAGCAATACGATGACCGCCTTCTGTTCATACCAGGCGATGTCGAATGAGATCGGGAGGTCGTTGACATCCTCCAGCTCGAAGATCTCTTTCAACTTCAAGGCGATCACCGCGAGGGAGTAGGAGTCGTTGCATTGACCCGCGTCGAGGACCCTCGGAATGCCGTCGATGTCGCCGAGGTCGAGTTTGTTGTAGCGGTATTTGGCGCAACCGGCGGTGAGAATGACGGTATCCTCGGGAAGCCCTTCGGCCACCTCGGTGAAATACTCCCTGCTGCCTTGTCTGCCGTCGCAGCCTGCCATCACGACAAACCGTCTGATCTTGCCGGTCTTTACTGCGTCGACGATCGTATCGGCAAGCGCAGTAAGTTGTGAATGTGCAAACCCTCCGACAATCTCCCCTCGCTCCAATTCCCGCGGCGGGTCGCAACTTTGCGCCTGCGCGATTACCGCCGAGAAGTCTTTCGTATTTCCCTCCGAACCTTTCGGATGGTCGGGGATGTGCGTGACTCCGGGATATCCGACAGTGTTGGTAGTATAGATTCTATCTCGATAGCTGTCCTTAACGGGAGTGATACAGTTGGTCGTCATGACGATGGGACCGTTGAAGGCGTCGAACTCCTTCCCCTGGTGCCACCACGATCCGCCGTAGTTGCCTGCCAGGTGCGGATACTTCTTGAACGCCGGGTAGTAGTTCGCCGGAAGCATTTCGCCATGCGTATATACGTCCACCCCGGTACCGTCGGTCTGTTTCAGTAATTCCTCCATGTCCTTGAGATCATGACCCGAGATCAGGATTCCCGGATTGTCTCGAACCCCTATGGGAACGGTGCTGAGTTCCGGATTTCCGTAGGTCTCGGTATTGGCCTCGTCCAAGAGTGCCATCGCCTTGACGCCGTACTCGCCGGTCTCGAGCACCAGGTTCGTCAACTCCGTTACCGACAGATCGGCAGTGGTCTTGGCCAGGGCCTTCATCATGAACTCGTATAACTCTCGCTCCTCGTATCCCAACCGTCTCGCATGGTCGGCATACGCGGCTATGCCTTTCAGTCCGTAGATGGTGAGTTCACGCAACGAGCGTACGTCCGGGTCCTCGGTTGCGAGTACGCCTACCGAGAGTGCCTTGGTATCGAAGGTACTCGGGTCGGCTCCGTCCCAGGAAACCGAATCGTGCAGATTCGATCGGTCAACCCCTCCCTTTTCGGCGATGATGTTCCGTAGGGATATCCCGGCTCTTATGCGATCGACGAACACGGCAGGATCGAAGTTGGCATTGGTGATGGTGAGGAAGAGACTTTCGGTGATGAATCTGCCGGCATCCATCACCTCCTCATCTGCCGGTTCTCCGTTGATCCGTACGACGGAGATTCCCTTGGTACTATAGACGAGAAGGTCCTGGAGGTTGGAAGTGCGTTCGTCCTTTCCGCAGACCCCGCGTTTCGAACACCCCTCTCCGCGGGCCGTTTCCTGACACTGATAGCAAAACATCGACATGAATAACTCCTTCTGCCGTTAGGCTGATTGATGTGGTATGAATATACCGGTATTTTCCGAGTGATTCGGTAACATTTGTTACCTATGTGGAAAAGTCCTTGAAAAAAACACTCGGCCTGTTCTCGGTAGGAATAAGGTGTTGATTTGATGCCGGGTAATGATTTGATGACGCATTCCATGGTATCCGTTACACTATGCCTGTGGAAATCGACAACGAAAGAATCCTGCTGGTGGAAGACGAAGAAGACCTGCGTACCGGCCTCCGGTTTGCTCTGGAGCAGGACGGGTATGCGGTGGATACCGCGGTCACCGTGGCGGAAGCCGATGCGGCGGTAGAGGAACGGCCATACGACCTTCTCATCCTCGATGTCTCGCTACCCGACGGCAACGGGTTTGATCTCTGCGAGAGGATCAGGAACGGTGGATATACCGGTTCCCGAGGTGATCCGGTACAGGTGATATTCCTCACCGCTAAAGACGACGAACTCGACATCATTCGCGGACTCGAGATCGGCGGGGACGACTACATAACCAAGCCTTTTCGGGTTCGGGAACTGCTCTCGCGGGTGAAGGCCCGTCTGCGGAGAGGCGGAACTGCTGCACCTGTACCGACGCAATTGCAACAGTCGCGGCAATCGGTGACGTCCGGATCGGTTTCCGGAGAGTCACCGGATGAGAGTTCCCAGGTTCGTCTCGATGAGAACCTTCTCCGGATCGAGAGAGACGGCGAGTCAATTCCACTCACCTCCGGAGAGTACCGGCTCCTTCGATGTCTCATGGACCATCCCGGACAGACTCTCACCAGGGATCGGCTCATCGATAGGCTTCTCGGTATACAGGACGCCGTCGTCGACGACAATACGCTCTCGGTCTATATCCGCAGGATACGAGAAAAGGTGGAGGTCGAGCCGTCCCGGCCGCGACTGATTCAAACGGTGAGGGGCATAGGGTATCGATACGTCGAGGACGATGAGAGTCGTGACCGAAGGCCTGAAAGCTAGAGCGATCGCCGTCGCCGTCTGCGTAGTTATCGTACTGACGGGGGTGGTGAGTATCGGCGTGTGGACCGTCATCCGGCGTCTGGAGATTGAGACGGCCGATAGGCTGGTGGAGGCCGCCGCACGTCTGGCCGCCGAAAATCCGGAACTCGCCGGTCCGTTGGCGAGTGCACTCGTCGCGTATGACCCCGCCGGGCAGGAGCAGGGCCGGGAACTCCTCGCTCGGTACGGTTTCGATCCGGAGACGGCGGTGCTTCTCCATCCAAGCCGGCGTACTTGGTTGGCACCGGTACTCGTTGCCGCGACAGGGGTCTTCGTGAGTGGGGCACTTCTCACGCTTCTCCTGCTCATCTCGCTGAATCGAATCTACACGGGTCTCGATGAGCTAACCCTCACGGCGGAACGGATCGCCACGGGGCGATACCGTCTCGATCCGTCCGGAGAAAAAGCCGGCAGCCTGGGCCGCCTGGAGCATCAGATCGTCAAGACCGCCCACCGGTTTGACTCACAGGTCGAATTGATCAAGTCCGAGCGGGAGAAATTAAAGGAATTCCTCTCGGATGTCTCGCATCAGTTGAAGACCCCGGTGGCTTCGATCCGTATGTTTCTAGAGTTGCTCATCTCCCTTACCGAACAGGAGGATCATGAAGCCTCGACGAAAGGGCTCGAATATCGATCTCGGAATGGTTCCGGCACTCCTGACCGTAGAGGTGAGTTCCTGACCCGCAGCCTGAGTAAGGTTGACAGGATCGAGTGGCTCATCAAGAATCTGCTCATCCTGGCCCGACTCGAGTCCGAATCGCTGCCCATGCAAGTCGAGACGGAGTCCCTCGTTCGGACAGTCGGCATTGTGGTGGATCACTTCAGGCCGCAGGCCGAGGAGTCGGGTATTGAGCTTCGATTCGATGCCGGCGATTCCGTCGCCGTTACGGACCTACCACACGACCCACGGTGGCTTGGAGAGGCCGTCTCAAACCTGGTGAAGAATGCCGTAGAACATACGCCATCCGGTGGGATTGTCGATGTCACGCTCCAATGGACGGATCTATTCGTACGGATAGGCGTACGCGATTCCGGTGAGGGCATTCCTGTGGAAGACCTGCCTCACATTTTCAGGCGATTCTACCGTGGCCGAAATCGCGAAAGAAGGCGGACTCTTGCCTATCCCGATTATTCCGACCGGCGAACCGGGTCCGGAGGAACAGGCATCGGACTCGCACTCGCCAAAGCGATCACGGAACGACATCATGGCTTTATCGGAGTAGAATCGCCGTCAACCGGTGGTGCCGTTTTTTATGTCACCCTGCCACTCGAGCTTACGAAACTGTAAGGTATTTCGTCACCTGTTTGTAAGGTCTACGCGTTACATTCTCCGGTGAGAGGGAGACAATGACTATTGTATCGACTGAAGAGTTATGGAAGACATATGGATCGGGTCCCACCCGGGTGGATGCGCTGAAAGGTGCGGAATTCTCGGTGGAAGAGGGGGAGTTCGTCGCGGTAGTCGGCCCAAGCGGATCTGGAAAGAGCACCCTCTTGCATCTGTTGGGAGGACTCGATACTCCCACTAGTGGCAGGGTCATGGTGGACGGGGTGGATCTCTACGAAATGAACGAGAAACGGCGTGCGCTATTCCGTCGCAGACAGGTTGGGTTCGTATTTCAATTCTACAACCTGATACCTGTGTTGACTGCCGAGGAAAACATCTCCCTGCCCCTGCTCTTGGACGATCGTCCTGTAGATTCCGACAGACTCGAAGAATTGATAGAGACCTTGGGTCTCCTTGACCGGCGCGACCACATGCCGAATGAGTTGTCCGGCGGGCAGCAACAGCGGGTCTCAATTGGCAGGGCGCTCGTGGCATCACCGACGATTATCCTTGCCGACGAGCCCACCGGTAACCTAGACCGCACAACCGGCAGGGAGATCCTCGATCTTCTGCGTCTATCGGTGCGGACCTTCAGCCAGACACTGATCATGATCACTCACGATATGGAGGCTGCCTCCGAGGCCGATCGGATTGTCAGGATCGAGGACGGGGTATTGCACGCGGAGGTGAGGGTATGAGAAGGTGGCGAAAAGTGGGTCGCGTTACACAATTGTCGTCTAGGTATCTGCTTCAGCAGAGAAAGCGGACACTCTTGGCGATCATCGCGGTGATAATGTCGGTTGCGCTGGTGACTGCGGCGGGTATACTCGGTCGCAGTATCCGGGGAGTAGGCGTCGTGAATATAAAGCAGCGGTTCGGGAGCTTTTATGTCACAGTCGAAGGAGTAGATGAGGATGATTTGGAGTTACTCCGGGAACATGTCCTCGTCGATAGTTTGGGTTCCGATTTGCTGGTCGGGACCGTCAGTCTGTCGGACAATCTGATTGCCGGAGTTCGATCTCCGGATGCAGTCTGGCGAGAGGCCACCTTCTTCGATTTGGTGGAGGGCAGGATTCCTCGGCATCCCGGAGAGATCGCCTTGGAGAGGTGGTTTCTCAGATCCGCGGGAAGGGACATCCGACTCGGTGAGTCTGTACGACTGCCGATTACACTCGCTCCTGAAGACGATCGGGGAGAAGGACCGGAACGGACTCGAGAGGAAACGATGCAGACCACCGTCTCGAAGGTATATACGGTGGTGGGTTTCCTGAAACCGAATCCGGCTGCAATGAACCAGGGCGTCGCCTCGATGGTGGTGTGCCGCGAGGAGGCGGCGACACTGGCGGAAGGGGAGTTATCTTATACGGTCGGATTCATTACCAGGCATGAAGTTCCGATACAGTCCGCCGTCTCATCGGTCGTCACGGCATTGAGTGTGGATGCAGACAGGGTGCATGAGAACACCTTACTCCTGGCGGCGATGGGGGAGAGTTCGTCGGATCAGGCCGACCGGGCGATCAGGACGGTCGAATTCGTGGTAACTGCCGTGATACTCCTCGCGACTATCGCCGTGATCTACAACGCCTTTACGATCTCGGTATTGGAGCGGATACGGCAGTTCGGTATCCTCCGCACCGTCGGAGCCACTCCCCGGCAGATCCGTAGCCTGGTGTTGAGGGAGGCGCTTTTCGTCGGGAGTGTCGGGGCACTGTTGGGACTGGGGGCCGGTATCCTTGCTGTGAGGATCATCATCTTGGTGTTTAACGGCTTCTCCGGAGGTGTCGGATTTGCAGGGCTATCCATGACCTATCCCGTACGGGTGCTGGTGGGCGAACCGCTTCTTGGAATTGGAACGGTCTGTCTCTCCGCCATTATCCCGGCATTTCGTGCCGGCGGTGTCAGTCCCATTGAAGCTGTATTCGCAGAGGGACGATTCATCTCGGAACGTGTGAGGCGCAGGAAGCCTGGGTTCGCGGCGCGGCTACTCGGTGTCTCCGGACGGATGGCGGTCCAAAATCTCCGTCGAAACCCGGGTAGAGTTGTCGTCACTGTAATTTCCATCGGCATCGGTATCGTCCTCTTTATCGGTCTTTCCGGCCTGATGGACGCCTTAGAGTATGCCGCGGTGAGTTTCGATCTTGATCCGCTGCAGCGGGACGTGAGCGTACGCATCGGCGATGACTCCGCAGAACTGATCGGCGAGTCGGATCGAACCGTAATAGACTCTCTGCCCGGAGTCACACGGACATTCGGAATTCATGAAGTCGTCGGGTATATAGTACTGCCGAAGGATGAGATCGGCGACGTGCCGGGGGATCTTTTGCCGGAAAATCCCGAGGAGATCCAGGGTATGACGGGTCTGGACGGCACCGTGATAGAGATGAGTCTTGCGGGATTGGATAGTGCAGGCCTCAAGGCGTTGCGTCCGCATGTTACTCGTGGCTATCGCTCTCCTGAGACTCTCGCGGAAATGCAGGGGGTGTATCTGCCCGAAGGTCTATACGAGATAGGTGACAGAGTGCCTGTGGTAGTTGGTACCCAGGTCCTCGAGATATCCGTGGCAGGATACCTCGACAATCTTCCCGTCTCGGTGAAGACCGATTCTCCAATCGTACTCCCTGTCTCGGAGGAGACGGTCAATCGGATTACCGGCCTCCGGGGGTACCACTCGCTCTCGATCGAGGTTGAACAATCTACGAATCCCGACGATGTGTACCGGGCGGTGAGTGCGGTGATGAGGATGAGAGACGACGTGCGAGTGTATAATCTCGCCGAGGCGCAGGAGTCACAACGCTCGATCAAGCTGCAGTTTGCGGTGCTGCTGTATGGACTCGTAGCTGTGGTCATATTGATCGGCGCAGTTAACATAGTGAATACGATCACCACCAATCTTATCTTGCGGATTCGAGAGTTCGGTATCTTGCGTGCCGTAGGGATGTCGACGGCCCAACTCAAGGGAATGGTAAGAATCGAATCGTTCTTCTATGGATTGTATGCGTTGGTGGCGGGTGGCACCATCGGTACTATTATATCCTTTTTCATAAACTGGAGTATTCGACGGGTTCAGGATATCCCCTGGCACTTTCCTTGGATCGAGCTTCCGGCTGCGTTCCTGGCGGTAGTGGCGATATGTCTGCTCTCCGCGGCCGTCCCGATGGGTCGGATCATCAGAATGGATATCGTGAAAAGTATACAGACCACTGAATGATTACAACTGAGTTTTCGGCTATACTCAAACGGTCATGAAGAATCGCGTGTGCGCATCGGGTCGTGAATGACACGACATAGGAGGCAAGCATGCCGACAGGAAGAGAAAGAGTACTCGACGCGGTGGAGTTTCGGGAGACCGATAGAATCCCGCGGGACCTGGGCGGTATGCGGTCCACCGGCATCAGTGCGTTTGCCTACCCTCGGTTGGTGGAATTCCTGGGTCTGCCGCCCCGACGGCCGAGGCTGTACGATACCAACCAGATGCTGGCCCTGCCGGACGGAGACGTCCTCGAGGCACTGGGGTGCGACGTAGTGCACGTGACCATGGACGAATGCACCAACGCCTTTAACGAGCCGGAACGATGGTACTCCTACGGCTTCAACGGGCGTCTCGAGGCAATGGTCTCCGATCCGGGTAAGTTCTCAGTCGCGGCGGACGGTACTATTCTCCAGGATATGGGTGACGGTGTCCCGCGGGTGATGCCTCCCAGCTCGGTCGTGTTCGACGCCCCCCACGGCGGTGAACCGCTGGATCTCACCGGCGAGATCCCGAGGAGGGACCTGAAGGCGATGGAGCTCCGTCTCGCGGAGGGCGTGATCTCCGAGGAACGGGTCGATGCGATCGCGGCATACCTCCGGCGAGTCCGAGAGGCTACCGACCGTGCGGTATTCTTCAACGGCATCGGCCTGGGGCTCGGGTTCCCCGGCGGCATGGCGGCCTGGTCGATGCTCTGCCTGACGGATCCGGACCACGTGCGCGGGGTGCATGAGCTCGTGACGGAGTACAAGCTGAGATCGTACCGGCGATTGCTGCCGGCGATCGGCGAGTATATCGATGTGTATATGCTCAACGCCGACGATCAGGGCACACAGAACGCCACCATCCTGCCGCCCCGAGTTTTTCGGGAGCTATATGTGCCCTACTATCGCCGGGCGAACGAGGAATTCCACCGGACGGCCCCGAACGTGAAAACCTTCCTGCACTCCTGTGGGGCCATCTACGAGATCCTCGACGAGATCGTGGAGTCCGGGTTCGACATCCTCAACCCTGTGCAGTGGTCCGCCGGCGGGCACTCCTTCAGGGAGTGGAAGGAGCGCTGCCGCGGCCGCATCGCCCTGTGGGGCGGCGGCGCCAACACCCAGAGTACGCTGCCCCTCGGCACGGTCGATCAGGTCGAGGAAGAGGTGCGGCAGGTGTGCGCTGAACTCGCCGACGGCGGAGGATTCGTCTTCTGTGCCATCCACAACATCCTGGCCGAGATAGCGGCGGAGAAGGTCGTCGCGATGTACCGGACCGCAGGGGAGATCTAGGTAGCGGTTCGAGGTTTCATCAGCGGAAACAGCAGCACGTCGCGGATGCTGTTCGTGTCGGTGAGGAGCATCACCAGTCGGTCGATACCGATGCCGGCGCCGCCGGTCGGAGGCATGCCGTACTCCAGCGCCGTAAGGAACTCATGGTCAACCGGGTGTGATTCGTCACCTCTCACGCCTGCCGCCGCGTCCGGGGGAGTGCCGGCGTTCCCGCGGATGCCCTTCGCCTGTTCCTCCAGGAGATCTCTCTGCACGGTCGGGTCGATCAGTTCCGAGTAGGCGTTGCCTACCTCCATTCCGCCGATATACACCTCGAACTGCTCGATCAATCCCGCCTCCGTCCGGTGGCGTCGGCAGAGGGGTGAGGATTCGGACGGGAAATCGAAGACGATGTGGGGCTGGATTAGACGGGGCGCCGCCTCCTGCTCGAAGATCTCCAACAGAAGGCGCCCGTGGCTCGCTCCATCTTCCACGGGGTACTCGTTATCCCTGCAGTATCGTTCGAGTTCGCCGGTCCCCTCGGTTGGGTCCATCTCCGCCGCCGCCGGAAGCCGAAGGAGGGACTCGGGTATTCGAGAGTATGTACGAATCGCATCGAGGAACCGAATCCGATTCCATGGCGCCGTACAGTCGATCTTCACATCCTGCCAGGTGAATTGTGATGTCCCGTGGACGGCGGTGCATGCTCGCGAGATCATCTCTTCGACCCTCGACATCATGTCGGAGTAGTCTGCGTATGCCTTATAGAATTCGAGCAGCGTAAACTCCGGATTGTGGGTCTTGTCGACGCCTTCGTTCCGGAAATCCTTGGCGAATTCGTACACCCGCTCCAGGCCGCCGATGATGCATCGCTTGAGATAGAGTTCATTGGAGATGCGCAGGTACAGATCCAGGTCCAGGGCGTTGTGATGCGTGATGAAGGGCCTTGCGTTGGCCCCGCCGTAGATCGGCTGGAGTACCGGGGTCTCCACCTCCAGATATCCCGCCGAATCGAGATAACTCCGTATCGATCTGATGACGGTGGCACGGTCACGAAATACCTTGCGGACCTCGTCGTTGAGTGTCAGGTCGAGATATCGTTGCCGGTATCGGGTCTCGGTATCGGTAAACGCGTCGAACACCTCGGTTTCCGTTCCAGTGGAGCGTTCCTTGGGAACCGGAAGCGGCCGCAGGGTCTTGCTGAGGATCCACAATCCGTCCGCCTCGATGCTGTACTCTCCGGTTTTGGTCACGAACATGGAGCCTGTCACTCCGATCCAATCACCCAGGTCGGCGTTCTTCACCGTCTCGTAGCACTCCTCGCCGACTGTAGAGATCGATAGTACCGCCTGTATCCTGCCCCAGGCGTCCTTGATATGCATGAAGCAGATCCTGCCTTTGCGGTTATACCTGACGATCCGGCCGGCATAGGAGACCGATGTACGATCTTTCAGGAGCGACTCCCTTTGCGCGCATAATTCACGTGACGAGTGTGTCACCTTGAAACCATGAAGATATGGTTCTATCCCCAGATTCCTCAACTCCGCCAGTTTCAGCAAACGAGCCCTTTGCTGGTCGTTCATCTCTCGGTTCACGCTATCCTCCTTTCTAATTCACGTGTGTTCGGTCCCCCACGAGGGCAGGGCGGTGAAGCTATATCCTCTATGCACAGCCTCCGGAAAAACGGCACTCACATGGATCCGATCCTCAGCGACAAAAAAAGCCCCGCGTGTGCGGGGCTTCATTTCTTCTTCTTTGAGTGGGTCGGCATTACGTTGCCATACGTACCCAAAGTTGTGCCCCGATGCGTGGATAGACCTGTTTCCTGCATTTCTTGACGAGAATCTGAGCTGATCGGGGCATGTGACGATACATGCTATAATCTGTATCAGATGGCGGTGGATGTGTCAATAATATTTAGAGAAGGCGCGTACTGAGTCGATCGAGTCTGGTTTGAGTGACGAGATACGGCGGATTCGGGCGTACATCGCCAGTCTGCAGTGCTGCGACAACGGCATTCCCGTGACTATCGACGAGGCCCTTCGGGCCATCGGCTGCGGCCGGCTTCCGGACACCGCCTTCCATGCCGGCTGCTGGCTCAGCATGGAGACACGCACCACCCAGCCCGGTCAGCCCGAGGCTATGACGGTTATCGAGCAGGTGTTGCGTGAGTACCTGGGCGGCAGTCTTGCGGCTCCACTCGTACGGAAATATCCCCATGCCGCAGAATTCATCCGCCGCACCTATGAGTGGCTGGGACCGGCGAAGGACCTGGGTGAGGTTCAGCGGTTGATGCTGCGGCGGATTCTCCTGCCGTTCGATTTCCTCACCAAGCGTACCGAGGATCGTCGAACCGTCCATGAGGAGTGTTTCGGGCCCGAGGGTAAGGGGGCGGAGCTGGATGCCCGTATCGCCGCGGAGGCGGGATTGCCGAACGTCTATCCGGAGTACACCAGGGAGTTCAGAGAGACCCTTGCCGGCATCCAGGACCGGTCGAAGAAGAGTCTGTACCGAATAATGGGAGCACTACGTCACGGTCTTCACGGTCTGTCCGATTGCCACCATGCCACCTTCCGCTGGATCGAGAGTTGGATCCATGCCGTCGGTCGACTCTCTTTGGAAATACCCGGCCGGAACCATGGAGCCGAAGCGGACCGACTCGGACGCCTCCTCTTCGGATATGCCCTGGGACTGGACCGGTGGCTGCAGGGCGCACCTCAGCAGTTCCTCCTCCTCGATCTCGGCCATGCCGATTTATCCTTCGATCCGAAGAACGAGATCCTTCGTGTGTACGCCTATCTGGGCGGCCGCATGGACAACTCTTGGAGGATGCCATGTCGGACGGATGGAGCGTGCGGGAGTGGATGGATTTACGGCTCCGGAACCCCGCGGGCGGATAAAACTTTCCCTTGATTCTCTTCACGTACACTTCACACACCGTACATAGGACCTTCGTGACACCGGCATAGATTAGTATCAACAAATCATGATGGAGGTACGAAGATGCGTACACGAAGAGTTATTACGGTATTGGTGTTAGTGGCGGTGGTTGCGTCGGCTGCAATGGCGGCAGACCTGTTCGGCAGAGACGTGACCGACCAGGGTACCCTCGCTACCGTCGACGGAGTCCTGTACTCCGAAGATGGTGAGTGGTATCTGAAGTCCGGCGAGGAGTCCTATGCACTGCATATGGGATTCATAGGTCATGAGGAGGGAGACGTCCTCGTGGAGAACTCCAAGGCCCAAGTTTACGGATTCATGCTGCCCGGTCACATCTCGCCGGTGAGTATTACGTCCGACGGCACCACCTATCGATTCTGGGCCGAAGACGGGACTCCCCAATGGTCTGGAAGCGGAAATCGGCGGAACCTCCGCCCCGACAACCGGGCAGGGATGGAGCAGTCTGCAAGAACAGAGCGCGGCACCGGACTCCTGAAGAACCAGGCCGACCGGCAGGGTCGC
>CAZAKE010000157.1:0-11824 GCA_964485495.1 uncultured Spirochaetales bacterium
GGATCCGGCGAGGTGGATCGCCCGGAATGATCGCTCAGGGTGATCGAACATGTCGAGCAGCACCCGCATCCTGGTCAGCCTGTACTCCCGGATGGTGTGGCCGTGGGCACGTTCGAGATTGAGAAACGATTCTATGTATTCGAAGGCTTCCTGTGGTGTCCGCATGAGTACCTCATTTATACCCGGTTCGGACCGGAATTGGAAGAATTGTAGGAGAACGGTTTGGAATATGTGCCGGAAACGTATATATTGTAAATGCCCGTTGCGATGCTGCAATGGGATGGGGAAGACAGAAGTGAGTGAAATACTAGGCGAAAAAGGCACCACGCGCGACTCGTTGATCAAATCGGTCGTTCCTGCAGTCATTTTTATTACCGTCATGTTCCTGATAGCCGCCGGGTGTGATCTTCTCAGACCATCTCTTACCGTTACGGTCTCGACCAATCCTGTGGTCGGCGGTATTGTCGAGGTGCGTCCGCAAAACGAAGACCTTCGGGCAGGTGATACCGTTTTTTTGATGGCCACACCGAACGACGGATTCGTCTTCTCCGGGTGGATGAGCGACGGCTCCCTGGTATCGAGGCAACCCATGTTCGTCCTCTCCAATCTGTCCGACAACGTCCAACTGGTCGCCAACTTCGACATAGAGTCGGGGGTCGAAACTGAGGGCGAAGGCTGGCTGATCATGGTATACATGGACGGCGCCAACAACCTGGAGATGGACGCTCTCATCGACCTCAACGACATGGAGTACGGCCTCTCCCGGACCGATCCTCGAACCATCAAGATCGTCGCACTCATCGACAGGATCGGCACGGCCGACTTGCCCTTCGAGTTCCGAGACTACGACGACGACTCCGACGGCAACTGGACGGGCACCAGGCTCTACGAGGTGATGCCCGACGCCGGGGACCCACCGGCCGGGTACGATTCCGGCGGACGGGAGCTCAGGTCCAAGAAACTCATCGGCTGGGAGAGCCGAGAGAGCTTCGAGCATGAAGAAGACATGGGGGATGTGGAGACCCTCTCATCGTTCATATCATGGGCGTTGGAAACATATCCGAAATACCCCAACACGGCACTGGTGCTGTGGAACCACGGAGCAGGAATGCGCTCCATCGCTCCGGAGGGGGGAATCGTTCCCCGGGAGATCGGCGACGATTGGGAGGTCGATCCGGTCCTCGCTCCCGACAACGACTCCGTCTATCCCCTGGAGCGTACCTTGTATCTCGATGAGATCCAGCAGGCGCTGTCGACGTCGTTCGACGGTGACAACAGACTGACGGTCCTCGGCATGGATGCCTGTCTGATGGGTACCGTCGAGGTGGCCTACGAGTTTCGTGATCTGACCGAGTATCTGGTCTTCTCGCCGGCCGTCGAATACGGAGGATGGTACTGGAGTAAGGTCATCGCCGGGTTCTCGGTCGACACTACTGGGGAAGCATTCGTCACGCGGGTGGCGCAGCTGTACAAAGAGAAGGCTGAGGAATTACTCATCGATTCACAAGGCAGGCTCAACGCGCAGACCGCCGTTACTACTACAGGTTTGAATGAGCTCAAATCCAGCCTCGATTCACTGGCGGTCGCCATCCATACCGAATACGAAGACAGCAGAGACGTGATCCACACGCTCAGGGACGCGTCGCTCTACTATTGGGAGGACGACTATGAGTCGATCTTCTACCCCTATTACGAGCTGGGTGCCGTGCTCTCCTCGCTCCTTAAGAGCGAGGAGATTTCCGAATCGGTGAAGAGCGCCGCTTCGGCGGTCCAGCAGGCCCTATCAGACGTGATCCTGTACGCCTGGGCCGGTGCCGGTATTGGTGGGTATGAAGGAGCCAATATTAGTTATGGATTGTCGATATTCCTTTCTCGCGGGGAGAAGGATCATCGACGCACCTGGAACTCTTCCGAGTCCTACTCCCACTACGCCTTCCAATGGTGGTACACCGCCGAGACTACCCCTCACGAACAGTATCAATTCTACGGAAACATCGATTTCGCCGATTCCGACGGCGACGGCGTCGTCGAGACGTGGCGGGAGTGGATGGAGGTCTGGTACGATCCGGATGATGAACTCACCCCGGGAACGTGGTAAATACATATACATAATCCGACGCGTTCACTATACTGTCCTGGACGTATGGAAACGGTTGTCACTGCTTTCTCCAATCAATATACGGAACGGTTCACGATCCGCCTTGCCCGTGGTCCGTTGACCGCGCCGAATCGTCCCCTCGTGATGGGAGTCATCAACTGTACCCCCGACTCATTCTATGCCGGGAGCCGTAGCGAGACTACGAATGCCGCCCTGGAAACGGCCCGCACCATGATCGATGAGGGCGCGGACATTCTCGATATCGGCGGCGAGTCTTCCAGGCCGGGTTCCGAGTATGTCGAGGCCGACGAGGAGATAGATCGGGTAATCCCGGTGATAGAAGGGATCCGGAAGTTCACATCCGTCCCGATCTCGGTAGATACCCGCAAAGCACGGGTCGCCGAACGGGCTCTCGGTGCCGGGGCCGACCTGATCAACGACATCTCCGCCCTGCGGGACGATCCCGAGTTGGCCTCAGTGGCCGTTCGGCACCGCTGTCCGGTGGTTCTGATGCACATGCAGGGGACTCCGTCTACCATGCAGGAGAATCCTGACTACGAGGACCCGGTTACGGAGATACTCGCGGAGCTATCGACGGCGACCGAGAATGCCCTCGAGGCGGGAATTCCCGCCGACCGGATCATCATCGACCCGGGCATCGGCTTCGGGAAGCGGCTGGAGGACAACCTGCGGATCCTGGCGGAAATAGCGAGGTTCGTCGAGACCGGATACCCGGTCCTGATCGGGCTCTCGCGAAAAAGCTCCATCGGCACGATCACCGGCCGAGATGTCCATGACCGATTGGCAGGCACGCTGTCGGCCAACCTGATGGCGGCCTTGGGCGGCGCCGCCATCCTGCGGGTCCACGATGTTCCCGAGACTATGGACCTTCTGAAAGTCGCCGCGGCAATCCTCAATCCCCCTTCGTGTGCCGCCTGCGGAACGAGCGGATAGGGAAGCGGCATGGAGTGGTTGGAAGAAATACAAGTTTTCGATGATCTCATCCGTCCGATCCTCGATGTGGTCATCCTCTCGTTCCTCATCTATCAGGTCTACAAAATTCTCATCCAGACCCGGGCCCTTCAGCTGGTGAAGGGGGCCTTTCTGATCGCCGGCGTCTATCTCGCGGCGTTCTTCCTACAGCTGGAGACGCTGTTATGGATCATGAACGGCCTGGCGACGGTGCTGGTCATCATCATCGCCATCGTATTCCAGCCGGAACTCCGGAGTATCTTCATCCGCATCGGTCGGGGAGAGTGGTTCCAATTCACCTCCAGCGCCAAATCGTATCAGCTGGATACGGTGCTCAACGCGGTAGAGGTCCTGAGCGACCGCAGACGAGGGGCCCTGATCGTATTCTCACGCAAGGTCGGAGTGAAGGGCATCATGGATACCGGGACTCGATTGAACGCCGAACTATCATCAAGCCTGATCCTCACCATCTTCGGCCACGATACTCCTCTCCATGACGGGGCATTGGTCATCGAGGGGGGGAGGATCAGCACCGCGGGCTGTTTTCTGCCGTTATCCGAGCAACCCGACATTCGGCGTAGTTTCGGGACCAGGCACAGGGCCGCGCTGGGGATGGCCGAGGAGACCGATGCCGTCGTCCTCGTGGTCTCCGAGGAGAGCGGGGCGATCTCGATCGCCTACGATGCCAACCTCTATTACGATCTCTCGCTCAAGGAGATCCGGCGCACCGTGGCCACACTACTCAGTCTGAGGGAGGAGCGAGAGGACCAGACCCTCAAGGAGACGGCCTTTGAAGACTGATACCCTCCTGGATCGACTGATACGAAATTGGCCCGCGAAGATTCTGTCTATCGCCGCCGCGGTGTTTCTCTTCCTCTTCTATCGGTTCTCGAGTCTCGACGAACGGAACTTCAGCGTTCCCCTGGATCTCAGGGTGGCCGAGGGGTTCATGCCGGCGGGGCCCTACCCACACGCGGTGCGAATCTCCCTGCGCGGCCCGGGAGACCAGATCTTCCTGATTCTTGAGGAGGAGATCGCGGCGTATGTAGATTTCACAGACCATACTACCGAAGGGCTGTACCGGAAGCCCGTGTCCTATACCAGGGGCGGGTCCGCCCTGCGAATCGATCCGTTGGAGATCTCCGTCGATCCGACGGAGGTTACGGTTGCGATCGAACGACGGATCGAGCGCACCATTGCCGTGACCCCGGTCTTTTCTGGACACCCGCAGAAGGGGTACGAGTTGGGGCAGTATTTCGTCTCTCCGGAGGAAATTTCCGTGCGTGGACCCCGTTCGAGCGTAGAAGACCTGGATGAGATACGCACCGAGAGTATCGATCTCGACGATAGGACCGAAGACTTTACCGTTACCGTATCGGTCAATGTCGATACGGCACCGGTCGAATTATCGACGGAAGGCACGGTTGTCGTGCATTGCACGATTCAGGAGGCTATCGTCCTGAAGACGTTCAGCATCAGTGATCTAGTCGCGTTGGATATTCCACAGGGGGTGACCCTCGTGAGTGATCCCATAGCCGGGACGATTCAGGTCCAGGGTACCCAGCTCGAACTGGAATCTCTGACTCCGGAGTCGTTTTTTCTCACTGTCGACTGCTCCGACGTCCCCGGAGCGGGAACCTACACATTGCCGGTCCGTCCGGAAACCCCGCCGGGACCGATCGTCCTGAAATATGAGCCCCAAACCGTCACACTGGAATTTGCTTCGGAGGGGGCGGCCGGCGCGGTGACCGGTTCCGGAGGAGGCGAACGAGGTGAAAACTAAGCGCCTCAGGGTGAAACGGTTATAGGAGGCTGCCATGGCTACAGGATCGGCGGATTCATCAATCACCTTTTTCTCGAAGCAGAAGATCGAATGTCCGGTCTGCGGAGCGACCTTCAATCGGGAGGAGATGCGTACCGGCCGTGGCCGATTGAACGCCGGTGATCTGACCCTCGAACTTCGACGCCGGTATATTCCGACTACGAAATATGGCGAGGTCTTTCCGTTGAACTACCCTGTCGCCACCTGTCCCGTGTGCTATTACTCCGCCTACCCGGAGGATTTCGACGGCCTGCCTTCCGAAACAATCGGGGCCCTGGAGGCGGAGACGGAGGATAGACAGAATAGTATCGCCAAGATCTTCACGGAGCTCGATTTTCGCGAGCCCCGAACCCTCAAAGAGGGAATCGCGTCCTACTTCTTCGCGGTGGGTTGCTACGACCACATGCCGAGGCAGGTGAGTCCTACCATCAAACAGGGGATCAGTAGTCTCCGGGCGGCCTGGCTCCTCTCCGACATGCACAGGAAATTTCCGGGCGAGAATTACGACTACATCTCGAATATGTTCTATCGCAAGGCGCGCTTCTTCTATGTCCTTTCGGTGGAATACGAGAGTGACGGGAAGGAATCACTCACCGATGTACGGCATCTGGGTCCGGATCTGGACAAGAACTACGGGTACGACGGCGTGCTCTATCTTTCGGCCCTGCTCGAGTACCGGTACGGGCCCAAGGAGGATCCCGACAGAAGGGCTCATGCCCTGACGTTCGCCAAACGCACGGTGGCGCGTATCGTAGGGATGGGCCGAGCGTCGAAGAGCAAGCCCTCCGCATTGTTGGAGATGTCGCGGGACGTCCATGCGAAGATCCGAGAGGAATTGAAAGAAGAAGAAGAAGAAGAGGAATGAGGCGGATTGCGCTCCTACTCGCCTATGACGGCGCCGGCTACAGCGGGTGGCAGGTCCAAACGGACCGTAAGACACTGCAGGGAACGCTGGAGGAGGCCCTGGGCCGGATCTCCGCATCCTCGGGAACGGTGGTCGCCGCCGGACGTACCGATGCAGGGGTCCACGCGGCGGGACAGGTGATACACTTCGATTCCGAATCGAGCGTCCCGATACAAAAGCTCCCCATCGCCCTGAATACCGTGCTGCCGAAGGATATCAGGGTCCTCGCGGCGAAGGATACCTCGCCGGACTTCCACGCCCGTTACGATGCACGCGAACGGGAGTACCGTTACTACCTCTATCCGTCACGAACCGTTCCGCCGTGGTATCGATTCGTATGCCTCGGCACGGATGTCCCCCTCGACATTGATATCCTAAACGGGTACGCTCGGTGCCTGCCGGGAACGAGGGACTTCACTACCTTCACCGCGGCGGGAGACCCGAGCAGGAGCAGGATCCGAAACTGTACCCGGGCGAGTTTCTTTGTGCAGGGATCCTTCGTGGTGTTTCGTATCTCGGCGAACGCCTTCCTCTGGAGGATGGTGCGTTCGCTGCTGGGAACGATCCTCGACCTTACCGGCAGACAGGCCCCGGAGTCGGAGTTTCCGTCGATCCTGGAGGCTCGGGAACGGAGTGCCGCCGGACCGACGGCTCCGCCGACGGGATTATTCTTACACGAGGTTAGGTACGATGAGCCGCTCTTTCGTTGAGCTCTGGAAGATACTCGACGATCTGCACGATTATGTCGGCTATGGGTATAGGCGATCCCACCCCGAGCCGCCGCCGATGAGATCCGAGCAGTCCGATTCCGGGTCTGAGGGACTCGGGGAGCGGAATGCGGCACTCGAGCGGATCGCGACCGAGGTCGCCGGCTGCCGTAGATGCAGACTTCACGAAGGGCGGCGGAATACCGTGCCGGGGATGGGAGTCGCAAATCCGCTGGTCCTCGTGATAGGTGAGGGCCCCGGAGCCGAAGAGGACGCCCGGGGGCTTCCCTTCGTGGGTCCGGCGGGACGGTATCTGGACAAGTGGCTGGCCGCCGTCGGCCTCGCCAGGCAGGAGACCTGCTTCATCGCCAACATCGTGAAGTGTCGTCCCCCGAGCAATCGCGATCCGGCGCCGGACGAGGCCGACGCCTGCATCGGGTATCTCGACCGGCAGATCGAAATCCTCTCCCCCAAGGCCATCCTGACCGTGGGGCGTGTCGCCTCCAGCCGCCTGATCGGATCGACCGAGGGCATCGGCAGGCTTCGGGGAAGCGTCTACGCCTACAGGGGCATTCCTCTGGTACCCACCTACCACCCGAGCGGCGTCCTCCGGAATCCTGAATTCCGCCAGGCGGTGTGGGACGATCTCAAGATCCTTAAGCGGATCCTCGAACCGCGATGAGTGACCCCGTCTACCTGGATGTCGTCTTCGCGGTACCCGCGGACGGCCCCTTCACCTACTCCTGCAGCGAGCCGTACACCCTCGGCCGGCGGGTGACCGCCCCCTTCGGCCGGAGGTCTCTCACCGGATTTGTCGTCGAGATACACGATAGCCAACCGAAGGTTCCCTTCGAGATCAAGTCGGTAACCCGACTCGTCGATGCGGAGCCGATCTACGGACATGATGAGATCGAATTGGCGGGCTGGATCTCCCGGATGTATCTCTGCTCGGTGGGGGAGGCTCTCTCGTGCATCCTCCCCGGCGGCCGAAGAGACAGTAGCATGCCTGCCGTTCCTGAGACCGATATCGTAGCCCACGAGCCGCGCAGTCTCTCCGGCCGGCAGCGGAACGCGCTCGATGGAATTCTGGGTGGAGAACCGGCCGTCTCCTACCTCTACGGTATCACCGGCTCCGGCAAGACCGAGGTGTTCTTGCAGGCGGCGGAGCGGATCCTGGCGGAGGACGGCGGTGTCATCTACCTCGTTCCTGAGATCGCACTCACATACCAACTCGTCGAGGATGTGAAGGCCAGGTTCGGCGATTTGGCCGCGGTCCTCCACTCCGGGTTGACGCCGTCGCAGCGGTTGTCCCAGTGGCGGGTAATCCGCTCGGGCCAGGCTCGGTTCGTGGTTGGCGCTCGCAGCGCGGTGTTCGCCCCGGTACGAAACCTCGGTCTGGTGGTCATCGACGAGGAGCATGAGGGCTCCTACAAATCGGGTTCCACACCCCGCTATCACGCCCGTCAGGTGGCAATGTACCGATGCAGCCGCGCCGGCGCGCGGCTGGTGATGGGAAGTGCTACTCCCTCGGTAGAGGCCTGGCATCAGATGACGGTCGGCGGGTTCGACCGATACGAACTCACCGAACGGCTCTCCGGTGGGAGCATGCCGACCATAGATGTAGTGGACATGCGCGGCGAGCAAGGGTCGATATCCCGCTCACTCACCGCGGCGATCAGGGAAACCCTGGAAGAGGAGCGGCAGGTGATCCTCTTCCTGAACCGCAGGGGGTTCGCGTATTTTTTCCACTGCAGAACCTGTGGCTACGAGATGAGATGCAACCGGTGTTCGGTCTCTCTCACCTACCACAAGTTCCATGGGCGGATGGTCTGCCACTATTGCGGTTTCAGCCGGAAGCCGGTGGATGTGTGTCCCGAATGCGGTTCACTGGATGTGGGGTACTCCGGATTCGGCACCGAGCGGATCGAGGAGGAGGTGAGAACGCTGTTTCCGACTGTCGCGGTCTCGAGGGTCGACACCGACGCCGTGAGGCGCAAAGGCAGTCTGGAGCGGATTCTCAACGAGTTCCGCAACGGAGAGATCAGGATCCTTCTCGGGACCCAGATGGTGGCCAAGGGATTGAACTTTCCCGGGGTGAAGCTGGTGGGCGTCGTGATGGCCGATACCGGGCTCCACCTGCCGGATTTTCGAGCCTGGGAGCGGTCGTTCGCGCTCCTGGTGCAGGTTTCGGGGAGGGCCGGTCGCTTCACCCCGGACGGCAGGGTGATCGTGCAGACGTATTCTCCCGACAACCCGGCCATCGCATCGGCGGCACGGAACGAGATCGATCACTTCTACTCGCGGGAAATTTCCATCCGCCGGGGGCTGAGATTCCCGCCCTTCGCCAGGCTTTTCAGGTTGGTGTTCAGGTCGAAGGACCGGTCGAAGGCCCTCGCGGTTGCCGTCGAATACGCCGCGGCCCTCTCGGGCAGGCTCCCGGCAGGAGATATGGCCATGGGTCCCGCGGAATGTCCGCTCTTCGTCATCTCCGGTAACTCCCGGTATCAGCTGATCGTCAAGAGCGGCTCCTTCAATCGTGCTCATGCCGCGCTGCGGGAAGCCGTCGCATCGATCAAGAAACGCTCCGGCGTGTATGTGGAGATCGATGTGGATCCGGTGGACCTGCTGTAGCTGTCGGGTTTGACCCTTGGGTCTATTTGGAGTAATTTAGTAGCATGGTACCGATATTGACGCTTGGTGAGGATATCCTCAATAAAAAGGCGATCACGGTTCCCGATATCGATCAGGGAGTGCGTGACCTCATATCTTCGATGTTCGAGGCGATGTACGCAGGACAGGGAATCGGCCTGGCGGCACCGCAGGTGGGCGTCTCACAGCGGATATTTATCTGCCACGCATCGGGCGACAAGGCCAGGGTTTTCATCAACCCGGAGATCATCGCCACCTCACCCGAGCAGGAGACCTACGAGGAGGGCTGTCTGAGTATTCCGGGGATATACGCCGACATCGAACGTCCCGAGCAGATACAGATTCAGGCCTGGAACGAGAAGGGCCGGCCTTTCACCTTCGACGCGGACGGCATGCCGGCACGGGTCATACAGCATGAGTTCGATCATCTGAAGGGGATCCTCTTTCTCGAACGGCTTCCGCAGAAAAAGCGAGAGCGGCTGGTGAAGCTCTACAACCGGAAATTCGCCCCTGTCGCCGGCAATCTCGTCTAGCGTCGTACTCCATGGGATTACGGATCCTATTCGCCGGTACTCCCGACATCGCCGTGCCCTGTCTGGAGGTACTCTCGGAACACCACACCGTAGTCGCGGTTCTCACCAATCCGGATAGAATTTCGGGCCGGGGGCGCCGTATCACCGAATCGCCGGTCAAGAGGGCCGCGGCGCGACTCGAGATACCGGTGATTCAACCGGAGAGACTCGGGTCGGCCGCTCGAAGCGAGGTGCGGCGGTATTCCCCGGAGCTCCTGGTGGTATTCGCCTACGGAAGAATTTTCGGTCCCAAGTTCATGGCCATCTTTCCCCGTGGTGGAGTAAACGTCCATCCCTCACTCCTCCCCAAACATCGTGGGCCGGCACCGATTCCGGCGGCGATCCTGTCCGGCGACGAGAAAACCGGTATAACGGTACAGACCCTTGCTCCCGAGATGGACGCCGGAGATGTCGTCAGGCAGGTCGAGATCCCCCTGCGGGGCGATGAGACCACAGGGGCACTCACCGAAACCGTTCGGCAGCGGAGCCCGCGGGTACTGTTGACCGCGGTGGATGATATTGCCGCCGGCAAGGACGAGTTCGTCCCCCAGGATCACGAGAAGGCGACGTACTGCTCACTCATAACGAAAGGTGACGGAAGCATCGATTTCTCGCGAGGAGCGGCCGATATAGAACGGATGGTCCGGGCCTATGATCCTTGGCCGAAGGCCTTTACTTCGCTTGGGGAGAAGTTACTCTTCATTCTGCGATCCGATGTGTACATAGATCGGCCGCCGGATACCGGATTGCACCAAGAATCGCCCGGGCCCGGCGAAGTGGTCGGAGTAGACAAGGATTCTGGAATTTTGATACAAACGGGTAACGGTCTGCTGGCCGTGACACGGGTGCAGCTTGAATCGAAAAAACCCCTCGATTGGGATGTCTTCATGCACGGCACGCCCGATCTGGTAGGTCGCATCCTCGGGAGGTCCCGTTGAAACGCTCGCGAAAACGTCTTGAATCCATCATGCCGGGAGATCACGATTCGGTAGAACGCAGGTATGTCAAGACCATCCTCTGGGTCTGTATCGGCATGGTTTTGGTCGTGGCTATCGGTGCCGTGACGGCGTTTCTGATGACGGTCAGGAGCGAGGAGCAGACCATGGTACCGGATGTAGTCGGCCAGGAGCTCGCAAGCGCGCTCATCGATCTTCAGGAGAAGCACCTCATCCCCAACATCACCCTCCGGTTTTCCTCGGATCCCTCCGACAAGGGAACCATCCTCGGGCAGGACCCGGTGCCGGGGACGCTCGTGAAGGCCGACGCCCGTGTGGTGCTGATCGTCAGTAAGGGATCGGCGATCGAACGGATCGAAGAGTATATCGGCTGGTATATCTACGATCTCGAAAACCATCTGAAGACCCTGGTCAACGTCTACGGTGCTACCCTTTCCATCAAGAAACCGGTCATCCGGGTGTTTGACGATTCGGAGCCCGGGACCGTCCTCGAACAGAAGCCGCTACCGGGTACGGAGATCACCGGCCGAACAGAACTCGAGCTGGTCGTCTCCCGGGGACCCGAGGGACGTACGATGATCGTCAAAGATTACATCGGTATGCCCTTCGAGGAGGTTCTCGCGGATCTGATAATGACACAGGTCTACTTCGTATTCACCTCCCGCATTGCCGAAGATCCTGAGACCGACGTGCCTGGAACAGTCCTCGCTCAGAATCCGGAGGCGGAGACCGAAGTCCCGGCGGATATGTTGTTGCAGCTGGTCATCGCCGAACCGGAGGACCTGCCTGAAGGCTACGTGTTCGGCATTCTCGAAAAGACCTTGGACGACTACCCGGTACCGGTGGATCTCGAGATCGAAGCCATCGACTTGACCGGCCGGCGTCAGGAGCGCTATACCATCCGTCATCCCGGCGGGCTCCTCACCCTGCCGTACTTGGAGGAGGAGGGCACCATTCTGGTGATATCGGTCTCCGGCACCGAACTGCTGCGATTTACGGTACGGGGCAAGACCGAATAGGTTAGGTTGACAATCTCCCGGCGGTTGCGGTACTGTGATCGGCGGAAGTAACGCGAGCGTCGTATAATGGTAATACCCGAGCTTCCCAAGCTCGTGCCGAGGGTTCGATTCCCTTCGCTCGCTTA
>CAZAKE010000158.1:0-11443 GCA_964485495.1 uncultured Spirochaetales bacterium
CCTCCCAAAGACGCACCACAGTGAGGTAGTTACGCTTCTCGCGGTCACTCATTACTGGGGAGGGACCTTCGGTGGGCCGAAGGACGAACCGATCACGACCGCCCTCATATGCGGCACGAACCGCATGTTCGACGGCCGACTCATCCTCGTTGCAGAGGATGCGACACTCGATGTTACCGCCCAGGGAGATTCGGCCGTCCGCCAACCTCTTGGCTTCCGCCATGGTGATGTCTCCGTCAGGTGGAGGTTCAACCGGTTCGGTGTAATCGGCCCCTCGCTCGATACATCGCCTGATAGCGTGGCGGGTATGACCGTGGCAGTGGATGTGCACCACGGTTTTTTGGCCCTCGACACCGCGTCCATGGGTATGGATGTACTCGATGAGTGAACGCTCCTGTTCCTGCACTAAGTCGTCATACACGGCTGGCGAGGCCATCGGAGGGGTGACCCACTCGCTTCCGCCCAGCCAGATGTAGTCGATGCCGGGCCTCTCGAACAAGACCGCCAAGACATCCAGGATCCGGCGACGACACTCCTCGGTAAGGTCCAGGATAAATTTCCGTTCGGTGAGCACCAGTTCGAGGTACGTCTCATACTTCATCATCCCCGCGACGCACACCATGGGTGATGAGATCCGAGACTCTATGATACACCGGTTTAGATCGGTGACATGTATGGCGGGAGCCTCATGGCTTTCTCCTGGACTCACTGCTTTGCCGCCAGCCGAGGCTTGCGGTACGACGGCGTCTCTGGAATCCTGTATCCTCTGAGAGAGTTCCTCCGGCAACCGCCATGGCACAGACGCGATGGCTTCGATGTCCTGCAGGGATTCTACGGGGTATTTGATCGTCCAGGTGGTATCTGATTTCCCATCCCGTTCGGTGATTCCCGTCAACACTCCTTTGGGGGTGTCGATAGTAGTAGTCGTACGAATGTTGCCGTTGCCGAGGGTTTCCGCTTTACTGTGCATCCTGTCCGAAGGGGTCACCAGATACCGGTTAATACCGCTTGGAATCTGGTGATAGTAATGGGTGTGCGGCAATATCCGCTCCGCAATCTTCATGCGATCGGGATGCTCCCTCATGCTGTCCAGGTCGGCACCCTGAAATCCGGCAAGCTCAAGAGGCAATCGATCGACATCCCGACCGGAAACGGCCGCCAGCATGCGTGTTCTCGGTGTCATTGGTAACCTCTATGGCTGATACTCTGAGAAGACATTATCCCATTCCTCGAACACTTTTGTGAAGTTCTCTATCGGATCTCCCTTTGTCCTACCAAGCGCTGGAATGACTCCCGTCTTTCCGATCGGGAATACCAACTCCGCAGTTTTCCGCACAACTTTACTAACATCTTCAGGTTTTCCGAATGGCATAATCCATTGACGATCTACGTCACCCCAGAAGACAATTCTACCTCTATATTTTTCGACGACTTCTTCCAGTCCGTTCACAGCAAGTTGGCAATTAATTGCCTTGACCCCAATCTCTATTAGGTCGTCAAAGATATCGATTATTCGTCCGTCAGAATGAAAAAAAACAGGTTTTCTGACACTATCGGCTATCGCGCAATAGTCATGATACAATGGCTTAAACACCTCTCGCCATATTTGTGGCGATATCAGCAATGATTGCTGACTACCCCAATCGTCCATCATAAACAATGCATCCACCTCGGAAGAAGCCCATATTTCTATTTGTCTCTTAAAGTATTCGTGGACGATATCTCTGAGTCTATATACAATTTCGTCGCCATATGCGATATCCATTAGGAGTTGCTCTGTTCCGCGTAGGTACTGCATGCGTTCAAACGGGTTTGGTCCGGTACCCCAAGGCTGCAGCAGGAAAGAATTGGAGGTCTCGGCTATTTTACTCACATCTGAAAGATCAGCGCCCTCAAGTAATTCATACGGCGGGATATATCCGTCAAGGTCTTTCTTGCTTCGAATAGGCGGGTTTTTTACCTCTCCGACGACGCCATCTTCACCGGCTTCCCATCCACACCCCCATTCATCGATTCTCTTACCCTTAGATCTCCCACCGACGCCACTCTTTCGAAGAGATTCTCCATATGTAAATGATGGCTTTTCAATAGACCATGGATAATTTGCAAAGAAGGTATCCTTTGCCGTTCTATCAATATCATCCCAATATCCCCAGTAGTCTCTGGGAAGACGATCTGGTTCCTTGAAATTTAATACAGTGTATACTCTTTCTCGATCCGTCATTTCACTCACTGTATCTCATCCTTTTAGCCCACTCATGGTGATACCGCGTACAAAATACTTTTGAAACAGCAAGAAAATTACGACTATCGGCATTAACACTGTAACCGAGGCAGCCATTATCAGATGATCCATTGGTAGCCCTGCCATATCGGGTCCACCACTCAAGCTCTGTAAATACCGCAAGCCAAGAGCCAACGTATACTTATTCTCACTCTGCAGATATACAAGTGGGCCAAGGAATGCATTCCAATCCCATTGAAATGAAAGAATCGCGGCTGTCGCAAGAAACGGTTTACACAGAGGAAGCAGTATTCTATAAAATACTGCAAAGGGACTGCATCCATCTATTTCTGCTGCCTCGTCCAATTCTATTGGCAAAGACATTAAAAACTGCCTTCCAAGAAAGATCATGAATGCTGTCATCCCCAGATATGCCGGGATGATCAACGGCTTAAAGCTGTTCACCCAACCTAATGAATTGAATAATAAATATTGGGGCACGAGTAATACTTGACGAGGAATCATCATAGTAGCAAGCAACATACTGAATAGGATATTTCTCCCTGGAAATCTGAATCGTGCAAACCCGTATGCAACTAATGTACTTACAAATACCCTGCCTAGGCCGGCAAATATGGTTATAAACAATGTATTTCTGAAATATAGCATAAACGGAGCGACTCTCATCGCATCAATATAGTTTCTAAAGACAGCCGGATTCGGGATCCATTGAGGGGGATCGAGATAGATCTTATTGGGTTCTTTCAACGAGGAGGAGACCGCCCAGAGAAATGGGAGTGAAAATGCAATTGCCATGAGAATGACTATCAGATACACGAGAGATAGTCGCATGTTTTTTTGGATTTTTGCAGAATTTCCAACTGCTACGATTCTATCACCCATTACTCTATACCCCTTAGTTTTTCACTTCGCCGGCATAGAATACCCAGCGCTCAGATAACTTCAATTGCATACGTGTGAGTACAAAGATTATTACGAATAGGATCCAGGCCAACGCTGTCCCGTAACCGACCTCAAAGTATTCAAACGCATTACGATATAAGTGCAACACGTAAAACAATGTGGCATTCCCGGGTCCACCGTTCGTTGCAATGAAGGCTACCGCGAATACCTGAAAGGAATTTATTATTCCTATGACTATGTTAAAGAGTATTGTAGGCGTGAGAAGTGGAATCGTGATAATCCTGAATTGTTGAAAACTACCGGCTCCGTCTATTGTTGCTGCTTCATATAATTCTTTGTCTATACCTTGCAATCCCGCTAAAAAGATCATTGCGGTTGGACCGCCGATACCCCACAAACTCATTAATATGATAGAAGGCATTGCCCAAAAACTACTACCAAGCCACTTGGGTCCCGGTATGCCCACCTTACCCAGCAGAATGTTCAGCAACCCATAATCTGAACGTAAGATCCACATCCAAATCAATGTTGAAGCGACAATTGGCGTGATGGCAGGAAGATAAAAGAGCGTACGGAAAATATTACGCCCTTTTATTTTCTGATTGAGTAAGATGGCGCAAAAAAGAGATCCTATCAATGCCAGTGGCACATGAACCCCGGCATAGTAAAATGTATTGACGAGGCTTTTCCAAAACAGTGGGTCCCCAAATATCGCTTTTTTATAGTTAGCCAGTCCTACAAAACGAGGCGGAGATAAAAGTGTGTACCTAGTAAGGCTAATCCCAAAAGAATAAATGACGGGTCCGGCGATCACAGTGATGAACCCAATTAGGAAGGGTGCGATAAATATATATGCAGATAGTTTTCTCTTAAGACTCAACCGCATAGTACAACTCCCAAAATATAAACAGTATCAAAAAACACAACAAGAAGTACATATATTAACAGGAGGAGAGATAGCCTCCTCCTGTTAAACAATATTTAATCATTGAGAATTCAAATGTTATGGAGCCGGCTTATCCAAGACTATTTGTAGATTCTTCTCTACCTCTGCAATAGCTTCAGAAACAGTCTTCTCTCCGATCCATAGAGTATCAAATCCCTGGGTGATGGTATTACGCATCTCCCCTACCCTTGAATTTGCTGGAATGGGAGACATTCTGTAATCCCCGGTTGCGAGTTGATCAATATAGGGCTTATACCAGGAATCATTAACGAACTCAGGCATGTTGTTTATCTTTGCTTTAGTGGTCAGATTCAGTCCATTTTCAACAACTCTGTATAGCATATCATCACTAATAGTCCATTTTACAAATTGCCATCCCGCTTCTTTGTTCTTCGCTCCACTTGGCACAACGAAACCACCGTAATTGACACCGCCGGATATCCGGCCCTCAGGACCGATTGGGATCGGCGCGATTCCCACCTCATATCCTTCTGCCATCCCGGCCTTTGTATTCCCAATTTCCCAGGGACCTGCAAAGTGCATTGCACATTGCCCAACCATGAAGGAGTTCGGCAAAGTCTGATCCGGTAACGGCGAAACCTTGTGTACATGAAGCAATTCATACAACCATGTGTATGCTTCAACCGATCCGGGTGAACTCAACAGTGATTTCTTCCCCTCCTCATCTATCCATCCGCCACCAAAGGAGCCCAATACGGACATAACCGCTACCCAGTCTTTCGGTGCTTCGAGTCCAAACTGCTTGGTCTTACCGTCTTCGCCACGTATGGTAAGTTTCTTTGCCGCTTCCAGCAGATCTTCATACGTCCACGTATTAGTCGGATAAGCGACCCCCGCCTCATCGAATAAAGTTTTATTATAAAACATACCCGCTATGCCGGGATGACTATCTAACGGTATGAAGTATAGCCCCCCTGGTTGTTTAGACCGATCGATCAATGGCTGTAGAAACTCGCTCAAAGGTACGCTATCGCGAGTCACATATGGGAATAAATCCATGAAAAGCCCCTGCGCGGCGAAGAAATCATAATTCTGATTGAGATTCGTCTCCATTACATCGGGAACATTTTTTGAGGCAAACATCAGCTGCAATTTATAGGTGTATTCCTGATGAGGAATATTCTGGAATGTTACCTTTACTTTTGGATTTGCGGTAGTGAATTCATTTAAATTCGGTTCGAACAAGAGATCGTGGTAAACTGCCGCCCTGTACACCACCCACAACTCACCCGAGGCTTCCTCCGGTGCTGCGGCGGCCGCGGCATCCCCTTCCTGAGTACCCGCGGCGTAAATCACTGCGCAACTCAGGACGGCGACCATAAGAAACAGAATCATTCGTTTCTTCATACTTCTACTCCTTTTCCTTCGAATATAGATTGGTTGGATCTTTCTGGAGTATATATCCGACCTCTGCGTGCGGCATAGCGAGAAATGTACTCGAATCGAGTACAAATGTACTCTCGGCCTTTCCTGTATCCGTTATTCGAGAATCAAGTCTTCGATTTTGCTTTCTATGGCGAGCCGAATGGCTTCGAAACGGTTTTTTACATTCATTTTTGAGTAGAGAGTACTGATGTAATTCCGGATGGTTTGTTCGGCCACGTTGATCGATTCGGCAATTTCGGAATTGGATTGTCCACGGGAAATGAGACACAGGATCTTGCGCTCCTTCAAGGAGAGGTTGTACAACCAATCCGGTGTTTCTGTCGGTTTGCCGACTCGCCTTCTACCCCGGCCGGATATAGTATCCTTGACCTCTCCGGAAAGAACGGTGAAACCGTCACGGACCACATCAATTACCGCATCCAGGAGTTTCTCCGGCGAGATGTCCTTCAATAGGTATCCGTCCGCACCGGCCTTCAACGCTCCGTCTACGTATTCGGTATATCCGAAGGCCGACAGCATCACTACACGGGTTTCAGGACTGATTGCCTTCACGGCTTCGGCAGTCTCGATCCCGTTCATCCCAGGCATGTGTACGTCCATCAGTACCACATCCGGATTGAAAGCCCTGACCATGGGAATTGCTCTGGTCCCATCGTAGGCAACCTCTACCGAAGCGATCGAGTCTTTTGCACCCTCGAGGACTTGCTTCAGGCTGTCGGCGAACAATTTCTGATCATCAATCAGCAGGATCCGCAGCCGCTTCATCTACAACCTCCCTGGTTGTCTCCGGCAGAGGGATCCAAGCCAGCACCTTGTATCCGTCGGGCACGTTCAGGAATTCGATACGCCCCCCAAAACGGCCGACACGTTCCTCCATACCCATCTGCCCGAGACCCTTCTTCGACTTCACACTCCCGGTTCCATTGTCGTGGACCGAGAGATTCACACCATGTCCATCGTACCAAAATTGTATCTTTATGAGAGTCGCTCTGCCATGCCTGAATGCGTTGACCATAGCCTCCTGTATCACTCTGAAAAGGACTCGGTCCAGCTCAGGGTTAGATTGGTACGGAAGGTTATTCCACTCAATTTCGACGCGGACATCCGTGGATTTTTCGAATGTGTCGGCCAGATTCATGATCGCCTGTATGCCGGTTACTCCACCTTCACGGATAGCCCGCAGTTCATACAACACGGCTCGGACTTCCTGCAAGCCGGACTGCGCATGGCTGCGAATCCACTCGTGAATCTCGCAAAGCTCTTCTTCGGTCTTGTCCTGGTGGCGAATCACCGCATTCATCATCATGATGATATTCGTGAATGTCTGCCCTACGATGTCGTGCAGTTCTCTGGTAATTCGATTACGCTCGCTTTCGGTGGAACGTTGCTCTATGGTGGTGGCATACTGCAGGAATCCAGTGTTCGCACTGGTCAATTGAAGAACAGCAGAATTCAGCTTATCGATGTCGTCCACAGCCTCCCGTAAACGGTCACTCTCCAGGCGATACAGGAATGAGATGGCTGCAGTAGCAATTCCCACCGCTGCAAACGAAACCACCGCAGGAACACCAGGAAACTCCTGAATCTCCAACACCTCAGAGGGCAACTGGAACACCGTTCCCAATCCGATCGGGAGTATCGAAAAGAGAGTGAGAATCCGTTGAGGAACACACATGGCAATTTCAATGGTTGTAGAAATCAGCATGAGGATCTCGAGAGCTATCTCATCCTTAAGAAGGATGCAGAGTAGAAGGAAGGAAATCGTCCGCAAGACCAAGAGAGTGAAGGTCAATGAATCATTCTCTATAAGAAGAAGTATGCTGAATACACATGATATCAAGGAAAGGAACAGGATATCAGAGAATGATGATGCTTGGACATGATGCGATGATTTCCATATCAGAAACGAACCGATAGCCGTGCCCTGCAACATCAGTGAGATCAGTACCAAATACAACCGTCGCCGCGTTTCAGGCTTCATCGCGCCGACGGAGAACCGGAGAGATCGAAAATGTCCGCAAGCCGAAGCCCGAGCCCTTCGAGGATCGGAGTCTCTATGACGTCATCTTCTGCGGAGTAGTAATGGGCGGCGCCGAAGCGATCTCCTTTCAGGACGTATCTCACGATGTAATGCTCGGAAGGGTGGACGATCCAGTATTCTCGTATGCCGTATCGCTCGTAAAGCCGCCGCTTGGTTACCTCATCCATCCTGGCGGAGGAAGGGCTCAGGATCTCGATCACCAGATCGGGAGCACCCTGAATACCCCACTCACGCAACCGATTCGGATCACACACGACAACCACGTCCGGCTGCAGAACGGTCGGTCGATCATCCGCTTCGGGCGGCGACAGCTTCACGTCGATGGGGGCATGGTAGGCGATACACGGCTTTCTCTTCAGGAACCCGCTAATCTCCCTGTAGATGTTGCCGGCGACATGCTGGTGGATCCTGCTCGGAGACGGGCTCATGGCATAGGCGGCGCCGTCGATGAACTCCCACCGTTCACCCTCCACCCAGCCGCGGTAATCGGTCCACGAGTACCGTTCCGCTTCACGAATCGAACTCATGGGATCAGCCTACGTATCTCGGCATCGACTGTCAATAAAGGATGAAGGAAGCGTGGTCACCCGCTCATCCTCTCACGAACCCTTCGGCGGATATTCCTTCAGCTGCAGGGCCCGGAGGGTTTCGTCGGAGACCTCCGGCGGCTCGATGAGCTTCTCCGGATTCTCGCAGAAATCCTTGAAGACGTTGATCGCCCGGCCGATGTACATCCCTTCCGAGATGCGGTCGTCGTAGGTGAAGTTGACGTTGACCACCACTCGGTTCTCCAACTCTCCCTGCTTGTTGGGGCGCTTCACCTTCCGCATCCGCCCCAGGGCGATAAACATGCCGCAGGTGCCCCACTCGTAGAGGTGGTGCAGCGGGGCGTCGATGCCGATGCTGCCGACGTTGGTGATGAAGGCGGTGCAGTAGAAGGGGTCCAGATCGATGAGGGACGCCGGCGCCAGGTTGTAGTAGTCGAGAAACTTGACGGCCTTGAACACCAGCTTGATGATCGGCCGGGGGAGCTTCATCAGGAAGACGTTGGTGTCCTCGCTGGAGTTGCCCTCCTCGCCCCTGCTGCGCTCCACGTACTCGTTCACCTTCGGCAGCACCGTCTCCAGGGTCTCGTAAGGCGAGAAGGGGATCTTCACATTGATCTCCTCCCCCTCCTCGGTCATCTCCTTCTTGGCCACAAAGTTGAGGTTGATTTGGTTCCGCTGATAGTAGCGATGACCGGAGACGAAGCGGTTGATCTTGGGCCGAGTCACCACCGTCCGGGCCGCTGTACAGAGAAACACGTGGAAGAAGGAGAGGTGCGGCTCGCCTTTCGGCTTGGCCGCGTTGTACTCACGGATGAACTGCCGGGCGTGGGTGACGTCGAACTCCTCCTCGAAGTAGATGCTGCTCTCGAGGCGGGTCTCCATGAAAAAGGGGAGGATCTTCGTAAACGCCGGCAGGTCTTTGATGTAGGTTCCGTCGGACCTTGTTTTCTTCAGCATGCCGTACTATACCATATCAAGAGGGTGGCCGTCATGCCGATAACGGCACATAACGGCAGGTCGTATGTACTCCGGAGGAATATGGATGAAGAGGATCGGACCGCTGGATAACGAGATCGAGGCGCAGATACTGAACGGCATGCTCACGGAGGATGAGATACCTCACACCATCGTCTCATATCACGACACGGTGTACGACGGCATCTTCCAGGCCCAGTTCGGCTGGGGGCACGTCGAAGTAAACGACGAGAACGAGCATTACGTGACGGGATTATTGGAGGAGATTCGTACCTCGCGGGAGGAGGAAGATGAGTGATTCAGCCTCTTTCTATTCAACCTATTCAACGATCTATTCAAACGGCACCGGTTACCGAATCGGCGACCGCTCTTAGCGCTACCGCCTCCTGGGACCCCGTCTTCAAATTCTTCACCGAAACATTCCCCGCCTTGACCTCGTCCGGGGCGGCCACCACCACGTGGCTGAAGCCCTCCTTGTCGGCCTTGCTGAAGAGCTTCTTCAACTTACGGTAGGAGAGGTCCAGCTCTACAGGCAGGTTCGCACTGCGGAGCCGCCGTGCCGCGGAAATCGCCGCGGCGTCTTCTCCTGAGGAGAACGCCGTCACCAGCACCTTCGGCCCGGTGTGGAACGATTCGGGAAACAGCCCCTTCTCCTCCAGGATGAGAGAGATGACCACGTCGCCGAAGCCGAAGCCGGCCATGGGCAGGTCTTTACCCCCAAAGGTGGAGAGCAGCCGGTCGTACCGGCCGCCGCCGCAGATGGCCCGCTGTGAGCCGGAGACGTCGAAAGCCTCGAAGACCGTGCCCGTGTAGTAGGCCAACCCCCGGATCAGGGAGGGAGAAAACCGCAAATAGTCTCCGATGCCGTACATGCTCCCCTTTGCGACGATCTCGTCGATCTCGCCGGCGGCTTCGGGCATGTATCCCAGGCACGATTCGACCCCGGTCAGGTCGGGAGCGTTCACGAACCCGATGACCGTGTCGATGACGCCGGATTCCACGCCTATCTCACCGAGTATCTCCGAGACGGCCCGGTCGCCGATCTTCTCGCGCTTGTCGATGATGACGCTGACCTCGGCGAACCGTTCATCCGGGAGTCCGGCCCGGGAGAGTACCTCCGATAGGATCTTACGGTTGTTGAAATTGATCCGCACATCGTCCGATGAGAGGCCTACCGACTCGAAGAAATCCGCCAGGACCGCCATGAGTTCGACCTCCGCCACGATTCCCGGCTCCCCCACGACATCCATATTCCACTGGAAGTGTTCCCGTTTCCGTCCCTTCTGCATCTTCTCGTACCGAAAACACTGGGGGATCGAAAACCAGCGGATCGGGAGTGAATATTCGCTGCCCCGGGCCAGAATCAGCCGGGCCAGTGAGGGCGTCAGCTCCGGCCGCAGCGAGACGCGGCGCCCTCCCTTGTCCTCGAAGTTGTAGAGCTGATCGGTGATCTCCTCACCGGCCTTCCGTATGTATATCTCTTCGTGTTCCAGGATGCTGGGCTCGTATTCCCGGTAGTTGAAGCGCCGGGCACTGTCCCGAAACTTGGTGAAGAGCCAATTCCGCTTCTCCATCTCTTCGGGATAGAAATCCCGCATCCCCTTCACTGGTTGAATGTTCATCGTACGTCCTTGTCGCTATATCGCTCTATAGAATACATGCTGAATTCGATCGATCTCATGACGGAGGTATTTGAATCGAGAAAGATACTACCACAGATTTGTAGATTGTTCTCCCGGCATTTCTCATTTTTTTCCTAATTCATTAGCATTTCATTCATGAATTCACTACCATACAACGTGATACAGTCGACATATTAGAGAAAAAGTATACCCTGGCTTCATCACAAAATTCAATGGTTGTCACAAATCGACAGGAAAGAGAACCGAGGAGTTTCTATGCAAGCAAAGAAAATTTCATTTCGACAGAGCATCGGAGGCCGTATCACCGTCATATTCGTGGTGGTGGTGTTGGCAGCCATCGGCGCGGTGACCGTACTCTCCATCGTGCGGTCCACATCGGCGTTGATGGAATCCAGCTTCCACGAACTCGAGGCGGTGCGGGAGATCAAGCGCAGCCAGATACAACGCTACTTCGCCGAGCGGCAGGGGGATATGGGAGTACTGATCGACACCGTCGGCACCCTGCGGCACGAGGCCTTCAACAATCTCGAAGCCCTCAGGGAGAACAAGAAGATTCAGATACAGGACTACTTCGATCGTGCCCTCCTGGAGATGGAGATGTTCGGCCGCAGCAAGGACGTGGCGGACATCTACGACCAACTGTTCCAGTACCATCAAGACACCGACGTGCAGCCCGATGGACCCTACAACACCGATACGGCGGAGTACCGGGAGATTTGGGAGTTGTACGGGGAC
>CAZAKE010000159.1:0-11372 GCA_964485495.1 uncultured Spirochaetales bacterium
CTTAATATCAAAAAGATTTAAGTCTTTTGTATTGTCTAATGCAGAGAAGGCATTTCTAAACAACTTGACTATCTCTGTCGGGATATTGCCCTTTCTAATGTTTTTTCTATATTAGTGTCATACCAGACTACACCAAACTGTAGTGAATTGTAGTTCAGAAGTCAAGGGTGCAGGTATAAAACAATGGTCATGCCGGCAATTTAATTTTTTCTTTCGTGTTTATCATTTTTTCGCTACGAAATAATAAAAATTAAAGAGCTATTCAATGCCATGAGAAGAAACAATTTTAAACTTCCCATAAATTTACATAAATAGAAAAGAATCAGGAAACTTCAATATAGTATTAACGTTTTGCGGGTAGCCGAAGTTGTCGAAGCGCAGCGAAGGCAATTTGGGATAGATCGGTACTCCGCCCGATCCGGCTACACGCTGTTGTACGAAGTGCTTTTGAGTAAAGTTATTCCATTTTTGTCTTAAGCCACCAATTGCCATTATAGTTATCTTCTTTTCTTATTGTTTGTATAACCATGAATCCAAAAAATAGACTCATTATTAAAATGGTTAAATAAAATAAAAAATCCTTTTCAGTATGTATCGAGCCATTAGCGGCAACAGCAACAGCTCCTGATATTTGATGAACTATTGCGACCAGTATTACTGATTCACTCCAAAGATATAGCAAAATACTAGCGCAAAAGTATGAAAACAGGAAAATCTGAACAGTTAAAGTTAGGCCAGCTGGATAAAAATGAAACTGTGCCAGATGATATAATGAAAATGTGAGTGCAGTAATTATTATACTAATGAAAAGATTTATATTCTTTCTTAAGACAGGAAATAGTAATAAAACAAATAATGGGTATTAGGTTGTATGAAAAAGCATAGTACTAATAAAGTGGATAAAAAAATCGTTAGGATTTGCGCCATTTCTAATCAGTGTGTTAATGGCTTCAAAATTGATAAGAAATGTAAACAACAACATAACCACTAAGACTAATACTATATTTTTTGTTTTAGGCCAAAAAGAAAAATCCAGTTTCCATCTTTTTACCAAAAGGAAAGGGATAATGATACTAAATATAGGAATAGCAATAAATCCAAATATAATACCCGAAATAGCTTCATAGGTTTCATTGTGATTAGAAACACTCATCTTCATAAAATAATTTGATAAAGCTATTAATCCAACATATACAATACAAACAAGGCTGACCATAATGAGTTGTATTCTTTTGTTCATTTCCTTTAATTATAGCATAATTAAGCGGGTGTTTGTCAAAGGCAATTAGCCGAAGTCCAAGGGCGGAGCCCGCAGCGTATATTGCTTGTTATAGGCTGTAAGCACCCTAGCTGTTTAATAGAGTGAGCCAGGACGGCGAACGGTTGATATCTTTCTAAAAATTAAATCTAACTAAGAAAATAAGATTTCTTTATTTGTAAAATTATATCCTTACCGTTTTTTCTTAGTGGTTTAAATCCTACCTCTTTAAATAATGTCATCGATATATTTCTATCTTCGGGGAATTCATCCGAAATTTCTTCAAGTTCTAATTCTTTAAAACCTTTATTAAGAAGTAATATTAAACCTTCTTTTCCATAACCTTTCGTCCGATGTTTGCCCTCTATAATTATACTCATCATATTCAATTTCTGAGATAAATCATAACGAATTGCGACTTCTCCTATTGGTATATTTGACTCTTTTTCAATAAGATATGCATAATATCTAAAATTTTTATTATTAAACCAAGAATCATACCATCGATTCCATTTGGATTTATTAAAATCAATACAACCAGTAGCATTATCGTAACCATCAAAATCAAGCTCTAATCCTTTATTAAAATCCATAGTATTAGGGTCAGATAAAATTCTTGCTCTGAAATCAAGTTCACTTTGAGCGGGTTGCTTAAGTAATAGCCGTGTTTCATATAGGGGATGATTCATCCTTTCTCCTATTTCCGACAGGATGTCGGAATCTTCATAACTCGAATAATTCAAAAGGTGCTTATTGCCTATAACCCAGAAGAGCCTTCTTTTATTTCCCCTGCCGGACGGTGATAATTCTCAGTGCGGATGGGCTATGCCCAAGCGGACTATTCGCGTGGTTTCAAATGAGGGTGGACTTTGGTTACCGACGGGATGGCGACGCCATGCCGCCTTAGATAGGCTTGGGTGAACGGGCAAGCGGCCATGCATAGACCACAAGACTTCGGCGGCGTTGATCCTTCGGCTTGTCGCTTGAGGTCGCGACAAGAACGCCAATCGAAGAACTCGTCTCGATCCGCGTATGGGTGCCAGTGAGCACCCGTCGGCGCGTCCACTGGGCAGATTTGCTTACAGGCGTCGCAGGTGCCGCACGACGATTCATTCACCGGTTTCCCGACCGACAGCTGTGCATCCGTCAGCACACTCGACAGTCGTAGTGCCGCGCCGTATTTCTTGGTAATCAGCAGATTGCACTTGCCGACGAAGCCCAGCCCGGCCCGAGTTGCGACAGCTTTGTGAGATATGTCGGCTTGCCTGGTCACATGTGCGGTTTCGGCGGCGTATCCAGCGTCACGCAGAATCCTCACCGCCAAATCGGCGTATGTTTCAAGCGCAGCGTACAGACCGCTGTCGGGGTGGGCCCAGCGGTGTCCCGCGTCCAAAGCCGCGGCGATTGCTTCCGGCGGAACGGCCACGCCGATGCTCACCGCACGGGGATAGGAGCCACCAGGTGCGACGGTTAACTCACCGACATCGGCGAAGCCTACAAGCGAAGCGCCGCTTTCGAGGAGAAACCGTCTTAAATAGTCACCAAGTTCCACCATGCGCGGGGAGTATAGCTACAGGTTTCGTCGTTGTCAACGACAGCATAACCCCAAAGAAGGGCTTCGAAAACTGTGTATACTCTTTTTGCTGAGCGGGTTTATCGATTGTAGAGAGGAGAGGCTTATCGTACTCGTTGATAACCACACAGGTCCGGTTTCCTGTGTGGTGATGGGCCCGTTCGATGATACCACGAAAACGCCCATGGAGAGTTTTATCTATTGGGGGACCGTATTGTGATTCCCATCGAAATAGACCCCTAACGTAGAGATACCCCTCTTCCCGTATTGAGGTAAAATCCTGAATGCCGATAGGGAGCTTCCGAGTACCCATGTTCATAGTGTACTTTTATGCATTAGGCGGGGCAAGGGTTAGCCGAAGACCCTCCCGACAAAGTCATATCCCAAGCACCTCAAAGGGGTCGGTATTCGGGGTCATGGCCTCGAGGAATGTCTCACAAGGCAGGCAGTGAATCGAATCCTTGCGAAGGCGCTCGTTCCCGAGATACAGGAGCATTGTCTTGGCTTCCGGGTAATCCTGCCGAAAGCTTTTCAATCCTTGAAGGTCTTTGGTTCGTATCGTGTTCGCATGCTTTACTTCCAGAGCGAAAAATGTCTTGTTTCCATATACTACGAAATCCACTTCATTCCCGGATTTCGTTCGCCAAAAAAAGACATCGCCATGAACATTTGCATATTCCATCCATGCGAGGAGGTGATGGAGCACCAGTCCCTCCAATCCGGCTCCCTGTACCTCCTCGCGACGATCCAACGGCCCGGTAGGCCGCAAGACCGAATAGATACTAGGATCAAAGAAATAAAACTTGGCGCTCTTCACCATGATGCGTTTCGCACGTTTCAAGAATGGATGGATCCGATATCCAATCAGCAGATCCTCAACGATTCCAACATATTCCTCTACCAGGTGTCTTTTCACCTCACTCTCACGGGCGATTTCTGACAAATTCAACAGCTGTCCATGGGAAAAACTCATTATTTCCAAAAAGCGTGCGAAATTCCCCACATTCCTGACTATCCCTTCCGCCTGTACTTCCTCCTTCAGATACAAGGAAATATATGCTTCCAAGGAGTCCCTTCTATTCGGAGATTGTAGAATCAGCGGGATCAACCCATTGCTCAATGCATCCTTCAGGCAGAAATTTTCCTTCAATTCGGCTGCGATAAAAGGGTACAGGTGTCGAATGATTGCTCTGCCGGCCAGCAGATCGATCCCGGATTGTTTCAGTTTTCGGGAACTTGAACCAGTGAGAATACATCGAAGCCCCTTCTGTTCCTCCATGAGTTTATGTATCTCACTTAGGACATTGGGTACCCGCTGTACTTCATCGATGACGATGGTTTCCTTTCTCGGCGTGCCTAACACGATCTCTCTCATCGTTTCAGGTCGTGCGAGAAGACTTCGGTACATGTGATCATCCAAAAGATCTATGAATCGGGCATCGGGAAATTTATCCTCCAGCCACGTCGACTTTCCTGTTCCACGAGGCCCGAACAGAAAGAAAGAACCGCCGGGCACCTGACAGTGTCGAGGTATAATGGGTTGCATACATTCAGAGAATATCAAAATTTACGATATTTTTCAAGGAAAGTTGAAATATCGCTTCCGATTTTCGGAGATGATTTAAATTCGGACGATATGGTGTGTATTACTGTCCCACACTTACTATAGCGTGAGGAGGGGCCTGGTTCGGATAATGATATGCTGATCATCGCTGAAGACATGGGAATATAAGGAAGAAGCGCTCAAAGATACGGAAGTTCAAGAAGAATATAATAAACGTAAACTGAAGTATGACCTGCGTGAACAATTGATCGCGCTTCGGAAAGAAGCCGGCGAAATTTCCCCAAAAAAATTCCCCATATCCGCCGAATATAATAGTACCTTATCTGTACAATACGGTAACGCACCAGAGAAAAGGCGGTCGGACGGCCGACGACGCTTCCTGAAGACGTGAGAAGGCTTCTGTCGGCGGTGTGCGAGTAACATGAAAGTCGCTTTTCGGTGTTCAACCCTACACAAAGTGAGGAATCCGATGAAAAAATCAGTCGCGCTCTGGCCGGAAATCGTCATGAATCCCTCTACGGGGTTCGCGCAGGTGGGGAAGGAGACGAAGATCGCCCTTCCGTTGATTCTGCTGTTGATATCAATCCTGGTCACTATCGCCCTGATGCTGCCTATGATGCTCTCCGATCCGTATGCGGAGGCTCTTGCCAGGGTGCAGCTGTCGGTATTGGCCGAGAGGGGAACCCAGCTCAGCGAGGAGCAGTCTGCCGCCATGGCTCAGCAGCTCCGTTCCCCCGCCGTCAGGGGAATTACCGTGGCATCGGCACTGGTCGTCGGCACGATCACCTATGTGCTCATGCTACTCTTCTCTACACTGGTCCTGAAGATCGTCGCCGCAGCGGCCAAGCAGGAGGAGGCCGGGTTCGGCGTCCTGTTCAAGGTGATGGTGTATAGCGGGGTGTTCGGAGTCGTCCAGCGGTTGGCCAAGGACGTGGTCATCATGACCGGCAACTGGGAACGGGCGCTTCGCAAGGTCGGCGACACCGATGGATTGAAGGAAGTCCTTCAGGCTCCTCTGAGCGCGGCCATGTTTTTCGATCACGAGACACTCGGGGACGCAGGGTTCTACGTGTTGGACGCGGTCACCGATCCCTTCAATTGGCTCACCTTCATATTCGTGTACTTCGGCGTACGCTACGCCGCCGAGATGACCAAGGGCTCCGCGTTTGCGGCGGTCGTGTTGTCGGCGGCAGTGTATGTAGGAGTGGGCCTCGGGATGTCGATGTTGGCTTGAGGTCCGGATCGCTGTTGACAGATCGCCGAAGAGTGCAGTACTGAGATTTTGTAATTTTCTAAGAGAAGAGAGACATGAACAAGAAATTTGTAATCATCATCGTGACACTCGTGTTGGTCGGTGCCGTCGCGGGTGGGATCTATTTCAGGAACCGGGAGACCTTTCCGAGTGTCCGGGCGGTGGACGTTACCGCCGAGGGATTTTCCCGGGAGGTGTCCGCCAACGGAGAGATCGTATCCAAGGAGCATGGTGCATCCGTCGCGCCTGTGAACGGGAAGGTCGTATCCGTGCCCCACGAGGTGGGTGACCGAGTTTCGAAAGGTGATATCTTGGCGAAGCTGGACACCGACTCCCTGGAGGCGGATATCGAAAACGCGGAGTTGGCGCTGGAGAGTGCCCGGATGACCGTGCGGGAGGAGCTCCTCTCCCTCCGGACCGGATACACCGAGGCCTTGACCGCGTATAACCAGGCCAAGAAGGATTATACCCGTACCAAGGATCTTCACGCCATCGGTTCCGCCGGTGACCGAGAACTCTCCGACCGTGAGGATGCCCTGAAAGTAGCCGAGGGCAAGATGATCTCTATCCGGCAGCGTCTCAACTTTCGCGAAGGCAGGCCCCTGGAGTATCTCCGGGAGGGGAAGCCCGTGCCGGATGCGGACGTCGTCGCGGCCGCTCCTGAGGTCAGGCAGGCCGAAGCCAGGCTGCGCTCGTTGAGAAAGACACTCGCGGAGTACACGATACGGGCGGCTCAGGATGGAGTACTGACCTTCCTCGGCGTCGATTCGGGAGATATCGTATCCACCGGTAAGACCATCGCCACGGTGCACAATCCGTCTGCGCTGGAGGTGACCGTCGATATCGATGAGGTCGACCTTTCCTACATTCAGGTCGGGCAGGAGGCGCGAATCGAATCGGACTCCTTTATCGGCAAGGAGATTTACGGCCGCGTGGCGAAGATCGCGCCTATCATCCGGCGTGAGGGAGACACGCGGGTGTGCGAGGTTCGGATAGACGTGACCAGGGATCCGGAAAAGCTGGCCCGTATCGGCGCGGGCTGTTCCATCTTCATTACGGTGGAGGAGAAGGAAGGCGCCCCCGCAATCCCCGTGGATTCTTACTTTTTGGACAAGGGCAAGCAGTACGTATGGGTCCTGTCGGAAACCGAAGAGGAGGAGCTCTTCATGGTGAATAGACGTGAGGTGGAGACCGGTATCCTCGGCATCGAGTCGGTGGAGGTGGTCTCGGGACTGGCGGTGGGAGACAGGGTCATCAAGGGCAAGAATGCCGTCCTGGCCGACGGAGACATGGTGAAGCTCGAGGAACCTGAAGAGAAGAGCAAGGATCAGGAGGACGATGCCGAAAACGGTGAGGAGGAGATCGCCAACGAGAAGGGGAGCGACAAGGGATGATCCGGCTGAGAGGAATCACCAAGGTCTACACCATGGGAGTGGTGCAGGTCCGGGCGTTGAAGGGCATCGACCTGGACATCTCCGAGCGCGAGTTCATCTGCATCATGGGCGCCAGCGGCTCCGGAAAGTCGACCCTGATGAACATCATCGGCTGCCTGGACCGACCCACCGACGGCACCTATCATTTGGACGGCGAAGATGTGTCGGGTCTCCCCGACAACACCCTGGCCGACATCCGGAACAAGCGGATCGGGTTCGTGTTTCAGACCTTCAACCTGCTGCCCAGGATCAGCGCCCGGCGGAACGTGGAGCTTCCCCTGGTGTACACCGGGAAGCCGGAACGGGAGAGGCGGGAGCAGGCCATGGCGGCCCTGGAGAGGGTTGGACTCGCCGACCGGGCCAAGCACAAGCCCAACGAGCTCTCCGGCGGGCAGCGTCAGCGGGTGGCCATCGCCCGGGCCCTGGTAAACGATCCGAGTATCATCTTCGCCGACGAGCCGACCGGCAACCTCGACTCCCGCACCGGCCTCGGTATCATGGCTCTCTTTCAGAAGCTCCACAGCGATGGCGCCACCATCGTGATGGTGACCCATGAGATGGACATCGCACTGCACGGCCGGCGGATTCTCTATTTGAAGGACGGGTTGGTGGACGGGGACGAGTCGGTGGACTCGTCCCGGGATGCCATGGAGGCCCTCGGACAGGTCGCGGATCTGGACACCGACCGACTGGAAACCGCGATCTCGAAGCACGACCGTGGAACCGCCGAACGCGGGAACGGAAGATGAACATCAGCGAAGGGGTAAGGGAGGCTTTCGACGTCATCCGCGGGAACAAGGCCCGATCGATCCTGACCATGACCGGAATCAATTTCGGTGTCGGCTGTCTCATCGCTATTTCGGTGGTAGGACTCGCCTTCAGGGATTCGATCACCAACGAACTCGGCAGGTACGGCTCCACCCTGCTGTGGGTACAGGTGAACGGAAGGGCCTATGCCAGCCGGGAACCGCGAATATTCCTGAGGGAGAAGGACCTGCAGTGGTTCCGGTCAGCGCTGCCTGGCTTCGAGGCGGGTGAGTCTATCTTTCAGCGCACATATCCTGCCTCGTACAGGGGTGAGACCCACCGGACGACCATCATGGGGGTGAAGCCGGTCCACTTCGATTTCTTCTCGATACATGTCGAAAAGGGGCGGCCGTTTCTGGAACAGGATTCCGCGAATCGTTCGTCGGTGTGTATCCTCCGTCCGGATATCGCCGCCAAGCTCTTCAGGGGTGAGGATCCTCTCGGCCGGGTCATCCGGATCGGCGACAAGAACTTCACCGTCATCGGCCTTACCGAGCGGTTTACTCAGGGGTTCCTGAGCGACGGCTCCGACAACAACACCATCTTCGTCCCCCAGGAGTTCGTGGCTTCACGAGTGTGGGGCGGCAGAGAGATCAAGTACTGGATCTACATAATGCGCCTCGACACACAGGAAAACGTCGATCACGCGGCCGAGAGGGTAGAGGACTACCTGGACAAAAAGTACGGGGAACTGCGGGGCGAGAAACGGTTCAACATCGAGCGTCTCGATTCGTACGTCGACATGGTGGACAAGATCCTTACTATCGTCAGCACCCTGGTGCTGGTGATCGCCTCGATCTCGATCGTGGTCGGCGGTCTGGGAATTATGAACATCATGCTGGTCGCCGTGACGGAGCGGACCCGTGAGATCGGCGTTCGCATGGCCGTGGGAGCCAAGCGCGCCGATATCCTGTCCCAGTTCATCATCGAGGCGGTGATCCTCTGCCTGCTCGGGGGCGGCGCGGGGATCCTCTTCGGTTCCGGGCTTGCGGCAATTGCCTGCAAGATCCTGGAGTGGCGCTTCCTGATCTCTTTCGGCATCGTCATGATGGCGCTGGGAATCTCTACCGCCATCGGACTCACCTTCGGTATCTATCCAGCCTACAAGGCATCCAAACTGCTGCCCATCGAGGCCCTGCGGGCGGAGTTTTAGGGAATGATCAAGGTATTGTTTACCGAGGCTGTCTTCGCGGTGGCTGCCAACAAGTCACGGACGCTACTCACGCTGCTTGGTGTGGTCATCGGCATTGCCTCGGTGATCACGGTGGTGGCCGCCGGCGAGGGCGGGAAATCGATTATTATGAAAGAGTTCGAAGGCCTCTCACCTTCAACCCTGCAGATCATGCCCAACTGGCAGGTCCGCAGCATGAACCGGGCTTACCGAACCGAACCCGTAACCCGGCGCGACCTCGACGACCTCGAGGAGTTCGCGCCCCACGTCCGGGCCATCGCCCCGCTCCAAAGTATACGCGGGCTCATCGAGGTCGGCTCGGTGAAGAAGCAGCTCCGCGTCACGGGCTCCAACAGCAACTACGTGGAGTTCGTCGAATACGAGCTTGATTCCGGCCGGATCATCACCGACGGCGAGGTAGAGAGGCAGGAGAAGGTCGCCATCATCGGATACACCATCAAGGAGGAGTTCTTCGAAGGGCGTGATCCGGTAGGCGAATACATCACCGTATTCGGAATACCCATCAAGGTCGTTGGGGTGTTGAAACGGAAGGAGAAGGCCGACACCATCTCGATCTCCGATCCCGACGACGGGTACAACAACGCCATCCTCGTCCCGATTTCCCTCTTCAAGCGGCTCTTCGGTCGCGACGACAGATACTACAACGTGCTGTGCAAGGCGGTCTCCATGGATGATATTCCCAGGGCCAGGAATGAAATATTGAGTGTCCTCAACAAGAACCACGGCCTGTGGGAGGGTGGCGAGTCCAAGTACATGGTGCAGAGCATGCAGGAACAACTCGATATGATCACCACGGTGGTGGGCACCATCACCATCGGCGTGGCTGTGCTGGCCGGGATCGCACTGCTGGTGGCGGCCATCGGCATCATGAACATTATGCTGGTGTCGGTGAAGGAGCGCACCCGGGAGATCGGGATCCGCAAGGCTCTGGGTGCCAAACGGAAGCACATCATGGGACAATTCCTGATAGAGGCCTTGCTGGTGTGCGGCGGCGGCGGGATTGTCGGGCTGGGGTTCGCTGCGATAGCCGCTCAGGTGATCGCCCGGCTGGCGAAGTGGCCCGTGATCATCGATCCGGGAATCGCCGCCTTCTCGATCCTGCTGGCTCTCTTTACCGGTCTGGCCTCCGGTCTCTATCCCGCCGGCCGCGCAGCCAAACTCGTTCCCCACGAGGCGCTGCGGTACGAGTAATCGATACCTACACACAATCTTCACACTACACCCATCTTCTCTCCTTGTTGCTTCTATAGATTGCAGGCATATCCAATTCAAACCATCTTTCTGGAGGAGTAGGAATGGCTGAATCGAAGCTGAGTAAGAAGGATCGGGTCGCAAACGGTCGGATCCGCACGGTCGTGCAAATCGTGTTTCTGGTCTTGATTGCGCTGATCGCCGTCAATCACACCCTGGCGGAATCCGGCACCGAGATTCCCTTGCTGAGTACCGCGTCGCTACACGCGGTGTGTCCCTTCGGAGGTGTCGTCTCCATCTATCAATACATAGCAGGCGGAACCTTCGTGAAGAAGATCCATGAATCTTCCTTCGTCTTGATGATCATCGTGTTCGCCCTGACGGTGGCGTTCGGTCCGGTCTTCTGCGGATGGATCTGTCCGATGGGGACGGTGCAGGAGGCGATTTCGTCTCTCGGCAGGAAGCTCTTCAAACGGAAGCACAACACCTTCGTCCCGCGTACTGTCGACCAGTACCTGCGGTATCTGCGGTACGTAGTGCTGGCCTGGGTGATCTACGTGACCGCCAGATCGGGGCAGCTCATCTTCGCCGACTATGATCCGTACTTCGCGCTCTTCAACTTCTGGAGCGGCGAGGTCGCGATCTCCGGGCTTGTAATTCTGGGAATAGTACTCGTCCTCTCTCTCTTCATCGAGCGGCCGTTCTGCAAGTATGCCTGCCCCTACGGCGCCGTCTTGGGTGTGTTCAATCTCTTCAGGATCTTCGGCATCAAGCGCAAGGCGTCCACCTGTATCGACTGCAAGGCCTGCGACAAGGTCTGTCCCATGAACATCACCGTGTCCGAGGCAGGTGTCGTCCGGGACCATCAGTGCATCAGCTGCATGAAATGCACCAGCGAACAGGCGTGTCCTGTCATCAACACCGTCGAGTTGTCGGCGGGGTCCATCGAGACCGAAAAATTGGAGGTAGCGAAATGAGTCAGGTGAGAGTAGGATCGAAAATCATCGCCCCCGTGGTAGCGGCGGCGTTCATCATCGGCATCGGCCTCTCCATGGCCTTCAACATGTGGCAGACGGCATCCAGCAAGGACCCTATTCGCTAC
>CAZAKE010000160.1:0-10995 GCA_964485495.1 uncultured Spirochaetales bacterium
AGGGGGGGCCGGCAAGAAGTGGATATTCCGAAGATCGGAGGACAGATTCTTTCCAGTAAAGTGAAGGAGATTCTCCTTGATCTCATGAAGAAGGGCAGCTTCGACAGCAAGAGGCGTCTGCCTCCGGAGTCGGATATTAGTGAGGCCTTCGGAGTGAGCCGGTCGGTCATCCGCGATGTCTATGCCTCTCTGGAACTGGAGGGGTATATAATACGTCGGCGGGGATGGGGTACCCTGATAAATTATCCGGTGCTAAATAATTCACTCCGTCTCGACCTCGAATCGGAATTCCTTCGGGTAGTCCGGGAGGCCGGCTATGAACCAATGATCCTCGATGTCGATGTTACAAAAATTACCGAGTATACGGACATTCATAAAGATCTTCAGCTGATGGAAGGACAAGAGATAATTCGTATCGACAGGACCATCGCCGCCGACGGAGATCCCGTCATCTTCTGCATCAACTGCTTCAGCAGCGACATTGTAAAGAGAGAGATTAAGGAGGAAAAGGAGTACCGTCTCCCCATCTACGATTTTTTCCACGAATACTGCCAGACCGCCGTGCATTTCGAGCTTTCGCGGATACAGGCGATATCGATGGATTCGACGGTGGCCGACAAGCTGGCGCGAAAGGAGGGTGACCCGGTGTTGTATCTCAAGGAGATTGCCTACGATATTGAGCAGGTACCTCTCCTCTGGAGCAAAGTGTATCACCTCTCGGATCGTTTAAAGTACACGCTTTATAGGAAAAAGATCTAAAAGTCGAACAAAAATTACCGGCTAAAAGCCGGAAAAGGAGGTCCTATAATGAGGACTAAAAAAGCAGGAACTCTCATAATTGCGCTCATGCTTGCGGTGGTAATGGCACTCCCGCTGTTCGCCGGAGGGCAGAAAGAGGCAGATGAGAAGACAGCCGGCGAAGCGGAAGAGAAGGACACGGTAAAGGTGGCCATGGCCGCATCGGGCGCAAGAGGCGACGAAGGTATTTTCGACTCCGGCTGGAAGGGGCTGCAGGAAGCCGAAGCCGACTTCGGCGTAGAAGTCAAGGTCTTCGAAGGCGATGAGAACCCCTCTCTCTATGCCGAGCGACTCATTTCGGCGGCGGAATGGGCGGATCTCATTTTCGTCAATCCGGGATATCAGTTTGGTTCGGACTTGAAAGAAGTCCTGCAAGCCTATCCGAACAAGATGTTCGTCTATGCCGACGGAATTACCGACATGGATGCTCCGAACCTCATTTCCGTCGCCTACAGAGAGAACGAAGGGTCCTATCCCTTCGGCGTAATGGCGGCGATGATGACCACGCGGACGGACATGGAAGGCATCAACGCGGATAAGATGGTCGGTATCGTCGGCGCGATGGACATACCCACCATCAACAACTTTGTTGCAGGTTTTAAGCAGGGTGCGGCGAGCATCGACAAAGAGGTAAAGGTAGAGGTCCGCTATGCCGGCGCTTTCGACGATCCGGCAAAGGGCCTTGAATTGGCGAAAAGTCTCTACGACGCCGGCGCGGACATAGTCTATAACGTGGCGGCGACCACCGGACTGGGCGTGCTAAAGGCCGCCGAGGAGACCGGCCGTTATGCAATAGGTGTTGATGTAAACCAGGATGAGTATCATCCCGGTCACGTAGCGGGAAGCATGCTCAAAAGAGTAGATATCTCTTTCTACGATGTAACCGAACGTTACATAAACGGGAAACTGACCGGAGACGAGGTACTCGATTTCGGTATTAAGAGGGGCTGGGTTGGTCCCACCTATTCCGACCAGATGAAGAAAGTCGTGCCTGCCGATATCATCGAAAAGATGCAGGAAGTGCAGAAGAAAATCGTCGACGGTGAGCTCGACGTCGACAGCACCCGCTAAGTCGTCCATGCTAAGGTGTATTCGGGACCGGAGGGCGGGGCCCCGCCCTCCGGTCCCTTTGTTTACCGGAGGAGAAATCGAATTGCAGAGAGAAGGCCGGCGTTTACGCCTGGAGGGCATTTCCAAGACCTATCCGGGAGGGGTCCAGGCAAACCGGGGAATCAGCCTCGACCTCAACAGGGGAGAGATACTGGGACTGGTGGGGGAAAACGGTGCCGGAAAGACCACCCTCATGCGGATCCTCTATGGGATGGAATTGGCCGACGAGGGTAAAATTGTTCTCGACGGCCGGGAACTGGAACTCCATAAGCCGAATACCGCCATCGCTCACGGCATCGGGATGGTCCACCAGCACTTCATGCTGGTGCCCCAGTTTACCGGTGCGGTAAACATTGTGCTGGGGGCCGAACCGACCACCCACAGGGGCCTTAGATTCGACGAGGAAAGGGCGGTCCGGGAGAGCCGGGAGCTGGCGGAAAGCTTCGGTATGTCCATCGACCTTCTCTCGCCTGTGGAGCGACTGTCCGTAGCTGACCAGCAGCGAATCGAAATACTCAAGGCCCTTTACCGGGGCGCAGAGATTCTCATTCTCGACGAACCGACGGATGTGCTCACTCCTCAGGAGGTGGAGCCCTTTTTCGGTATCGTTAAAAACTTCGTTGCCGACGGTAAGAGCGTCATTCTTGTGACCCACAAGCTTCACGAGGTTTTCTCCTATACCGACCGAATCGCTGTTCTCAGGAGAGGCGAATTAGTCGGAGTTACCCCCACCGGTGAGACCGATATTTCCGGAATAGTTCGGCAGATGGTCGGCACCGACCGTGTACATCAGTACGAAGAACGGCATAAAACGGTGGCTGATACGGCGGAAAACCGTTTGCTCGAGGTAGAAGGTTTGAGCGTCGAAATCCGGGACGCAAGGGCAGTAAGGGATGTCTCCTTTGCCGTACGAAGAGGGGAGATCGTGTGCATTGCGGGAATCGAGGGGAACGGACAGACCGAATTGGTGGAGGCCTTGACAGGGCTGCGGGGCCTGCGGAGCGGGACCGTACTACTGGCCGGCAAAGAGATCACCGCCGCTTCGGTTTGGGCCCGCCGGGAAGCCGGAATGATTCATATACCGGAGAACCGCATGACCACGGGGGTCTGCGAGAACCTCGAATTGACGATGAACCTGGCATTCGGCCACCATCGGCGGGACTACATAGCGGATCGGGGCCGATGGAAAGAAAAAAAGGCTCAGAGTTTCGCGAAGAAGCTTATCGAGGAATTTAACATCGTCGCCTCCTCGCCCAAGGTAATCCTGGGAAAACTAAGCGGTGGAAACATACAGAAGACCATCGTTGCCCGCGAATTCAGCCATTCCGCTACCCGCTGCGCCGTTGTTAGTCAGCCTACCCGAGGCCTGGATATTCGTTCGGTCTGGTATGTGCACGAGCGGCTGCGGGAGCTCGCCGACGAGGGAATAGGCCTTCTCGTTGTATCGAGTGATCTAGATGAGGTCCTTGCCATCGCCGACCGCATCTTGGTCCTCTACGGCGGAGAGATCGCCGCCGAATTTTCTTACGGCGAAGCGGACAAGGAGAAGCTCGGCTACTATATGGCCGGCAGCCATTTAGCAGAAAAGGGGGCAAGCGGAGACCGGCAGGACCCTGTGAACTCATCAAACATATCAGGAAAAACGGAAAGAGAAGGAAGAGGAGAGTAAACCGTGTTCGAGAAGGAGAAGCTGTACAGCCTGGCAGTCAAGGTCAGGACAATCATTATCATCATCGTACTCGCCGTGCTGATGAGCGGTCTCCTCATCTACATAGACGGGAAGAACCCGCTCGAGGTATTCGGTATCCTTCTGCAGGGTTCTTTCGGCAGCATTCGCGCAATTGCTAATACCCTCGCCACTTCGACTCCCCTCATATTTACCGGGCTCTCGGTGGCGGTGGCTTTCAGGGCCGGCGCCCTGAATATAGGTTCGGAGGGACAGATGGCTATTGGTGCTATCGTCGCCGCCCTCATTGGGGTGCAGATTGAAGGGCTGCCGCCGCTGCTTCATGTGGCCATCGCCTTTGCCGGCGCCGGCATAGCCGGCGGTTTTTGGGCAGCCATTCCCGGCGTTTTCAAGATCCGCTACGGCGTAAGCGAGGTAGTTGGCACTCTCATGGCCAACTACGTGGCCATACTCTTTACCAATTACGTGGTAACCTATCCCTTCCGATATCCGAACGCACCTATGGGAATATCGCCCGACATTCTTCCCAGTGCCAAATTGAGCCCCTTTATCCCGTTGACGAGGTTCGGCTGGTCCTTCATCATTGCCGTGGTCGTGGCCCTTTTCGTGAGGTGGATGTATCAAAAGACCGTCTTCGGCAGGGAGCTCACCGTGGTCGGTTCGAATTCTCGTTTTGCCCAATACATAGGAGTTGAGCCGAAGCCGAAGTTCCTCTGGGCCATGACGATAAGCGGTGCCCTCGCCGGATTGGGCGGCGCGGTCCTCGTTCTCGGTGTCCAATACCGCTTCGTTCAGGACATCACGGCGAATATGGGGTTCGACGGAATACCGATCGCCCTTATCGCTTCCAACAATCCGATAGGAGTACTTTTCGTCTCCATCGCCTTCGGTGCTCTGCGGGTTGGGGGGATGAAGATAGAGGGAATCGCGGGGGTGCCCTTCGAATTGACCCAGGTAATGCAGGCCCTTATCATCCTTTTCCTTGCCGGAAGCATAGCGATGAAGATGTCCACGAAAAAGCGCGTGGCGATACGAGAGTAGGGGAGGAACATCATGAATGTACTGCAGCAGTTACTGAGCGTATCATTATTGGCGGCGGCCCTGCGCATGACTACACCGCTCCTCTTTGCTTCCATCGGCGGGCTCTTTACCGACAGGGCTGGAGTGTTCAATATCGCCCTGGAGGGAATGCTCTTGAGCGGCTCCTTTACGGCGGTAATCGGCTCTTACCTTTTTGAGAGCGCCCTGATGGGAGTTCTCTGGGGTATAGCGGGAGGAGCTATTGTGGGCTTTCTTTTCGGTTTCTTCCATCTCAAGCTGAAGGCCGACGTCATCGTCGTTGGAGTTATCATCAACCTCCTCATCTTGGGACTTACCACCTATCTGTTGCGAAGTATTTTCAACGTGCGGACCACGCTTTTTTCTCCGAGGATCGCGCCGATACCAAAACTGCATATTCCGGGCCTCGATTTCATTCCCGTCGTCGGTCCTGCGATAAACGATCATACCATTCTCACCTACGTGGCCCTTTTGATGGTACCGGCGGTATGGTATCTCATCTATCGTACGCCCTTCGGCTTTCACCTGCGGGCGGCGGGCTTCCGCCCGGAAGCTTTGAGATCGGCAGGATCCGATCCGCAGCGGATGAAGTACATCGGAAGCATTATCTCCGGCGCCCTTTGCGGACTCGGCGGCGCACATCTGGCCCTCGGGTATCTCTCCCAGTTCGTGGAGGGGATGTCCTCGGGAAGAGGCTTCATCGCCATCGCCGCCGTCGCCTTTGGTAACGGTAATCCATGGTACATCCTCGTTGCCTGTTTTCTTTTCGGTTTAGTCGACGGGGCGGCTATTATACTGCAGGGCAGCAGTGTACCCTCGCATTTTCTCCAAATGCTGCCATATATAACGACGGTAATTCTCCTCATCATCATTTCCAAAAAGGAAATGAAGCGTGAGGTACAAGGATAATTTACGTGCACAAGGAGCAAATATGAGTTCATTTCTCAGCGAGTATTCTCAAAAGCAGTTTCGGTTGGGGCGGCTCTTTCGCAAAGGTACAATGAGAACCTTTATGGTAGCCCTGGATCACGGGCAGGGTGGGCTGCATAAGGGATTGGACCGGCCGGCGGAATTGATGAAGTCTCTCGTTGCGGCGGACCCCGATGCCGTTCTTATGGGACCCGGTCTCATGAGAAGATTTCGTCACCTTTTCGCATTCCGCGGCGCCCCCGCTCTTATCCTTTCCCTCGATATGTTCTTGGACGGTACCCTCCCAAAGGAGGATGTGGAGGGAATGGAGACCCACCGATTCACCACATCCGTGGAAGAAGCGGTTCGTCTAGGAGCGGACGCGGTGAAGATCCTCATGATATGGGGAAGAGAGTCGGTGGATGTGCAGGGCGATAACTTCCAAAACATCACCCGCGTCTGTGAGGAAAGCCAGAAATGGAACCTGCCGGTAATCGTGGAACCGACTCTGTGGGGGCCGAGGGCGAAAGGACTTTCCAGTGAGGAGAAAAAGCGTGTTATCCTTGATATCGCGAGGATAGGCTTCGAACTCGGCGGCGACATGATCAAAATCGAGGCTCCTCCGGAGATCGTTCCGGAACTGGTCTCGGCTGTACCCGTTCCCATTACTCTACTCGGGGGAGCCCCGAAGGGGAGTATGGACGAATACCTGCGGGGACTGCAGAAGAGCATCGCCGCAGGGGTCGTCGGTGCCGTCGTCGGCCGTCGCGTGTGGCAGGCCGAGGACATCGCCGGCACCGCCGCCCATTTCAAGGAAGCAATATACCAGGCATAGGAGGACGCATGCACAGCTACCGAGCAGCCTTTCTCTATGGAAAGGAAGACATTCGAATAGAAGATGCCTCCATCTCTTCACCGGGAGCGGGAGAAGTGCTTGTTCATATCCGACATTGCAGTCTCTGTCCCACCGATCTGAAGAAGTATTTGGACAGCGATGGTAAATACTCCAAGGTGATAGATGAAAAGGGACCTTACATCCTCGGACATGAGGCGAGCGGTAGAGTAGCGGAGACCGGCGAGGGGATCACGGAGTTTCAACAGGGAGATATGGTAGTCATCCTTCCCATTATCCCCTGCGGAGTCTGCGAATACTGCAGCAGGGGTGAGCAGGATTTCTGTTCCCGGCTCGTGGGAATCGGCGGGTCGGCCGGTTTTTTTGGTGACTGCGTTGATCTTTACCATAATAAGGGGTATGGGGGTTGTTATGGAGAGCTCCTCAAGCTTCCGGCATCGCAAATAGTAAAAGTACCGAAAGAACTGCCCCTTTCGACGGCAAGACTTCTCGAACCGGTTGCCGATGTGGTCTACAGTATCGAAAAGACCGGCGGCGGCAGCAGTGACCCGGCCCTCATCATAGGTCTCGGGCCCATGGGGCTCTTTCATATTCCCGTACTCAGGGCGGCGGGGGTGAAGACGATAATCGGCTCGGATCCTAGAAAAGACAGGCGAGATGTCGCACTGAAGATAGGGGCAACGGCGGTGATAGATCCGACGAAAGAAAACGTGATCGAGAAGACTAAGGAGTACAGCGGGGGTTTAGGAGTACAGCAGGGCTACGTCGCCTGCGGAGGGAGCGTGCAGAGCGGGGGAGTTGTGGATGCCCTTTTCGCCTGCCGGAAGGGGGGAGTGGTGAACAGCTTCGCCAGTCTCTACAACGGCAAAGATCCGAGGATAGACATTAACTATCTTCACTACAACCACCTCAGTCTCGTCGGTACCGTCGGATTCCAGGACCGGCATGTGCCCAAGTCCTTCGATGTACTGTTGACTTACAGTGAGGAGTTCGACCTGCTCCTCGATCCAATCCTCCCTTTTTCACGGTTCCAGAAAGGGCTCGAAGCGGCCCTTTCAAGCAACTCGTTAAAGGTAGGGATAGATTTCGGATGAGCGGCGGCTCCGGGGGTTCTTTTGGGTGTCCTTTGGTTTTAGGGGCGGATATCGGAACTCACGGGGTCCGCACCTTCCTCTTCGATGGAAGGGGAAGATACATTGCTTCGGCAAGGAGCAATTACGAGAGGGACACCAAGCCGGACGGTACGGCGGAGCAGGATCCCGAGCAGTGGTGGGAAGGCTTTTGCCGCTGTCTTCAGTCATTGAAAAACGATGCGGGGTCCCGCGGCGGGCTTTCGGCCGTCGCGGCAATCGGGATCACCCATCAGCGGGGGACTGTGGTACCGGTGAACAAGGACGGTCGTGCCTTAGCTCCGGCGGTATGCGACAGCGATACACGCTGCCGGCCTCAGACCGAAGAGGCCCGAAGGGATTCGGCGGCACAGACGCTCTATCATTCCACTGGAATGCCGCCCTTTCCCTTTGTCGGATTTTACAAAATCGACTGGTTTAAAAAGGAAAGGAGAAAGGTCTTCTCTGAGGCTGCCTCCTGGTATTCTCCCCAGGACTTCATCGTCCGCAGGCTTGTGGGAGAGGAGAGAGTGAGCGCCGGCTCCCTTTCGCGGCTCGGTCTTTTAGACATTCAACGGTCCGACCGGCCTTCTGCATTTGCAAAGGAACGGCTGGAGATCGAATATCCCTCCGCCGAGAGAATTGTAAAGATCGGCGGAGTGCTCGGAGAGATTACCACTGCCGCCGCGAAACGATGCGGTCTCGCTGCGGGAGCGAAGGTAGTGGCCTGCGCGGGAGATCAGTCCAGTGCCCTTGCCGCGGTTTCGGCGCGGGAAAATGGAGATCTTGCCACGAACCTCGGAACGAGTTTCGTCTCGAGCATGGTTGTAGACCGCCCTGTTTTCGATACTAAGATGAACTGGACGGTGGAATTGTCGGCAAACGGAAAGTGGGCCCTCGATATTGGTTCCGGCTGCGGGACGAACGTCCTGGACTGGTTTGCCCGGACGATGAGAAAAACAGTGGGAGACGGCGGTGAAGACTGGGACCGACTCAGCAAAGCGGCGGCTCGGCACTATGGAATAACGGAGGGACTCTTCGTTGTCCCCCTTTGGTGGAAGGCTACGGGAAAGAGTCCCTACGGCGCGATACTCGGCTTGGAAACGGAAACGGGGGAGGAGCTCCTTTTCCTCTCCATCCTCGAGGGCCTCGCTTTCGAAGTAAAAAAAGCCTTGGAGGATTTGACTGCGGGGACGGGACAGGAGATAAGACGGCAATTCCTTTTCGGCGGTGCCTCGGCAAATACGCTTTTTATCCGGCTCCTTTCCGACCTTCTTGAGCGCGAGCTCAGTATTCCCGCCTTCTCCGACGCATCGGCGGTGGGGGCGGCGGCGAGCGCAGCAGCGGGGGCGGGGATTGTCGCTCATCAGGCCGAGTTGGTGAAGTCTTTTTCCTCAAAGGCCGCGCAGCGACCGGTGAAAGGTCTTGGCGACTATTGGAAGAAGAAATACCGGGCCTATCTGAAGCTGCGGGAGGCCCTACCGGTCATCGATTTTTCGTTGTAGTAAGGAGCAATAGATGAAGGACAGAAATAAACTCAAACTGTACATAGACGGAAAATGGGAAGCGGCGGACAGCTATTTTCCCACGTTCAATCCGTCGAATGAAGAGGTTTTAGCGGAGATACCCTCTGCTGACGAAGCGCAAACAGTGGCGGCTATAGGGGCGGCTCGCCATGCTCTGGCCGACTGGGCCAGAGACGCAAAGCACAGACGGAGAATACTGCAGGGATTCGTTCAGGAGATCGAAAAGAGAAGCGGTGAAATGGCCGAGTGGGAGACCCTCGACAACGGCATGCCGCTTCACGACGGCGAATTCGGCGTATGGGCGGCAGCGGAGCACTTCGATTACTTCGCCGGTTGGGCCGATAAGCTTCACGGTATGCAGATTCCCACCGCCGAAGTGTATCACAATTATACTCTCCGGGTGCCTAGGGGGGTGACCGCTCACATCATCCCATGGAATGTACCACTCATCCTCACCGCCCGCAGTGTCGCTCCTGCTCTTGCGGCGGGTAATACCGCGGTGATAAAGCCCGCACGGGCAACATCGGTGACTGCCCTCCTGCTCGCCGAGGCCGCCGAGGCTGCCGGGATTCCTCCCGGAGTATTTAACGTAGTCACTGGCGGCGGTGCAAGCGTAGGGAGGCTTCTCTGCAGCTCCTCCGACGTGGATTCGGTGACCTTTACCGGTTCTACCGAAAACGGCAGAGCCGTGCTGCGGAATTCAGCGGAAGGAATCAAAAAGACCATGGTTGAATTAGGCGGCAAGTCGCCGAATCTCGTTTTTGCCGATGCCCCCTTCGATGAAGCGATTGAAGGTGCTCTCCAGGGGATCTTCATGAACTCGGGCCAGGAGTGTTTCGCCGGAAGCCGTCTCATCGTGGAAGAGTCTACAGCCGACGAATTCGTGGAGGCCCTTGTGGAGGCGACGGGCAAGCTCGAGATCGGTCCCGGCTTAGAGAACGCGGACATAACTCCCCTTATCAGCAGGGAACAGCAGCAGTCGGTCCTCGACTATGTGGAGATTGGCAAAATGGAGGGAGCCGAACTGTTGAGGGGAGGGAAAGTTCCTGAAGGTTTTAAGAAGGGCTACTATGTGGAACCGACGATCTTCGACCAAGTAGACAACGGGATGCGGATCGCGCAGGAGGAGATATTCGGGCCCGTTCTCGTGGTAATCCGGGCTAAGAGGGAAGACATGGTGCGGATAGCAAACGATACTCCCTATGGACTTGCAGCCGGCTTATGGACCCGTGACCTCGGTTTGGCCCACCGTACCGCCGCTGCCCTCGATGCCGGAGCTGTCTTCGTAAACGATTATCCGGTCATGTCCTATGCCCTTCCTTTTGGAGGCTTCAAAGAGAGCGGGGTGGGCACGGAAAAGGGCTTCGACGGAATTCTCGAATACACTAAAATAAAGACCGTTTCGGTCCGGGTGCGGGAGAAGGAAAATTTCGGCTTGTACAGGAGGTAACAGCAGATGAGCACGGAACAGTCTTTGCGGGAGTATCTCGACAGGCTCGAGAGGGACCGACCACAGGACATCCTGCGGATACCGGATGAGCTGGATGCGGACTACGTACTTACCAGCCTGGTCCTCAAGCTGGAAGAGAGGAAAAAGTATCCGGTGGTATTTTTCGAACGGGTAAAAGGTACAACGATACCGGTGGTGGCTAACCTTTTTGCCTCACGTGTACGTTTTGCCCATATGCTCGGAGTGAGTTTGGAGGAGCTTTCGAAGCGGTGGGTGGAGGCGGAACATCGACTCACCCCTCCCAAGCAAATCGACGATGGGCCGGTAAGGGAAGTCATAGTAAAAGGCGATGACGTGGATGTGCAAAAATTCCCCATTTCCCGCCACTTCGTCGACGATGCCGGCCGCTATGTCAGCTCCGCTATAATCTTCGCAAAAGACCCGGATACGGGAGTCGTTAATCTCAGTTACCACCGTATGCAGCTAAAGGAGAA
>CAZAKE010000161.1:0-10788 GCA_964485495.1 uncultured Spirochaetales bacterium
CTCGTAGAAGTTTGCGAAGTAATCCACGGCGAACTGCCACACCGTCTGTCCGTCCGGTGTCACTTCGATTACCCGGCTGTTCTTGGAGTCGGCGATCAGCGTATTTCCATTCGACAGGCGGTTGGCGTCCCTCGGCCATTGCAAGCCTGCGTCGTATCGCCACACGATCTCATCCTCCGGACCGATCTCGATGACGGCGTCGTTGTCGGAATCGCAGATGAGCACGTTCCCGTTCGGGAGAGGTTCGCAGTTGTGCGGATGTCGGAGGTCGGCGTCGTATTGCCGGTATACGGTCCCGTCCCGGTCTACCACCACGAATCGATCATTGTTACGGTCGGTCACCATGAATCGCTCGCCGTCCCCGAAGGGATGGATGTTGTTGGGGTAGCTCAGCCAGCTGCCGTCGGAGAGCCTGCCGCTTCCGGAATCCCACTCATCTGATGAAAAGAGTATTTCACCCCCGTCGTCGATCTCCAGTATCCGGTTGTTGGTGGTATCGGCGAGTACGACGGTGCCGGTCTGCAGCCGTTTTGCGCCATGGAGGAAATCGAATCCCAGATCCCATCGTCTGACCAGGTGTGCGTTCGGGTCGACCTCCAGCAACTCACTACCCTTTCCGGTTTCACTGCCGGCATCGGTTATCAGGACGGTGCCGTCTGGATCGACATCGATGCCGCATGGGAAGTCCAGTACGCCGGCTGGACTGAACGGGTAAACCGGCTCAGACCCGTCCTTCCGGTCCGTCTGTTGCGTCCCCTGCATACTGTTGTGCCCCGCTCCGGGTGTTCTCGTTTCGCCCATCATCGCCTCTACATGTATCCGAGGTCGCGCAGCTTCTTCATGATCCCCTCTTTATCCTGCCTGCGCCCGCCGCGCTCTGTGGTGTTCTCCAGGTCCTGCTCCCATGCCGGGGTATCGGTCAGTTTCTTCGTCGTGACCTTCGCCCCGAGGGAGCGATAGCCGCGCTCATACAGTGAGCAGATCGGGATATCCATGGTCAGGAACGCGTCCCATACGTCACGTTCGGTGAAATGTAGGATGGGATTGATCCGCATATGTTCGGGATTATACTCGGTTGCGGGTCTTGGGCTGAAGGGCTGTTCGTCGGCCCTGGCCCCCTGCTCGTCCCAGCGGATGCCCTCGAAGAAGGCCTCGACACCATTATCCTCGATGTAGGTCATACAGGCCACGGTCTTCATCAGATGGTTTCCGACATAGCTCTCGGGTTCATAGAAAAAGGTCTCCTCGTCCCACCCGAGTCGCTCGATTTCGCGACGGTTGCGTTCGTTGAGTTCCGCGACGACGATCTCATCACCGATCTCGGATGCCTTCTCCGAGACGTCGTCGTTGTGGACAAAAACCAGCCGGATGTTCCATGCTTCCGAAATCCTGGAGATGTATTCACGAACCTCGTCGAACATGTCGCCTTCATCGATACAGAAACAGATCGGAAGCTCGGATTCAGTCTCCTCGCATACCTGCTTCACCAGCCACAGAACCAGGGTGCTGTCCTTGCCACCGGTCCAGGCCACTCTCAGTGCGGATGCGGCATATCGGTCCAAAGCCTGTCGTATGATCTTCTTCGAATCGTCAATTTTTCTCTGCAGCAGTTGTGTATTCATGGAGTTCTCCTATGGATTTCAATCATATTCGGAGGCATTATCGCACCGTGCTTCGCGGCCCCCGTCACTCTCGTACCGTCTTCGGCGTGTATCCGAGACTCACGGACAGCTCCCGTGCCGCCTCTATTACTCGTTCGATGGACTCCTCGGAGGAGTCCGGCCTCAGATAGAATACGGGGCCGGCGATGCCCAACGTGCCGGCGATCCGACCCGAATCGGAGAATACCGGCGCCGCCACGCGTGTGACGTCCGGAGTCTGGACACCAAAATCGGCCCAATACCCCTGTTCACGTATGGTTTCCATGCACTCAGGGTCCCACGTCTTCTCAAACGGAAATTTCTCCAGCACAGGCTCTAAATGCAGGAGACATGCACGGGTAGTTTCCATGCGATCCAACAGCGCATCACGCTCCGACGGTTCCAGCCATGCCATGGTCACGAGGGTGATCGGATTGGTCGATCCGATCAGCGGAACGCCGATCTTCCTCGTAAACTTGATACTGATGGAACGGGTTGAATCCAGAACTTCCAGGAAGGTCAGGTCGTGGTTGGATTCCTCATAATCGGCCAACTCTACCGTCTCCTGCGTTTCCCGCAGGAGCCGCTGCATGTAGGGCCGTGCGGATTCCCGCAGATCGCTGGAGGTGAGGTAGGCCTTGTGAAGCAGCGCGTTGCGCGGTCCAGGCTTGACCATGCCGTCTTCGCCGCGCACGATGTATCCCCGTTTTACCAGGGTTCCGACGATCCGGAATGCGCTGGCCGGCGCGATGTCGAGCGCCTCGGCAATCTCCTTCACCGAGTCGGCACCTTCGTAGATTGCAGCATACTCAAGGATATCCAGCGCCTTCTCCAAGGCGGGAACCGTTATCTGTGGATCACCGTTTTTTGCGGTCATACGAGCACCATTCCTTCCTGCACTCGAATCCTGAAAAGATAGAATGCGTACCGACCGCCCGAGAGACGGTCGGTACAAGGATCGTAGAGGGGAGTATCACATACTATGCAGGGTACCTGCGATACAGGGAGGGAACCCCGCTTCCCCATCATGTTGTCTATTCGAAGTAGTACTGCTCCGGGAACATGGCCGGTGCGTTCTGGTACACGTTGGCGAGGCGTTCGGGTACATTCCGCATATCGGCGGCTACTACCATGGGGAAGCCGGCGTATCCCATGACACCGATCTGCCAGAGGTTCTCGGAGTGCATGGCCATCACCTCATGAAACATCTCCGCCCGTTTGTCCCCATCGAGCTCCACCGACGCCGCCTCGTAGATGTCGATCAACTCCTGCTGCAACGGCTCGAGAGGATTTCCCTGTTTGCCGTCGCTGGCGTAGTAGGCACCCTGCAGCGGGGCCCATGAGACGCCGGTATTTACGGGAAAGTAGGTGTACGGCTTCTGAAGCGGGTTTCTCCCTTCGCCGTTGTTGCCGACCGTAATCATGTGTTCGCCGGCGTTCCTGCGGGTATTGAAGAGGGCGCCGTCTTCGGGTTTCAAGGCGGTTTTGATTCCCACCGACTCGAAATGCTTCTTGATGATTTCACCCGAGTCGACACTCAACTGTCTGCCCCCGTCTACGGAGATGATGAGGAAGAAGGTCTCGCCGTTGGGCATCTTGCGCCAGCCGTCGCCGTCACGCTCCTGCAGTCCGATTTCATCGAGCCAGGTGTTGGCCTGGTCCGGATCGAACTCCGTATAGGCTTTCGAGAATTCCGAAGACCCACCGGGAGCGTTGTCATGCAGCACCGCCTGACGTGCTTCGGCCAATCCGAGTACGGTGAACTCGATCACCTCGTCCCGGTCGATGGCGACGGAGAGTGCCTGCCGGAACTTCCTGTTCTGGAGAATCTCGGCCGAAGCCTCATCTCCGACGAAATCCTGATTGACGAACAGTGTGAGTGCATTGGCGTGCGAGTCGAGATTCAACATCTTGGCCGTGTAGCCGCCGGAATCTTCGTTTTTCTTGAGGAGCGGCATGTCTCCCGCGACTTTGCTCACCCGGTCGAAATCCACTTCGCCGGCGATGGCCTTCATGAGAGTTACCTGGGAGTCCGCCTGAACGGGCCATACCATCTCGTCGATGTAGGGCAGCTGTCGTCCCGAAGGATCGACCTTGAAGTAGTAGGGGTTACGCACCGCCACCTGCAGCTCCGCGGACGAATCGGTCTCCAGATCCCAAGCCGAGATCACCGGCTTGTCGGGATTGGTGTTGGTAGCCATCTTGGCATTCATCAGCTGCACCCAGCTGTCCATGGAGTTATCCTTCAGGACCTTATCGAGCTCCGCCGCGTCGGCATACTTCGGATGAAACTGCTTCAAGTAATGCGCGGGAATAATCACTCCGTTGCAGCGCCCCATTGCAGCCTGTTCGTTAAAGAAGAACAGCTTGGGTTCGGCGAAGATCAGCTTGAAGGTCTGCTCGTCGATCACCTGCAACTTGACCGGACCGCTGCCGGTCTTCAACCAGGAGGGTTTGGCCGGGGTCATCTCGTCATTCATGAAGATGTCCTCGTACCAGAATCGGAGATCCTCGGTTGAGAAGGTTTCGCCGTCGGACCACTTCATGCCCTTTCGGAGAGTGAGGGTGAATTCGGTGAAGTCGTCGTTTACGTCCCAGGACTCGGCCACGTTGGCCATCGGCTCCATGGTCTCCTTGTTCAGCTTGAGGAACGGTTCCCAGGAGTACCAGCCCTGGAAGAGACGGAAGTTGATCCTATCCCAGGTGCCGCCGTATTTGCCTTCGCTGTTCAACGGTTGAACCAAAAGCGGGTTCTCCGGCAGTCGTCTTTCCAGCGGCGGCAGATCTCCCGCCGCCACCATCTCCGTCAGCACGGGAGCCTCCAACTCCACTGCCGGGCTTTCGGCCGGCTCCGCCGCGGGACTCGGTTCCTGTCCAGCAGGTTCCTGCTGCTGGCCACCCGCGACAATAATCGCGCCGGTCAACAGGAGCAATCCGAGTGTTGTCATGATTCTCGTTAGCTTTCTCATCTCAAGACTCCTTAGGGAAAATATTTCAAGACACCGAGTTTCTTTCGATGTCCCGATTGCGTCGTACGTGACTCGGGGTGTGTTAATAACTAACTCCGAGATCCAGCTCCTCCGCGAAATGGCAGGCGACATAGTGCGGCCTTTCGCCGTCCGTCACGTTATCCTGAATATCTCGGAACGCGGGGGTATCCGTCTTGCACCTCTCACGTGCATGTTCACACCTGGGATGAAAGTAGCACCCCGAGGGAGGGGCCGAGGCGTCGGCTACCTCCCCCGGAAGAACATCCATGCCGGTTCGCTTCTCCGGATCGAGATCCGGGATAGCCCCAAGAAGGGCCGCAGTATATGGATGCCTCGGCCTGGCGAACAACTCATTCTTGTCGGCTAGCTCGAACAGCTTCCCCACGTACATCACTCCCACCCTGTCGCAGATATACTTCACCACGCTCAGGTCGTGAGAGATGAAGAGGAAGGAGAGATTGAACTCGTTCCGTAGCTTGATCAAGAGCTCCAGAATTTGCGCCTGTACGGAGACGTCCAAGGCTGACACCGGCTCATCCGCTACGATAAACTTAGGACCGAGGATGAGCGATCGGGCGATTCCGATGCGCTGCCGCTGCCCTCCGGAGAAGGCATGGGGATACCGGGTCATATGCTGCGGCTTCAGCCCCACCTCCTCCAGGAGTGTGGCGACACGATCGTCCAGTTCTTCTCCCTTCATGGTGCCGCTGATGCGGGCCGGCTCGGCCACGATCTCCTTGACGGTCATCCTGGGGCTGAGGCTGGAATAGGGATCCTGGTAGATCATCTGGATATGGCGCCGCAACGGTCGCAACTCCGCCCTGGTGAGCCGTGCGAGATCCACCTGCCTGCTGTCACCGAGTTTGAGGAGGATCTCGCCTGAGGTCGGCTCCAGCGCCCTGACGATGGTCCGCCCGACGGTAGTCTTGCCGCAGCCGCTCTCGCCCACCAGGCCGAAGGTCTCTCCCTGATAGATTGCGAAACTCACGTCGTCCACCGCGCGGACCACGCCGCGGTCGGCGGCGAGAAACTTCTTCTTCATCGCGAAATGCTTCTTCAGGTTGTTCACACGGATGATCGGTTCAGCCACCTGAAACCTCCTCTCGCTCTGAAGAGTGCAGGAAGCAACGGACCATGTGTCCCCCGCCGGCATCAATCAACTCCGGCACGGCATCTTCGATACACTTGGGAGAAGCCTCTTCGCAGCGGGCTCTGAAGGGACAGCCGGCTACCTTCTCGTAGGGGTCCGGCACGCTACCGTGGATCGGAAACAACCGCTCGGTTCCCTCGGGCCTTGGAATCGACTTGAATAGCGCCCGGGTGTAGGGATGCAGCGGATGCTTGAAGACATCGACCACGTTGCCGTACTCCATCACACGACCCAAATAGAAGACGGCCACATCGTCCACGGTCTGGGCTACCACACCCAGGTTGTGGGTGATCAGCATGAGTCCCATTTCGAATTCGTCACGCAGGTCCTGGATCAGCCGCAGTATCTGGGCCTGCACGGTCATGTCCAGTGCAGTCGTCGGCTCATCGGCGATTAGGAGGGCCGGATTACAGCTCAACGCCAGCGCGATCATGGCTCGTTGCCGCATCCCTCCCGACAGGTGATATGGATAGTCGTCGGCAACATCCGACGGCCGCGAAATACGTACCCTATCCAGCATCTCCACGGCCATTTCCCAGGCTTCACGCTTTCCCACGTTCCGGTGCAATCGAATCGCCTCTACAATCTGGTTTCCGATTGTGTGTACCGGACTCAGCGAGTTCATGGGCTCCTGGAAGATCATGGAGATCTCGGCCCCGCGGATCCTGCGCATGGCTCTCGATCCACTCCTGAGTGCGCCGATATCGACGACCCGACCATCCGAAAACCGGTAGCGGATTTGTCCCGACACGATGCGTCCCGGAGGCTCCGGGACGATCCGCATCACCGACTGAGCGGTGACGCTTTTGCCGCATCCGCTCTCTCCTACGATTCCGAGGCTCCGCCCCCGGGGTAGGACCAGGTCGACGCCGTTGACGGCCTTGACGACTCCATCTTCCAGGAAGAAGTGTGTCTTCAGATCTGCAATCTCCAGCAAGGCTTCCATACGCATCCTATGTATACGGATCGGCCGCGTCCCTGAGGCCGTCTCCGAAGAAGTTGAACGCCAGTACGGCGGCGATGATGAACGCAGCGGGAGCGAAGAGCCAGGGATGCATGGCGATACTGCTCACGTTCTGTGCCTCCTGCAGCAGGACTCCCCAACTTATTACGGGAGGCCGTAGTCCAATGCCGAGGAAGCTGAGAGCCGTCTCGGCCAGGATCATGGCCGGAATCCGCAGTGTGAGGGAGGCGATGATGTGGCTCATGAATCCCGGGATCAGGTGACGGCGGATAATATAAAGATCCTTGGCACCTGCCAGCATGGCCGCCTCGGCGTAGTTCTCCTCCTTCAGGGAAAGGATCCTGCCTCGGACAACCCGGGCGAGACTCGTCCATCCGATCACTGAGAGTATTACCGTAATCATGAAGTAGACGGTAATTGCCGACCAATCGGGAGGAAACGCCGCGCTCAGGGTCATCCACAGCGGAATGGAGGGAAATGACCTGAGAATCTCGATCAGTCGCTGGATCAGTAGGTCTACCTTGCCACCGTAGAAGCCGGAGATACCGCCCAGGAGCAGCCCCAGCACGAAGCTGATGGCCACGCCTACGAGTCCGATGGACATGGAGATCCGGGCACCGTGCATGATCTTCGAGAACACGTCTCGCCCCAGCTTGTCGGTGCCGAACAGGAACACCCGCCCCTCCCCGGCGCCAAATAGGTGCCGGGTAGCGGGGATGAATCCGAATAGCCGGTACGTATACCCGGTCACAAAGAACCGGACGGGGTACGATCGTGAGGTATCCTCGGTGTACACCCGTTCATAGGTCTCCTTGTCCACCGTCCGAATCCTGCCGTACACGAAGGGCCGCAGGTTGAAGGACCCGTCCTCCCGGATGAAGTGCAGCCGGCTCGGTTGGGCGTAGCTGCGGTTTTTATCGAATTCGTTGGGATCATAGGGACTCAGGAAATCGGCGAAGATCGCCACCAGGTATAGGAGTATCACCACCACAGCACCTGCCATGGCCAGCTTGTGCTTCTGAAACTTCCGCCACATGAGCTGTCCCTGGGAGGCGTAATATATAGACATGTCTCCGCGGGACGCTCCGCTTCCGGATACGCCGGTCCGGGACGGGGCGTCGAGATCCGACCCCTTGAATCCCTTGCCGACGGCACCTGCCGCGTCGGCGGCAAATGAAAACAATCCTTCGATGATAGAACGAGCCTTAGGCATACCGTATCCTCGGATCGAGTAGTGCCAGGAGGATGTCGGAGACCAGCGTCCCCACGACCGTGAGGCTGGCGAGAAACATCAGGAAACTCCCGGCCAGATACATATCCTGATTCCGGAGTGCCTGCAGGAGGTACGGCCCGGTGGTCGGCAGACTCAAGACCACCGCCACAATGGCCCCGCCGGAAACGAGTCGCGGCAACATCCACCCGATGGTGCTGACAAAGGGGTTCAACGCCAGCCGCACCGGATACTTCATGATAACCTTCCATTCCGGGAGCCCCTTGGCACGGGCGGTGGTCACATACGGCTTCTTCAGTTCGTCCAGCAGGTTGGCCCGCATGATGCGGATCATCCCCGCGGTACCCGCCGTGCCGATCACGATCACCGGCACCCAGATATGTTCCATCATGTCTTGTAATTTCGCCCAGGTCCACGGGGCGTTGGCGAACTCGTTGGAGAAGAGCCCGCCGACACTCAGGCCGAAGTATTTATAGCCCGCGAACATCAACACCAGCGCCAGCATAAAGTTGGGTACCGCCAGCCCGATGAATCCGATGAAGGTTGCGATGTAATCACCAATCGAGTGCGGTCGCAGCGCCGAAAATACTCCGATGGAGAAGGAGACGATCCAGGTGAAGATCATTGTCACAAAGGTTACGACCATGGTGAGCATCAGACGTTCGCCGATGAGATCACGTACAGGCCGGTTGTGGCCGAAGGAGAATCCGAAGTCTCCCACCAGGACCCCTGAGAACCAATAGTAGTAACTCACCAGGGGATGCCTGTCGAGTCCATACCGTGCGCGCAGGTTAGCCGCCAACTCCTGGGAGGTCTCCTCGTTGTTTTGCTCGAGCTGTGCGATATAGGAGTCCACGAAGTCTCCCGGGGGAAGCTGAATCAAGAAAAACGATATGACTGAGATGATCAACAGAGTCGGGATCATGATGATAATCCGCCGTAGGATGAATCTGATCATTTTCGGTTCCGCTCCTTTCTGCCGTACTTGCCGAAGGCTTCCAAAAACCCGGCGATGTTCTCATTCGGCGCCGGGTTGCCCGTGGACAACACACGAGGCTGTTCCAGAATCAGATACCCGTCATATCCGACCGTCTGAAGCGCCCCGAGGAGCTCTTCCGGATCGAGGTCGCCGGTTCCGAAGGTGACCAAGGGGAAATCTCCGGAGGCACGAAAATCCTTGAGATGAACTCCGCCTATCCGTGATCCAAGTGTCTGCGCCGTCTCTGTCAACGATTCACCCGCGAGATGGGCCGGGTGCCGCACATCCCAGATGACTCCCGCCTCGGACCGTTCGGCCCCGTCGATAACGGCGGCCATATCGGGACTGGCCGAGAGATCGTCGTGGGTTTCCACGAGCACGGCGACGCCGCTGCCGGCGGCGTGACGGCACAGGGCGGCCAGGGCGGCTGACATCCGATCCACCGCCGCTTCTCTCTGACGGAACTCTCCGGGGAGCGAACCACCCATCACGCGGATATACTCCCCGCCGCACTCTCCTGCCATCTCGATACTGCGACGGCCCTCATCCAGCATCTCTTCCAGCGACGGTCCCTTCGACGTTTCGGCGAGTCGCACGGATGTGGAAATGCCGCTGACCGTTAGGCCGCCGTCCTCGATACGTGACAACGAATCCCGCAGCCTCTCCCGGCCGAACAGCGGGTGTTCCCAGAGTTTCATACTTCCCCCGAGCCCCCGAAAATCGACGGCGTGGATACCGCTACCCGAGAGTACATCGACGATAGTAGGCAGATCCCAGTCGGGACACGTCATCGTGGATACCGAAAGTCTCATCAAGTTGCTCCTTCGGTTGAAAGACGGCTCTCGATGTCCGCCGCATCTACACGTTTCATGATGCACATCATGTGCAACTCACTATTTGTGAACATTTCACGTCATGCGTCCGTACCGCTCGGGGGTGATCCTGAATTCCACCGGTTCACCCCGGAGAAACCGTTTGATCGTACAGGTGGCGGTCCTGCTCATGGCCTCTACCTGGGCCGTGCCGACCTTTCCGCCGAGGTGAGGGGTCACGATCACATGATGATCCTTCAAGAGAAAGGAATCCTCGGAAGGAGGCTCCGGCGAGGTGACGTCGAATCCGAACCAGAGCGGCTTCTCCTGCAGAGCCCTCTTCAACTCCTCATGGTCGATGATGGCCCCTCTGGCAGTATTCACCAGGATAGCGTCATCCGGGAGCATCATGAGGCGTCTATAATCGACAGACCCACGGGTCTCCTCGGTCAGGCCGGCGTGAAGGGTAATGATCTCGTTTCGTGAGAATAACTCGTCGAGGGACGAAAGGGGCTCAATGTCGGGATATTCCGCCTGATCCACTTGAGCATAGGGATCGAAATAGCTGCAGACGCACTCGAAAGGCTGGAGCAGGTTGTATAAAAACCTGGCGATGGCGCCGAATCCGTAGAATCCGACACTCCTGCCGAACAGCGTGTCACCCTCCCGGTACTCCCCCTGCCAGCCCTTCCGGAGAACCACCTCGTCGAAGCGATACCGCATCCTGCGGGTACACGCGAGGAGCAGCGTGAGGGCGGTCTCCGCCACGAAAGGGGAGATGGCGGTACCCCAGTTGGTGACGACGAACCCCTCGGAGAGGAGCATCTCCTTCGGTACGGTCGTTCGGATTCCTCCGGTGATGTGACAGATGTGCAGAGGTTCCCGGTGGCCGGACTCGACGGCCTCCTCGATCTTGCCGACCGCCTCCTTCGGAAGCATCGGCGATCCCCAGCCGGTAAGGAGTACATCGGCTTCTACGACGAGTCCGAGCAGTTCGGCTTCCGGTATCGACGCGGGATCGG
>CAZAKE010000162.1:0-10690 GCA_964485495.1 uncultured Spirochaetales bacterium
TCATGCCTTGGAAAAGAAGTATCCGAACGCCGGGAAGGAGTGGGGATGGTTCTGGGTATTCCCCTCTTATAAAATATCAACCGATCCCCGGAGCGGTATCACCAGACGGCATCACCTGTATCCCTCGACGATTCAGAAGTCGTTTCATTCTGCAGTCCTCAGAGCTCGGATAGCAAAAATGGCATCTCTACACACCCTCAGACACAGCTTCGCGACTCATCTCCTGGAATCCGGATACGACATTCGGACAATCCAATCACTCCTCGGTCATTCGAATGTCAAAACGACCATGATCTATACGCATGTCGCCAAGAGCAATATGCTGGGTGTACGGAGTCCATTGGATCGGCCGGCAGTATGAATTCACAAAACCACCCTCTCAACCGGTAGGCTTCGGCGCCTCGTTCAACTTCCAGCGCGTACCCTCGGTGAACGGGGTCTTGAACTGCGCCTTGATGCGTCCAGTGGTTTCCAGATGATGAAGACAGGCCCGTATGCAGCCGCGGCCGACACAGACAGCGAGATGACGGAACCGGTTTTTCGAGAATGTGTTGAAACTCGGTTCGCCGCCCGGCTCTTCGGTCCCGTTCCAGAAGGGACTGAACCGCGGATCGTCACCGCGATGGACGACGCCGCACTTTTCACAGTCCAGAGGAGCATGGGAATACTCGGTATCCTCGATGGTGAACTTCACGCTGCGTTCCTTGCCGATGGCCTCGGCTTCGCAGTGTTTCACGCACAGATTGCAATCGTCGCAAACCGTACCTTGAAACAAAGGAGTGGGATCTAATTCGGCATCGGTAAAGATCCCGAACACGCGCTGCCGAGGACCGAATTCGGGCGTCAGGAAGATCTTCGATTTACCCAATTCTCCGAGTCCAGCCGCGACCCCGAGCGTCCGAAGTGAGATCATTCCATCGGGGCCCCAGGGGGCGTCATCCCTGATCTGCCGGCCCTTATGCGGGTGAAAGGGGTTATGTATGGGGACGCCGGTGTATCCGTGTTCCTCGAGAAACATGATGGTCTTCCGCAGCACCCGCGGCCCCTCCACTTCATTCAGATACCAGTACGAATCACAGTTGTAGGACTGCCAGTAACATCCGTCCTCCACCGCCTTCAGGGTGCCCCGGGCCTGAGGAAAAGCTACGGCCACGGCGGTTTTCATGGAGGGGAAAATAGTCTTGGGATTGTATTCCGGTGGTGCATTCTCGAACCGTGAAATCGGTGCGAATCCGACCAGCGCGGCTCCCGCGTCCAGGGCTGTCTTACGAACTGCTTCAGTTAGGTTTTGCATGAACTCCTCCCGAGGTGACAAGAAAATTTTGAAGTCTCAGATTACACGCATGAAAAGTGAGGGAATCATATCACGATGCAGAAAAGGCAGAAAGGTATGGTTCGAATCTACGGCGCATGCCAAATGAGAGTCGCCGCGTGCTTTCACCGTCATATCCGTGATGAATAGCCTCTCGTGGTCTGGCTGTTCATCGATCGTACCGCCAAGACGAGACCGGCGAGGGCGAATAGCAACGCGACGGCATTGAGTGAGGGCTTCATTCCTCAGCAACGGAAACCGGCATCGGCTTTAATTGAAGATATCCAAAAAATATTCAAAAAAGCTGCAACCTTTCATCGCGTAGACCGTCATACTAAATGATGGAACCAAATCAATCGTAAGGCGGCACATCATGAAGAATATCCTCCTCGTATATCCGAAAATACCTACTACCTACTGGAGCTTCGACCACGCGCTTCCCTTCGTCAGGAAGAGGGCCACGAATCCCCCTCTCGGACTGATGACCGTGGCGGCCATGCTGCCGGAAGAGTACCAACTGACCCTGGTCGACATGAATGTCGAGAATCTCGCACCCGATCAGGTCGAAAGGGCCGACCTGGTCTTCATCAGCGCCATGATCGTGCAGCAGAAATCATTCAAGGAGGTCGTGGCGATGTGCAACCAAGCTGGGACGCCGGTAGTCGCCGGCGGTCCCTATCCCATCTCCTCCTACGAAGAGATAGAGGAGGTCGCGCACTTCGTGTTGGATGAGGCGGAGGTGACGCTCCCGCGGTTCCTCGCCGATTACGAAGCGGGCGCCGCCGAATACCTCTACAGGAGCACGGGAAAACCGAGTATTCACGAGACACCGGTACCCCGGTTCGATCTCATCGACGTGGGTGCGTATGATCTCATGTCGCTGCAATACTCCCGGGGCTGCCCGTATAACTGCGAGTTCTGCGACATCATCGAGATGTTCGGGCGGGTGCAACGTACGAAGACTCCCGAGCAGTTTCTCAAGGAGATCCAGGCAGTCTATGACACAGGTTTCCGGGGCACGGTGTTTATCGTCGACGATAACTTCGTCGGCAACAAGCGTGAGAGCAAGAACCTCCTGCGAGAGATCGTCACTTGGCAGGAGACGCATGGATATCCGTTCACCTTCTTCACCGAGGCGAGTGTCGACCTCGCTCGAGATGAAGAATTGATGACGCTCATGCAGCAGTCCGGATTTACCATGGTGTTCCTGGGTATCGAGACGCCGGATGAGGAATCTCTCGTCTTCACACAGAAGCGTCAGAATTTGGGCGGCGGGCTGCATGAGAGTGTAAGGAAAATCCAGCATCACGGTATGGAGGTGTCCGGGGGATTTATCCTGGGATTCGACACCGATACATCCACGATCTTCGACCGCCAGATCACCTTCATCCAGGAGGCGGGTATACCCATGGCCATGGTCGGGCTCCTGTGCGCCTTGCCGAATACACAGCTCCATCGTCGTTTGATCCGGGAGGGCCGAATGCGAAACGCGAGCAGCGGTAACAACACCTATACGCTGTCCTTGAATTTCGAGCCGAAGATGCCGGAATCGGAGATCACGGCGGGGTACAAGCGCGTCATCGCCACGCTCTACACGCCGAAGAACTATTTCGCCCGCTGCCGAACATTCATTCACGAGCTCCCCGAGAGTGTAAACGTCAATCGTGAAGTCTCCTGGACCACGTTCCGGGCCTTCCTCATCTCGTTGATGAAACAGGGGTTCTCATCGTACGGCTTGACGTATCTCCGTTTTCTCCTCGGAATCGCCGTCACCCGTCCGAAGTATTTCCCGGATGCGGTAACCTTTGCCATCAAGGGGTATCACCATTTTATAATCACCGGCGAGATATTGGCGGCGGAGAAGTTATCGGACCAGCTCGAAGATTCGATCCGGGATTTTACCGAGACGGTCGGAAAACTAAATGAAACACAGAAAATCACCAGAGCCGGCCGTGCGGTCTCCAGGCGAATACGGAAGAGAGAGAAGGCTTTCGCACGCACCTTCGAGAAATTCAGCGACGGGACACAGGAGTCTCTCCACGATAGGTATACCGAGTATCTACACCACTCGGCCCGATGGGTAGAGACGTTGAGTCAATCCGCAGAAGGCCAAAGAGAACAATCGGTCACACTCGACCGGTAAGATTGAGTGCACTAGGCTTGCGGTGTAGACATCGCAGGCGGCAGCGGGATCTCGCCGTGAATGAGGGGATCCTTCGTCTCCCGCATCCACGCATCCAGGCGGCTCCGCATCTCCTGGAGGGCCTCCCGTTGTGCCGGATCGTTCGCCAGATTATTCGCCTCATTGGGATCGAACACCAGGTCGAAGAGCATCTCATCCGGGAATTCCTGCGACGTATAGCCGAAGGTGTCCCAATATTCATGGGCAGGACCACGATCGACGCCCCGGGCCTGGTCCTTCTTATACGATCGTATATACTTATATCGATTCGTGCGTACCCCCCGTAACGGCCTCGGAATTGGGGAGGCATGATATGTCTGCTCCGTGAAGATTGCTTCGTGAAGTTCTGAGACTTCACCCCTCAATAGCGGCATGAGGGACTTTCCCTGAAGCCATTCAGGTTTATCTGCTCCGATTATATCGCAGATGGTGGGGTAGAGATCCATATGTTGGATCATGGCATCCTCCACATCGCCCTTGTTGAACAATTCGGATAGGCCGTATGCGGGATTATCCGGCGCCTTGATGATGGTCGTGACGCCGGTGCCCCGATCGGTGAGAGTAGCCTTCATCTCGGACACCCCGGGGCCATGATCGGTGGTGAAGATAATCAGGGTATTCTCCCATAGTTCCGGATGCTCCAGTGCCCGCAATACTCGTCCAACATCGTCATCCATCATCTTGACGCCGATCTTAAAATTCGCCATTTCCCTCCTGGTTATCCGGTTGTCCGGCATGTGGGGCCACGGCCTGCAGTACCGCGCCTGGATGTCGATATCCGCCGGCTCATACATCGGTTGAGATTGGACGAAGATACGTGAATCATCCCGGCCGTCCCGGTGAGGATCCAAAAATCCAACCGACAGGAAGAAAGGCCGATCGTGTTCTTCCATGATGAAGTCGATTGCAGCCGGTACGGTCAAGGCCGGGTCGAACTCCTGCTGGGCGGTGGGTGTATGATTCAGGAATCGATCGTAGGGGAGGAGTTTCTTCGGATCATCCGGCAGTTGAGCCACATGCTGAACTCCCGACAAGGCGGTGACATACCCGTTGTCCTTGAGGAACCGGGCGATGTGGCGGGAAAAATCGTTCAGCTTGTATCCCAGTTTGCCCTGCATCGGCAATCCCAGCATGCCGCAGCAGTGGGGGTATTCTCCGGTTACCAAGGCTGCACGACTCGGCGCACAGGTAGGGGCCGACGCATGACACTGGCGGAAGAGGGTCCCCTGCTGGGCGAGGCGCATCAGGTTGGGGGACGGAATGTCATAGCCCATGGGTTCGCAGAACCGGCCAAGATCATGGGCATGGATATAGACGATATTGGGTTTCTTCATGATTGCTCCAGTATATGCTAAGACCTTTACTTATTTTTGAAGAATTCTTCTTGTGTGAGTCCGGTTCCCTTGATGATGTTATTTTGAGTCGGTACTTTCAGATCCTTGTTGTGCATGGGAACGATAACCATTTTATCTTCCTTGACGAATATCTGATGACTACCTTTTTGTCGGTGAAATTTGAATCCGATTCGTTCTAATATCCGTATAATTTCTTTCGGCTTACAGACTGGGTAGTTACTCATATAGTGACACACATTTCAGTAATATGTGCCCGTTCTTCTCCAATCTGAATTCCCCGTTCCTTGGCCGTTTCAAGGTAGAGTTCTATGGCCTCTTTTATATTGAGGAAGCATTCCTCATACGTCTCCCCTTCCGAGACACATCCAGGTAAACTTGGAATATAAGCGGAAAAACCACCTTCGTCACAGCTTTCAATAATCGTCTTAAAAAAATACTGCTTCATATTCTTATTATACTGAAAAGTCGTCTCCTATTCTATCAAAAGGAAGTGTATTTTCATCAACAGGTCTGTGCACATTCTCAGTATCTACTCCTCCGACTTCTTTATAAGCGCCGTACACGTTTCCACGAGAATCTCGGATGCATCCGGATCGACCCGGCAGGCATGGCTGTCCATCCTTCGATATTGTCTTCGTTATTATTACACATGTGTGGGGTAGTGTCTGCGGCTTCCAAAAACGTCTTCTGCGGATGCCTTCCGAGGCTGAAGATGAGATGATACTATCGGATAGTATGAAATCCATAGAAGAAACAATCAGGATAATTCGCGACAAGGTAAGGAGTACGAATCGACCGGTCGTAGTCGGGATCGATGGTGGAACCGGCGCAGGAAAGACGACAATCGCTAAGCAGATCCATGAGGAAACGAACTCCGCACTGGTTCATCTCGACGATTTCTACACCACCGAAATTCCCGAGCACGCGTGGCCGCGATACGAATCACGAGAGAGATTGGAACACATTTTCGACTGGAAACGCGTCCGCGAACACGCATTGATGCCGCTCCTGAACCGACAACCCGGACGGTGGCAGGCCTTCGACTTCACGGCCGGACTACTCTCGAACGGAACCTATGGGCTGCAAACCGAGTATACCGAGGTGCAACCCGCGGAGGTGATCCTGCTCGAAGGCATGGGTGCCTGCGCCCCTCCGTTGTCCGATCTAATAGATGTGAAGATCCTTGTGTATGCAGCGGATCAGGTACGCTACGAGCGGCTGCGACGAAGAAAGGATCCGGACTTTCTGCGGGAATGGCGTAGGCTTTGGGACGAATATGTACGGTTCTATCTCGACGAAATCTGTCCCGCTGATTCTTTCGATATTATCATCGATAATCGACGTAGCAACATCGGATTAGACCGTATCCACTTTGAGGTTTAGCGGATATAGTCTACCCAGTAATTCTCCGGAGTTCCGTGTGCAGCATTTTCTATTAGCATTCTATATCCTCTTTTTCGCCACCGGCTTCATGGGTGCCGCAGCCCTGCTTCTGCTGCGGATGCGGATACGAAGTCGTCTCATGACGCCCCTCCTGGTTTTTCAGCTGCTTTTTTTCTTCGGTGCCGGGTTGATCATCATCATCTACTATCTGCAGAACCTTTCCACCGGATTGCAGGATCCGGCTACCCGTATCCTTCTTCTTCTAGCTACAGGCACAAATACGGCCGTCTGGGTGGTGGTAATATTTCTCATACGCCGTATCTCCCCACCCGCGTCCCGCCTGAAGGGGTTTCCTGCAATAGCAATAACCCTTGCGACCCTTGTTATCGCCAAGAGTATCGCCAACATGGTACTGGTTACTATAGGACAGAGCGGAATCGCAGGGGTTGAAGCGTTGACGGGAATCGAAGCATGGAATCTCGGAGGTCATATTCTGACGGGATTCGCGATGGCTTCCTTCGGGATTCTTGCAAGGGGCCCCCTGAACCCAGAGGAGCCCGCCTCGCTTCGGCCGCTCATGAAAGCATATGGTCTCTGTGCAATCATCTTCGCCCCTGCAGGCCTACTAGAATCGGCGATACAATCGTCGGGAATATCCTGGCTGTCGATGCTGTCCCTCGATCATCTCTTCTATCTATCGTGGAATATTGTCTCCATGACCGCTGCTCTCAAACTTTTCAAGCCTTCCGATTCAGGAAAACCACTGCTCGAAACCGTACCCGAAGAGCGCATACGGAGCCTCAAGCTGTCGGCACGAGAAGTGGAGATGGCGATCATGATCGCACGCGGTCTCTCGAACAAAGATATCGCCGCACAGCTCTTCATATCCCCTGCTACCGTTCGAACCCATATCTACAACCTCTACCGGAAAGTTGAAGTCAAAAGCAGAGTAGAACTGCTCAATAAACTCCGAAATTAAGATCTCAACCCTATCTAGACAAAAGTCGTAGCCATATTCCCGGCAATTACGACATTTATTCGATATGAACCGACGCCCCGGAACGCTATCCTCCGAATAGAATGAACAAACGGGGGAATACATGCTGTTCTTTAGAATTATCAGAAATGATTTTGCACGAAAAAGGAGTTCGATGATCGTGGTATTCGCGTTCATCATGCTGTCGTCTCTCCTGGTCTCGAGCGGTTCCAGATTGATCATTGAACTGAACAATGCGCTTGACTATCTGTTTTCGACAGCGAGGATTCCACATTTTGTACAGATGCATTCCGGCGAACTCGATTCCGAAAAGCTGAGGCGGTGGTCTAAGGCAAACGACATGGTAGCCGAACAGCAGATCGTCGAAATGATCTCGATCGACGGGTCGGCCCTATTCATAGGGGCCGGAATGGAGAGCGAGGAGAACAGCATCATGGATATCAGCTTCGTCAGTCAGAATGATGCCTTCGATTTCCTGCTCGATACCGAAAACAGAATCATACGATTATCACCCGGAGAGATAGCGGTACCCATCTACTACGCCGAACAGAAAGATGTCCGGATCGGTGATTTGGTCAAGGTCGGGAACGGCGAAAAGGAACAAATCTATGAAGTCTCTGCCCTGGTTCGTGACGCTCAAATGAATCCGGCCATCGTGCATTCGAAACGCTTCCTGGTCGCTGACTCCGACTATCGAAAGATAAGGCAACATTTTACCGAGATCGAGTACCTCATCGAATTTAGATTGACCGATGCGGCAGATTTGGAGGAGTTTACCGATGCATATCTTTCCGCGGGAATGCCGCAACGGGGACCCACAGTAGATTACCGCTTGTTTAAAACCCTGAATGGTCTGAGCGACGGTATCGTGGCAGCAGTCGTTGTCATCCTGAGCATCCTGCTGATGTTGATCGCCATCCTCTGTCTGAGATTTACTATCCTCGCAGCCATCGAAGAGGATTACAGGGAGATAGGGGTGATGAAAGCCGTGGGCATGCCCCAGGTAAGCATCAAGCGCATCTATCTTCTCAAGTATATCACCGTCGGCGGAACAGCTGTCCTCTCCGGATATCTCTCTTCCCTGACCACTGATCGCATACTGATGGCGAACTGCATGCGTTACATCGGCAGAGCGCCGAGTGGGATTCTTACATACATCATTCCCGGCGTCTCCGCCGCTTTGATCTTTCTCTTCATTCTCCTCTCTATCACGCTTGTGTTGCGACGCTTTCGTACCATCAGCGCGATTACGGCCCTTCAAGCGGGAGATACGGCAGAAGCACCCGGAAAATCCGGAATGCTCCAAGTGTCCCGCTGCGGAAATATGAATATACACCTCTTTCTGGGAATGAAGGATATGGCCGATCGCTTCAGGATATTCAGCCTTCTCACTTTCATCTTTTTTCTTGCAGCTTTCATAACCATCATTCCCGTCCATTTTCTCGCCACCATTTCCGATCGAGAATTTATCTCCTATATGGGAATAGGACGCAGCGACATCCGTATCGATCTCCATCGGACGGAGGGCATGGATGCCCGCTTTGAAGAGATGGCTGCCGCCATCGAACGTGACGAGGATGTGGTTCGCTATTCACCCCTGGTGACCTCTCAGTTCACCCTGGTCGCGGATGACGGGCAAACAGAAACTCTCATGGTGGAGACCGGAGATTTCTCGATCTTCCCGCTGGATTATCTCGAAGGCTGCGAACCACAAGATGATCGTGATATTGCCCTCTCCTACCTAAACAGCCGAGAGTTGAATAAAGATGTCGGAGACCTCCTGTCCGTAATCTCTGAAGGCACACAACAGGATTTGCGAGTATGCGGCATCTATCAGGATATCACCAACGGCGGTCGCACCGCTAAGGCCTCTATCCCATACAATCGAAGGAAGGTTCTCTGGTACACCCTCGGCCTGAATCTGAAATCCGGGGTTCCGGTCTCGAAGAAGGTCCATGAATACAGCGGGCTCTTCTATCCAGCCAGAGTGACCGACCTGGAGACCTATCTGTCTCAGACTCTCGGCAATACCATCGCCCAAGTAAGGAAGATCACCATAACGGCAATCGTTGTGGGGTTGTCGGTTGCAGTGCTGATCACATCACTCTTCCTCCGGATGTTGATAGGCAGGGATACGGGACGCGTCGCCATAATGAGAAGCCTTGGTTTCTCTTTGGGACAACTTCGAGCACAGTATCTGACCACCATCCTGGTCCTTCTCTCTATCGGAATCGTGACCGGAACCGTCTTCTCCAATACCGCGGGTCAAGCCTTGATCGGCTTCCTGATCTCGTTCATGGGAGCAGCCCAGATTCAGTTTATCATAAACCCCCTACTATCCTCGCTTCTGCTTCCCCTTCTGCTAATCGGCACAGTCTCGCTTACCACCGTCATCAGCATTACCGGAATCAAAGAACATACAATCGCCGCGGCTATCGCGGAATAAGGAAGGAAATCATGAGTATCTTACTGAAATCGGAAAAATTGAGCAAAAGTTATGACATCGGCACAAATAACCGGAAGAAGGTTCTGAACGAAGTAGACCTTCAGATTGGCCGGGGAGAATTCGTTTCGATTATGGGTCCTTCCGGCTCGGGCAAATCGACCCTCCTCTACAACATCTGCGGGATGGATCGGATGAGCTCGGGCAAGGTGTATTTCAACGGAAAAGAACTTTCAGCCCTCTCGGAAAAATCACTCGCCGCCCTGAGACTGAACGAGATGGGTTTCATCTTCCAGCAGATACATCTCCTGAAGAACCTTTCCATCTTAGATAATATTATCCTATCAGGCTATCTTTCAGGCAGAATAAGCCGTAGGGATGTCGGCAGGAGGGCTCATGAGCTGATGACCATGACCGGAATTGAATCGCTGGCTCAGAACGACATCACCCAGGCTTCGGGAGGACAGCTTCAACGGGTCGGCATCTGTCGTGCTCTAATAAATGAACCTGACATTGTATTCGGCGATGAACCGACAGGGGCTCTCGACTCAAAATCGTCCTCAGACATAATGGAGATTCTCCGTGATATAAATAGATCGGGAACCACCGTTCTTCTGGTTACCCATGATGCAAAGGTAGCCTCAAAGAGCGATCGGGTGCTCTATATGCTGGACGGAAGTCTTGCAGCGCAGAAGGAACTCGGTAGATATACCGGGAACGGAACGGAAGCCGCTGCAAGAGAAGCTAAACTTTCCGAGTGGCTCCTTGACCCTGATTTGCAGTCAGAAGCTGTTATAGATGCTTCACACTCACTGCCGGATCACATAGAAACCGATGAGAGGAGAGAACTGTATGTTTGATAGTATGTATGAGATAGAAACAATGACAAACATACATGGAGAAAAAATGAGACAGGAGGCCAACCGACAGAAAAGTAAATCGGATTCGTCTTGGTCATGCATAGGCTTGGCAATCTTTCTTGTTACAACGGCGAAAAAATCTTTCGGTAGTAAGAGGT
>CAZAKE010000163.1:0-10680 GCA_964485495.1 uncultured Spirochaetales bacterium
ATCAAGGCTTTATCTCCAAGACTTAAGGATAAGATAAAAGGGTGTGGGATGAGAGAAGAGTAGTTGAACAGAGGGGCACACCCGTGATGCGGTGTAAAGGGAAATATGCCATATATGCCATATATGCCATATATGTAAAGACATTTATGCCTTGCCCATTGAATATACCATAGGATTTATCGGGTATATTTTACAGTTACATGTTGTATATATACAATAATCTGAATGACCAGGACAATTGTGAGTATATCATACTCGTGATATCATTAGACTCTGTAATTCAAATATTTCCATAAGGAGGAAATTTATGAAGAAATTTTGTGTTATTTTCACAGTTGTCCTCTTGTCGATTCTCCCAGTCATAGCAGGAGGTCAACAAGCCGGGCAGCAGGAAGCGACCCAAACCGCGGAGACTCCGCAGGAGATCAAGGTTGCAGCTGCGTTTTTCGCCGCGGCAAGCGAAGGTGACATGGCAGCATTGGATCCCGCTCGACGTGGAACGTGGAGTTTTCACTCATTAATCTGGAGCCCACTTATTGCCGGTGATACAAAAAGTAATTATATCCCCGAGAAAAGCTTGGCTACTTCGTACGATGTCAGTGAAGACGGCACAGTTTACACATTTCATCTGCGGGATGCTACGTTTTCCGACGGAACAACGATTACTGCTCAGAATGTCGTTGACTGTTTCGGCCACTGGGGCATGATGCTTCACGGTGAGGCAAAAGGCTACCGGGACAACACTGGAAAGGCCAAAAGACTATTTCCCGACGTAATCGGCATGATGGATTTTCCAAAAAAATATGAATATGAAGAGTTCGGCATCGGAGGACCGATTCCTGGAATAAAAGCACTCGATGAGAAAACAGTCGAAATAACAATAAATGAGCCAAGTGCTACGTTTATCAAACGCCTGATGGTTGGTGGAGCAATCTTCAAGGTAGACGATCTGCTCGCGGGAAAAAATGTAGACTATGACATCTACGACTATTGGCCATCCAATGCAGCTGCATCCGGACCATACAAGATCGAATCCGCAGTACCTGGTGAAAAATTTCTCCTGGTTCCCAATGAACAATACTTCGGACCAAAACCGAAACTCCAAAAGATTGAAGTCCTCGCTGTAGCCAATGACATGAATACCATACTTGCAGCATATGAAAATGGCGAACTCGATGTCATAAGCACACCGATAACCGGAGATGCGGCTCGTCAGGCAATGAGCGATCCGAAATTGAATGAAGATCTGATCAAAATCCCCATGTGGCAGGTTGCCCAACTTTGGACGACGCCTAACATTCCTCTTGACGACATCCATGTCAGAAGGGCCTTTTCCATGGCTATTAATAAAGACCAGTTGGTGCAAATTCTTAACGCGGGAGCACCTCAGCCACTTTATGAGAGAGCAATGATGCACCGAAGTCCGGCCGTACCCCATGCAGTAGAAGAGACAAAGAAAGTGACACCACTTCGTTTTAGCGTCGAACAGGCAATGACTGAATTAAAACAGTCAAAATATTGGCCGGAAGTACAGGATATGCCGATTCATCTCTACGCTCCTACACCGGATATCGCCACCATCATGGAAACCGTGCAAAAGATGCTTGTAGACAATCTAGGACTAACTCAGGTAACCATCCATAACGAACGGATACCTGATATGATGAATCCGCCATTTCCGTTACATCTTTGGTATAACACGCAGATGCCATGGTACGCCGACATTGTAGATACTATTAGAAATATGACACGGCTAATGAACGATGAACCGTGGGAGGAAGGGGATCATCGACCCTTTATCGGGGTTCCATACGAGCCCGAATTACAAGACCTTGTAAACAAAGCATTTAACGAAATTAACCATGAAAAACGTGCACAATTAGCAGCAGAAGCCTTACAGTTGTGGAACGATGTTGCATTTTCTTTAGATTTTGCCTACCCGGTGGCCTATTATCTTATAAAACCACATGTGAAGGGATTCGAATGGTATCAGAACGCGGGACAGGGTATGCCGTTGAATATCGAAGATGTCTACATAGAATGATAGTATCATAATTCCATACCAAGGGCGGTACGGTGGTGCCGCCCTTTTAGGTTGATATCTTTACGAGTTAACCCGTTTTCAGTAGAAAATCATCTCGAAAAAGGAGTAATCATGTCCCAAAAGCCGAATATTATTTACATCTTAGGAGATGATCACCGCGCAGATTTTTTAGGGATCAACGGACATCCTATCATTAATACCCCAAATATTGATTATTTAGCTAATAATGGTACTTCCTTCTCAAACACATTTTGTACCAGTCCAACTTGCACTCCAAGCAGATGCTGCCATTATCTCGGGCAATGGGAACGGAGACACGGCGTAAATTTCAACAGTGCATCTGCAATAGCCGAGTCTGCATGGGAAAACAGCTTCCCCATGCAACTAAAGAAGAATGGATATTTCACCGGGTGGGTAGGCAAGAACCATGTTCCATTGGGTCTCAGGGGGTATTCTAGCGGTGCAATGGAAGAGGCATTCGACTACTGGTACGGAAATCATGGACACAGCGGGTTTTATCCGAAAGAAAGATCATCTGGTCGAATTTATAGAAATGCAAAGATGGACACCCAGGTAGAATTATTTGAGGAAGGAGCAATGAACTTTCTCGATCCTCAAAAAAATTTTATCGAAAGTTGTCCTCACCCGTTACCCGAAAGACCTCGCGATAAGCCATTCTGCCTATGTATCACGTTTAATCTGCCACATGCGAACGGGACCGGCACGATGGAGCTAAGACCTGAAGACGACAAACTATATAAATCTACTTACAGAGATAGATTCAATGAATTTGAATTACCAAAAACGTACATTCAATTTGCCGATATAGAAGAACCGAAATTACCTGTCAATGTGTATAATGGGATAACTTTGCCTTCTTACGATTATGTGAAGTGGCCCACGTTTCTTCGAGAACGAATGGTAAGAATCTGTCAAACCGTTACGGGCATGGACTATATGATAGGCCGTCTTTGCGAAAAACTGGAGGACATGGGGATTGCAGACAATACAATTATCATCTTTTCAACAGATCACGGAATTCACCATGGCGAACATGGATTAGGTGGTAAGAATTTCTTGTATGAAGAGGATATTCGAATCCCGCTAGTAATCTATGATCCTAGATTACCTAATCAAAACAGGGGTAGAAAGCGTGAAGAATTAGTGGTTGTTCCCGATCTCGCTCCCACCGTGCTGGAAATGACCGGATGTGAAGTTCCTCGTACAATGCAGGGCAAGAGTATCGTGCCGCTTCTAAATGGTTCGACAACCAGATGGCGAGACGCAATTTTTACCGAAGCGTTGATGGACATTCAGAATTATCCAAGAAGTGAGAGCGTCAGAACAGACGAATGGAAATACATTCGGTACTTTAGTCGAACTGAAGATCCGAATCAAAAGGGTTGGTTTCGAGGAACGTTGGATAATTACAATGATTGTTTGAACTCCTCAATTTTCGGCAAAGAAAATCCGATTTACGAGGAGTTATACAATCTTAAACAGGACCCATATGAAGAATGGAATCTTTCATCGAACATCTCTCACCAAACTATATTGGATTCGATGAGGGAAAAAATCGAAGCACTTGGAAGGGAGATCAAGGTGGACCAATCACCCCCAGCCACAGTAGATTTCAATTAAGGCATATTCCAACAGATGGAACCGTTACATTCGAAAATGGAGACGACGCGAAAGTGAACGACCTCGACCACCGACTCCTCCAGGCAGAGGCGTAGAGTTCCTGTAGAAGGAGTCTGGTCAATTAACCTGGCTCTGGACTTACCGTTCCAGGAGAAACTGTACCGTTCCTGCCTCTGCTCTGTATAATCCCCCAGAATCTGTTTCAGCGTCTCGAAATCCACCTTCCATCTGGGTTCACCTTCATTCGAGCTTTCGGTAAACGACTCCGGAAACAGCTTCCGTAAACCGTCTATATTCTCTTTCACTACAGCGATAGATTTTCCATCCCCACTCCCGTTTATCCTTCTATTCTTTTCGTTGTCTTTTCTCAGTTAGTAACTTCATCTGCGAGATAGCAGTATTATTTAGCAACTTCAGTCGTTCCGCTTGGAAAAGGCCCTGTTCAATAAAATGGGCATTCAGATTTTCCAGATTTGCCAGACACACCAGCTGTGATACATTTGCATAGTCACGTATATTCCCTTTTTCTTCAGGATGTTCCTCCCTCCACTGTTTTGCAGTCTTTCCAAACAGAGCCATATTGAGCAAATCCGCTTCCGAGGCGTACACAAAGTTGACTTGTTGCTTGGTTAATTCCGGCGGAATCAGGTTTTCTTTAATAGCATCGGTGTGTATTCGATAGTTAATTTTAGTCAGAATGCGTTTGACCGACCAATCCAGCTCATGAACCTCAGCTTCCTTGAGCCTCTGGAATTCCTTTAATAGATAGAATTTAAATTCGACTGAAACCCATGATGCAAATTCCAGGGCAATATCTATATGAGCGAAGGTGCCGCCGTATCTACCTGATTTTGAGAGTAAACCAATAGCGTTTGTACATTCAATCCACTTCTTAGGTGAGAGGACAAAATGGTTAAAACCAGCCTCACTTCTAAACTGGTCGAATTCGACCAGTTTAAAATCGGGGTTGTGGATGCGTTCCCACAAACCAAGCAGCTCAATAGTATTTTTACTACGGAGCCAATTTTTAACAATGTCAGCGGGAGCTTCAGGGTTCTTGTATTTGGCAATGTCGGTGATTGAAACAAAATTTTCTTCATTTACGCGGAAAAGCATAACTTCCCTATCGAGAACACTAACTTTTTTATTCACGTTCATTAACCAACTCCTCTTAAGTAATTATGGCATATTCGCCATATTTAGATTCGAATTCCCCCCGAATTCGAGTAAAAATTGATCACAATCGCGCCACCAGCTCTTCAAGCAGGCCCTCCAGCTCCTTTATCCTCGTATTCATCATTACCTGCCGGTTAAAATGGTCCTCATCCTTAGTAGCTTTTTTATACTCTTTATATGCTCTTCTATCTGCCGGCGTCCGTTGGCGGACTTGAACTGGAACACGTTCCACCAGCCGCCGTCTCCGTTGATGTCCCACTACGGATCCTTGTTAGGATTGTACACATATGGGAAATAGATCCACACGCTGTAATACGCCGCGGCAGCACACGACAGATGAAATCAGCAAAACCGAGAGAACCATGCGCATACGATGTTCCATATCTGATCATACCGATATTCGTTGACTATGAAGAGAAGGTAATGCATAATGTAATACATGAAGAAGACCAATGTACGAACCCTTCAGCACAACCTACGCACCATTCTGGATGAGGTGATGCAGGGGGAGACAATAGAGATAACCCGCCGCAATGAAGTGGTAGCACGAATCATCCCCGCCGGTCATACAAAGCAGCCCGAACCATGGCCGGATCTACAGAAACGGCTGGATGATATCTATGGAGAAAAACAAGTATTCCCCATGACCTCCGACATCATCTACGAGGACAGGGACTAAACTACGTGGATGCGTATTTCGATTCAGGGGCTCTGGTAAAGCTCTACGTGAAGGAACAGCACTCAAACCAGGTCATCGAGCTAATTCGGACGAAGCACCAGATTCCTCTGACCTGGCTTCACGAACTCGAAATCCGAAACGCCCTGCGTGCACAGCTCGGGAGAGGCATAATCGACGAGGAGGAGTGCCGGAAAGGATTGCATGCATTCACGGCCGACATCGATGCCTCGAGATTATACCGCGTGAATCTCGATTGGTCGGCAGTTTTTACAAGGGCCGAATCTCTTTCATCCCAATGGACCCGGACCATTCTATGCAGGTCTTTGGATATCACACACGTAGCAGCGGCCATCGAGTGCTCCTGTGTGCACTTCATCACCAGTGACACCCGACAGGCGCGATTGGCGTCGGCATCAGGATTCCACGTCACCTCGATCGGTACGGGGGATAGTCCGGCTAAGTGAATCAGGCGAATATTGGCGCTTGTGACACCCCACATTCCCTGCTATAGTACGCCGAAATTCTACTATTCGTAGTACATAGGCGGGACGGCCTTGCTGTTGAGACGTTTCTACGATCGGCTGCCTTTGACCGACCGGATCACTTTTCATTTCGACGCCCAGGCGGCCCTGCTGGTGGCGGTGTTCAACGGCGCCATCATGCGACTCAACTACTCCGACCGCTTCAGGTCGGAACTGATGGGAAACATCCGCATCCTCCTGGGGTTGGCCTCGGCCGTCATCGCATACTTTTCCGGCAGGTTCCTCGACCACCTCCTGACCGACATATGAGGGAAACCGCTCCCGGCGAATTCGTTCATTCCACACGGATACGGGTCCCGATACGTCGATTGCCGATTCGTTGGGAAGCACCTGACCATAATAGAAGCGGAGTGCAGGATCCGCCAGCCGATATCGAACCGGGCGATTGCACGGTGAAGCGAAATCTCGTTCCTCTTCCAGGAATTCCAACTCGACCAGACGACTCACCATCTTGCGTAGACCGGTGTCGAGGGGAGTGTTCAATTGCGCTGCAATTGAACCGATCTCCCGTCGTTTTGCTCCCACCGCCTCCAAGATACCCTGATATTTGTTGTAATCCCGAAGAGATAAATATTTTAACATACAACTACGCATGTATACACTCGTGTGTGTATACAACCATATGTGTGTACTATTCCGCGTGTGCGCTCGGGCCTATATTATCTCCAGCTCATCAACCGCCGGCAGTTTCGGGAAGGGTGCGGTGGGGAGGGTCTGGTACCAGAAGGCGGTGGAGGCGATGTCGTCCTGCAGGGGCAGGTAGCGACGGTTCCTGCGCCAGCCCAATGCCTGGATGGTGACCTTCAGCTCCTCCCTGTACCGGATCGGGTCGGTGATGTGCCAGCGGTACATGCTGAAGCGCTGGTTGGCCCGGTAGGTGCCGTCGGGACGGACGATGTGGGGCACCCCGGCATAGGGAGTGGTGAACTCCTGGTACTGCTTGGTGGTCTTGTTCTCGAAGTTGTAGGAGCCGCAGAAGTAATCCTCGGTGCCGGTACCGCAGATGGTGGGAAACCCGGTGGAACCGGCTATCGTATCTCCCCCGGAGAGGGCCGGATCGGTATCGCCGTCCAGGTAGAACTTGATCTCCCCTTCGCCCCACCAGCCGTTGTTGTTCAGCTGCCAGGCCATGTAGGTCCCCGCGTAGTGCCCCCGGCCCTTCACGCCGTCCAGGATGGTGTAGACGTCGCCATACTTCAGCGGATTCACCCGGCGAAACTGGGCGTGGAAATAGGCGGCATTCTCAGGCACGTCGTTCAGGGCGTAATTGATCTGGTAGAAGATCCGCATGACGTTGTCCGGGTCGATATTCTCCATGGTGATGCGGATGCGCTTCCGGAAGGGCATCGGCCAGTAGCAGTTGAAGGCGTTCCCCGGATTCACACACACCGCCAGAGAGGATATCTGCGCGAAGGTGTCGAAACTGGTGAAGGCCGAGGCGAAGAAGTCCCCTACCGGACACTCCACCGAGGGAGCCTCCTGATCGTCGTAGTAGATCCGGAGGATGGCCTTGCGGTAATCGCCGGTCGGAGTCATCCAGATCTGCTGGATGCATCCCGGGCCCTCGACATCGGCCAGGGTCAGCGTCTGACCCGACTCGATGGTGTCGCAGGGATGGACCTTCCAGCCCTGCCCCAGTTCCCGGGCCGCCCCGGTGGGCCTGCCGTCCTCCCCCACCGGCGGAAACTCCCTGGCACCGCCGGCCTTGGAACCGTCTCTGTTCTCGGCACAGATCGACCTGGTCTCGGCGTCCGATAGCAGCGCCATCGTGTCCATGCTGCAGTAGAGTCCGTTGAAATTACTCATATCGCGTCCTCCCGTTTTCATCATCCAAGAATAGCATTTTTCAAGAATAGCATGTTCTTCTCGATTTGGCTTGATGGAAGCCATCAAGTAAGATATCTCTGCATTGCAAAGCACTTTGCAAGACAAAAAAACAAATTAAAATGATCTTCGTGACTGGGTGATATGGGAAGATGCTCTATGGCGTACATGTCTTCTCCCCAGCGGTACATCGTCGAACCCTTCGATGATCCGGTATATCGCGAAATGATGGAGAGAGTCTCGCTGCCGCCGGTCGCCCTTGATTTAAGTACCGCCGGAAACTCGAGTCTCAGGGAATCGGACATCCGCATCGTCGGCGGAGGCGCGTGTGGGCGACGCATACTAGTCAATCTCTTTGGATCGGTTCCAGCCGATTTATTTGTGCCGCTTCAGGGCTGTTCATCGCATGCCAAAGGTCCCAATCTTGCTGCAAACCCAGCCAGAAATCTGCAGACATCCCCAGAACACGGGACAGTCGCAACGCAGTATCCGGTGTGACCGACCGCCTACCTTTGATTATTTCGTTTAATCGAGGGTACGACACACCCAACCGGCGAGCCAGTTCTACTTGTGTGAGGTCAAGTGGTTTGACAAATTCATCGAGAAGCATCTCTCCGGGATGGGTCGGAGGACGATTCTTTGGGAGCCGCCGACCAACTTCAGTGATAGTCTGTGATTGCGATTTCGTATGCATGGCCTTCCTCCCATGTGAAACAGATTCTATATTGCTGATTGATGCGGATACTGTATTTATTCTTCGATTTACCTTTCAGGAGTTCGAGATGATTCCCAGGAGGCACCCGTAATTCGTTTATCTCTCGAACTCGGTTGATTTGATCCAGTTTTCGTCGAGCACAGGCCAGATAGATTGTGGGCAGCACCTTCGAGCCGCACGAGATACCTTGCCATCAAAGACATCCTCAGTACCTGATGACAGGAAAGATTTTATCATGAATAATAGTATAACGAGGTTCGTTATAGCAATCAAGCTTTCCTTCTATTTGATGAACATGTCTAGCTTCGAGATCTCAGCGAATAACCATTCCGGAGCCAGTGCCTTTCAGCAGGAGCAGGATCCGTATTGTATTTGCCGCGGAGCAATCCCGCCAAACAAGGCAAACTATTGATCTTGGCCTTTGAGTTTTACGGTCACATTTCGAATTTCTGACGTGTTGTCCTGGCGGTGGTATTGGCGTACACTATAGGTATGGATAGACGAAAACTTCCCATCGGGATTCAGGATTTTGTTTCGATTAGAGAAGATAACTACCTCTATGTAGACAAAACCAGTCTTGTCCATCGCCTCGTTCAGGAAGGAAAAGTATACTTCCTCTCCCGGCCCCGTCGGTTTGGAAAGTCCCTCCTTTGCTCCACATTAGGGGCCTATCTGGAGGGGAAAAAAGAGCTTTTCACCGGTTTGGTCCTGGAGCGACTAGAAACCGAATGGACCGAATACCCCGTACTCCGCCTGGATTTGAATTCCGGTATCTATACATCCATGAAAGGACTGATTGGAATCATCGAAGATCATCTGGCTGTCTGGGAAGCAACATATGGGAAGCCCCTGGAGACAACCATCCCCGGCCGTTTTTCAGGCATTATACAGCGAGCCCACGAACAGGCAGGAAAACGAAGCTGCGTCATCATAGACGAATACGACAAACCCCTGTTGTCTACCATCAGTAATTCCACGCTACATGAGGAATACAAACAGTTTCTGAAACCATTTTTCGGGGTTCTGAAAAGCAGCGATGCACACCTGAAGTTTGCCTTCATTACCGGCGTTACTAAGTTCGGCCAGGTAAGCGTTTTCTCCGATCTGAACCAGCTAATCGACCTCTCCCTGCACAGGGAATTCGCCTCCATCTGCGGTATTACTGAAGAAGAACTGCTCCGGGATTTCCCGCCGGAGATCGAAGCCCTGGCACAGCAGGAAGGAATTCCCTACGAAAGCTGCGTACATCAGATTAGAAACTGGTACAACGGTTACCGCTTCCACCCCGAAGGACCGGCGGTGTATAACCCTTTCAGCACATTGAATCTGTTCAACTTCAAAGAGTTCCAGGATTTCTGGTTTCAGACCGGGACACCAACATTTTTAGTAGAGCTCCTGAAAAAAACCGACACCGACCTGCGGGAAATCGAGGGAATCCAGCTGCCTGCCCGAGATTTTGCCGATTACCGGGCCGACCCAGACCGGCCCGTTCCGGTGATCTACCAGAACGGCTATCTGACGATAAAAGGCTACGATCCTTCACTCCGGTTCTACACACTGGGGTATCCCAATGCGGAGGTAAAGAACGGCTTTCTCGGCTTTCTCCTGCCCGACTACACCGGCCAGAGCAGGGACAGAGGGGGCTTTCATATCGGCATGTTCAGTAAGGAACTCCGGGCCGGGGATGTGGACGCCTTCATGGAACGGCTGAAGTGCTTCTTTGAATCGATTCCCTACGACCTGAACGACCAGACCGAGCGGCACTACCACGTAGTATTTTACCTGGTGTTCAAACTACTGGGCCAGTATATCGACAGCGAAGTCAAATCCGCTAAAGGGCGCAGCGACGCGGTGGTCAGCACGCCGGATTACCTTTACGTATTCGAGTTTAAGCTGAACGGTACCGCCGAAGAAGCCCTGGCGCAGATTGACGAAAAGGGCTATCTGATCCCTTACTCGGTAAAAACCAGCAGCAAAAGGAAACTGTACAAAATCGGCGTCGAGTTCGATAAAAAAGCGAAAAACATCGGCAGGTGGATCACCCGGGAGGATCCTTAAG
>CAZAKE010000164.1:0-10459 GCA_964485495.1 uncultured Spirochaetales bacterium
GAATAATAGTCGATCTTTAGAAAGACCCGGCGATCCTCACGATCGGGATATACGGTTTCCAACGAAGGGATGAGATCCTCGCCCTCCGGCACCGGCAACTCCGTAAGAAAGAACCGCACCGTATAGAGAAGATCACCCGCACTCGTATACCAGTACACAAACCAGCTTTTCGGTCCCCTGGTGACGATTGCGATCTCCCCGCCGTGGATCCCCTCGATGTGCCGGATATAGGAGAATGGAGAGCCCCCGACACCATCGGTGCCGAGAAAGTCGAGAAAGCGTCCGTTCCGGTCGAACCGCAATACTATCCGGTCGTGTATGACCCCCTCATCCGCGTCCCACTCCCCCCGTCCCTCGGGCACTCGATCCTCGATCAGTATCTGCTTCTCCTCGGTCACCGCGATCTCACCGACCTCGTTGAACCGGTACTTGTACGCCCGTCGGTTGGCGATGATGCCCTCTGCGTCGTTCGAGTCGGCCAGCATCACAGGCTCTGGATTCTTGTCGGGATTATAGTAGAGAGAGATCAGGTCGCCGTAGGAGGTAAACTCCATGATCTTGCCGGTAGTGCCGTTGGCAATATAGACAAGGCCATCGCGCATCACCGTCCGTGTACGTCGATCGAAGGGGATACCGGGCAGTTGTATCATATCTACCTCGTCCTCGAGCCTTCCGAGTGAGAGGGAAAAGAGCTCCTCCCGCTCCAACGTTCCGGCGAGTCCGGCATCGCATCCCGATACCAGGAAGACAACGGCAAGCGCGAGAATGGGGAGGAGGGAGATGAGGGGTGCCGAACCGGTTGCGACTCGGGAGGACGCCGTATCTGTTTTCGATTGATACATATACGATAGATAGTACATCCTCTTGTTTTCCCCTGTCAATGAAACAACAGCGCGGCACCCACGGAAGAGAAATACATCGTTCATGCCGTGATGTGTACTTTTCGTCGAATTTTTGCTATATTCGGCTGCAGAAGCGGTTATATCAGAATACCGATTTTGAAATACCCTGAGGAGAAAATTCACGCATGTTAGAAAAGGTCATGAATGCCCTCTTCGGCTCGCAGCATGAACGAGACCTCAAGGCGTTGCTGCCCCTGCTGTACGAGGTCAATCGGAAGGAGGCGTGGGCCGCCTCGCTGAAGCCGGCGGATTTTCCGCGGAAAACCGAAGAGTATCGACGACGAATCGCCGAGGGGGAGGCCTTGGACCTCCTGCTACCCGAGTGCTTCGCGCTTGCGAGAGAGGCCGCCCGAAGGGTTCTCGACCAACGAGCATACGACACCCAGGTACTCGGGGCAATCGTACTACATCACGGCAAAATCATGGAGATGAAGACCGGCGAGGGCAAGACCCTGTCGAGTGTCTTGGCGGCATACCTGAACTCACTCCCAGGGAAGGGAGTGCATATCGTCACCGTGAACGACTATCTGGCGGAACGTGACGCCGCGTGGATGGGGCCCATCTACGGCTATCTGGGTGTGAGTGTCGGTGCAATTCTCTCACAAATGGACAACGACCTTCGGAAGGCGGCCTACCGCAGCGACATCACCTACGGTACAAACAACGAATTCGGGTTCGATTACCTGCGCGACAACATGCGATGGGACAAGGAGGGACGAGTCCAGCGGCCCCATAACTTCTGTATCATCGACGAGATCGACTCGATACTCATAGACGAGGCGCGCACACCGTTGATCATCTCCGGCCAAGCCGAAGATGATACCCAGAAATTCGGGCAGGTAAACAGCCTGGTCACGATGCTGAATGAATGTGAGAAGGACCCGGATACCGGCGACTATCCGGAAGAGCCTGTTGGAGACTACAAACTCGAGGAAAAGTCCAGGAAGGTGTCCTTCACCGACGAGGGGATGAACCGAATCGAGGAGCTACTACTCAACGCCAAGGCCATCGACGGCTCCGTGTTCGCCGACGAAAATTTTGAATACATCCACTATTTTACCCAGGCGGTGAAGGCCCACAGGTTGTACCGCAGGGACGTCGATTACGTGGTTCAGGAGAGACAGGTGCAGATCGTCGACGAGTTCACCGGGCGCATCCTCCATGGGCGACGCTATTCGGACGGGCTTCACCAGGCAATCGAGGCCAAAGAGAATATTCGCATCGCCAAGCGGAACCGTACGCTGGCCACAATCACGTTCCAGAACTACTTCCGCATGTATAACAAGCTCTCCGGAATGACCGGAACCGCGGATACGGAGGCTCGGGAGTTCGCCAACATCTACGGGTTGGATGTCGTGGTTATCCCGACAAACCGTCCGGTAATCCGCAGAGACGAAGACGACATCATCTATTACAACGAGAAGTTCAAATTCGAAGCCATCTGCGACGAAATCCAAGAGGTGCATGAGAAGGGGCAACCGATCCTGGTGGGGACAGTCTCCATCGAAAAATCGGAACTCCTCGCGACGATGCTCACCAAACGCGGCATCAAACATGAGGTATTGAACGCCAAGAACCATGCACGGGAGGCGTTGATCATCGCCGAGGCCGGAGCGATCGGCTCCGTCACCATCGCCACCAACATGGCCGGTCGTGGGACCGACATCAAACTGGGCGGCAGTCCGGAATACCGGGCCAAACGCAGGGCGGGGACCGATGCCGACGACACCGCATACGAAGCCGCATTGGCCATGGAGACGGAGAGTTGGCGCAGTGATTACGAGAGAGTCCGGAACGTCGGCGGCCTGTACATCCTCGGTACCGAACGCCACGAATCCAGACGCATCGACAATCAACTCCGTGGTCGCTCAGGGCGACAGGGCGATCCCGGAAAATCCCGCTTCTTTCTTTCATTGGACGACAACTTGATGCGGCTCTTCTCCGGTGAGAACCTGAAGAACCTCATGGGCCGCATCGGAATGCAGGAGGGGGAACCGATCTTCCATCCCTGGATCAACAAATCGATAGAACGGGCCCAGTCGAGGGTAGAGGAGCGGAACTTCGAGATACGGAAGCACCTCCTCGAATACGACGATGTACTCAACGAACAGCGTACATTCATCTACTCCCAGCGAGACTCGATTTTGAGTGACGGACGTCTCTTGAATCGTGTCCTGACTACCGTCGGGGAGATAGTAGAGGAGGCGGTCGAGACAGCCGCCCAGGAATCGGACTCTGAATCGGACTTCCGCTCTCGATTGTCGGAGCGGCTCTGGGACGATTTCTTCATCAGCGACGACCTTGATATCGCCGAAACACCCAGGGAGCATCTCTCGGAAACGGTAATGGACTATGTCGAGGGGGACCTGAACGAGAAGGAGTCGCTGGTCGGCGCCAAGAACTTGAACGAATTCATAAAGCTTCAGTATCTACGGAGTATCGACGCCAAATGGCAGGACCATCTCGATAATCTCGAGGCCTTGCGAGAGGCGGTATACCTTCGGGCGTATGGACAAAAGAACCCCCTCCTGGAATACAAGCTGGAAGGATTCCAAATCTTCGATACTCTCATCTACGAAATTCGAACCGAGATCGCAAAGCGTATCGTGAAGATGAAGATCGAACGGCCGAAGGAGCATCCGGTGGTACTCCGCAGGGGGATCAGCGCCACGGCTAATCACGCCGCCTTGGGACAATTCGATGCGGCGCCGGTACCGGCTCAGACGGCAGCCGCCGGAGCGGTCCGAAACTCCGCGGGCGGAGCCGGCCCCGCGGCGCAGTCGGAGCCCCAGACGGTACAGGTCAAGCGTGCGGTGCCGAAAGTCGGAAGGAACGATCCCTGTCCCTGCGGCAGCGGCAGAAAATATAAACACTGCTGTGGAAGATAATGGATATTGCTCGGAAGGACCCGAGTCGGCGGAACGAATCGGGGTACTCGTTACTCCAGTGCGGTGGCCGGCTCCCGGCCCGAGCTTTCCGACTCTATTCCTTTGGAACTGGTATAGGTACCTAAAAAGGAGAAGAGTGCAAATATGATTACAAGGAGAATGAAGAACCTACGCATATGCAACTCCTTTCGTCGCCGTTGTTTTCATCAATGTTCTTTTTCTTTATCCTGTCTATCGTATCTTTTCTATCTATCCGATCTATCCCATCTATCGTACTATAAAGCGTCATATCGACACATCTCGTAATGCATCGTGGCCTCTTCGGCACGGATGCGGGCCGGTCCACAGACACGGCGACGGCCAGTCGGCCGGGGTGCTTCTCCCCTTATACACCGGTCGGTTCCATGGGTCAATAGAGATATCCGCCATACGGGTCGATGGGAATGTTGTTCTTGTATATCGCAAAGTGCAGGTGTGGTCCGGTACTCCTGCCGCTGTTTCCCAACTCACCCAATTTTTGTCCCTGATCCAGCCATTGTCCGGTTCTCACGGATATGACGTTCAGGTGCGCATACACCGTCTGAAAACCGTTGGAGTGTTTGATCACCACATACTTACCGAATCCTTTCGGATTGTCGCCGGTTCCGATGACTCGCCCCTCACGGGAGGCGTATATAGGAGTTCCGATCCGGTTCGCAAAATCGACCCCATAGTGCATGCGTCTCACCCCGGTGAACGGATCGGCTCTGTACCCGTATCCGGATGTGACCACGCTGGCCCTGGTAAGTGGGTAGACGAACAATGTGCCCATGGCCTTCTTGAGGTCATAATCGCTGATACTCGCGCCTGGAATAAACAGCGTCTCGCCGGGGTTCAATACATCCGACTCGAGGTGGTTCGCATCCAGAATGTGATTCAGGGGAATACCATGCTTCTGAGATATCGTGATCAGGGTGTCTCCCGGTTTCACCGTATAGGGGATTCCGTCGATATTCGGGATTTTCAACATCGTTCCCGGCATGAGCCGATACACGTTGGTTATCTTGTTGAAGCCGATCAAGGTACCGACACCGACGTTGTTCTTGTACGCGATCTCCGAGAGAGTGTCTCCGGAAGAGACGATATATTCGACCGGCTCGCCGGTCGTGAGTATCAGCGGCAACTCTCCGATTCCATCCCCCGCTCCCTGACCAGAGAAGTTCTCCGGCGTGGCAAACTCATCCAGTGCCCGGAAAACGGCACCGTCTGTCGGGAAGGAGATCGATGCGCACGGATCGTCATCCATGAAGAAGGAGGTGTAGACGCCTCCGGCGGTTCCCATGATGACGAGGAGGAGAATGGCACCTGCAAGCAGAGTGACCCTGTCGCTTTTCTTCGATGCCGATGTATCCGCGGCCTGTGCGGCAGTACCGCTACCCCGGAAAAACGTCACCGATATTCCGGAAAACCGACGGAACACCCCCTCTATCCGAGCCGGCATCGTCCGGGTGATGCTCTTCGAGCGCGATCTGTTTCTCAAGCGATCGGGCCGTTGAAAAAGGATGTCGGCTTTGCGAAACGAGCCTCTATCATTCTTTTTCAGGAATATCCGCCGTCGCCGGACCCGCTGCTTTGTTGTATTGATACGTTCACATTCACTCATGAGTCCCACAGTATCCATATCGACAATATTGCGTCTACATATTACAGTTGTTTAGAACTTTATCACAGCCCATGCGGACTACGGTCCGACCGGATTAGGTATAAACGAGATTGACTGAGCGAAATACGAAACGATTTCTGTTCTTCGGAATCGTCACGGCCGTGCTGATATTACTCGTAGTATGGCGTTATTTCAACGTAATGGTACTATCCCCTCCCCCGTCGAGTCCCATACTCTCGAGAAGCCCACATATCGAACGCGGACCCATCCTCGACAGGAAGGGCCGCATACTCGCGATTCAGACACGACTTGATTCGGTCACTGCCTGGCGCCCCTCCGTGACACACCCGATGGAGGAGTCGGAACTCCTCGGATCAATCCTCCGACTCGAGTCCAGTGCAATACGCGAGGATTTCGACCAGAGAACCGGATTCATGTATATCAAGCGGAAGATATCGCCGACGGAAAGCCGTCGCGTTCAGGAGGCAATCGAGGGCGGACAGTTACCGGGAATCGCCTTGAATCCCGAATACGGACGGAACTATCCTGCGAAGGACCTGGCGGCACACATTGTCGGGTTCGCCGGCACGGACAATCTCGGTTTGGATGGAATCGAACTCGCGTATAACGATACCCTGTTTCCCAAGCCGGAGGAGAACGTCGACGCAGCATATGGGAACCAGCTATTCCTCACTCTGGACATAGATGTCCAGTACCTGATCGAACGGATCACCGAAGCGGCCTACGAGGAACACGAGGCCGAAGGGGTGATGATGATCGTTCTGGATGCCGATACGGCGGAAATTCTGGCGTATGCCTCTTCGCCGGATTATGATGTGAATGCATTCAATGTGGCCACACCGGAGATGAAGAGAAACAGGCCGGTCACCTATCTGTATGAGCCGGGATCGGTCCTGAAAGTCTTCACCATCGCATCCATGCTTCAGATCGGAGGAATAACGGAGGATCAGCGGTTCTACTGTGACGGCATTTACACCGGCCATGGCGAGAAGGAACCTATCCGCTGTCTCGGCATACATGGAGATATCGATACGGGCGGGATCCTCAAATATTCCTGTAACGACAGCGCCGCCGGCGCATCGGAATTCGTCGAAAAGCAGGCATTCTACGATATGTTACGCTCCTTCGGATTCGGGTCACCTACGGGCATTCCGTTACCTGGGGAAGCTGCAGGGATATTGCGGGAACCTTCACAGTGGAGCACCCGCACGAAGCCGACCATCGCCATCGGACAGGAGATCTCGGTTACCGCGCTGCAGATTGCGACCGCCGCCACGGTGTTCGCCAACAAGGGATATCTCCTAAGACCGACGATCGTCAAGAAGATCGTGTCCCCGGACGGGAAGACGATCCGGGAATTCAAACGGGAGCCCATTCAGCAGGTCGTTTCGGAGGAAACGGCGGAAAACCTCCTGCTCATGATGGAATCCGCCACCAGACCGGACGGCACCGCTCATCGCGCCGCGGTCGAAGGCATTCGTGTGTCGGCGAAGACCGGAACCGCCGAGATTTTCGATCCCGACACCAGAAGCTATTCCGACACGGAATTCGTCGCCTCCTGTCTGGGCATCTTTCCGACGGACGATCCGGTCCTGATCCTCTACGCGGCGATCGCGAAACCGAGTGCCGGTGAGTACTTAGGCGGTAGAATCGCCGCACCGATGGTGCGGGAGGCCATCGAAGAGCTGTCCCGGTACTACGGTCTCCCCACCGGAGACGATACGCTCCTCGGACACACCGGAACCGTCCGGATCGAATCTCCCCGGGAGGCCGAAATCGGCGAAAGAATGCCCGATCTGACGGGCTACTCCAAACGAGAATTGTTACCACTCCTCGGTCGGACGGATCTGCACCTTACCATCAGCGGCGCAGGCTGGGTGGTACGGCAGCAGCCGAGACCGGGAGTATTGGTTACCGAGGATACGCAGATCCTATTGGAATTGGAATGAGTTACTTCTCCCTGAACACGGAATTCCTCTGCAGACGTTATCCCGGCTTCCATGAAGAAATTATCGGCCGCTATCCACCGGCTTCGACACTCAAGCCTATAGAGACCCGTTCGGGAGCCGTCAGCGCCACATACGGCACCGTATACCTGCATTCGAGGCGCGACCCGCGAAAAGAGGCGGAGCGCATGATCGGTTCGGTTTTCGAGGAGGCGCCGGGGGGGGTCGTGTTCGCCGGTTTCGGATTGGGATATCAGGTGGAAGCGCTGCTTCGCCGGTATCCTTCGGTCCCGGTGTATATCGTAGTCGCGGATGTGGCGCTCTTCCTCGCTTCACTCGACCTTCGTGATTTCAGGGGCATCTTCGAACTCGAGCAGGTGAGTCTATTCCTCGGGACCGATCCGGACACGCTTCCCTCCTTCATTCCGGACACCCTGGACGGCGAGTTACGGATACTCAGACTGAGGTCGGTGTACGGGCTCAATCCGGATTTCTACGGCCGGCTCGAGGACGCCGTACGTGCCTATTCCGCCAGAAGGCAGATCAACATCAACACCCTCGAAAAGTTCGGCAGGCGTTGGACCCGAAACCTGTTTCGCAACCTTCCCGTCATCTGGCAGGGCCGGGGCATTTCCGCATTCCAAGAGATCTTCTCCGGATTGCCCGCCCTGGTTATCGCGGCGGGGCCGTCACTCGACGAGATCATCCCCGAACTGGAACGGTTGCATCGCAGATGCGTCCTCATCGCCGTGGATACGGCCGTACGGGCCCTGGTATCGGCGGGGATCACACCGGATTTTCTCCTGGTAGTAGACCCACAGTACTGGAATTCCCGCCACCTGGACCCCTATTACGACGATGGAGCGTGTGTGATATCCGAATCTTCGACCTACCCTTCGGTATTTCGCCGTCTCGGTACCACACCCTATCTCGGAGAATCACTCTTTCCGCTGGGCCGATATTTCGAGGCGTTTACCGGGGTCACCGGGAAACTCGGGGCGGGAGGTTCGGTGGCCACCAGCGCGTGGGACTTCGCAAGGTTCGCCGGATGCATCCCGATATACATGGCAGGTCTCGATCTGGGCTTTCCCGATGCCGGCACCCATTACAAGGGGAGTTTTTTCGAGTATCGGTCACTGGGTCTCTGCGAACGCACCGTACCGGCCGAAACCTTCGCCTTCAAAGCGATGTATGACGCACACCCCTTTCCGGTTCCGGCGAACCGGGGTGGAGAGGTGATGAGCGACAGCCGTCTCATCGTGTACAAGTGGTGGTTCGAACGGCAGATGCAGCGCTATCCCGACTGCGATACCTACAACCTCTCAGCCGCCGGGGTCGCGATCGAAGGCATGCCCTACCGCTCTGTCCGCGAGATCATCTCCGGACCGAACGTTCGCCGGGAGATAGATGCACGGCTACATACCGTACGGCGGGAAGCCGGGCCCATACCGCGCATGACCGTCACGGAAGCACTCGATACCTTCATTCGCGATCTTGCGGAGATTCGCCACAACACGGAACGAGCCCTCACCCTCACCGATGAACTCGAATCGGCCCTGAAGTCGCACGGCGATCTCGCGACCATCACCGCCGCGATGGAGGAGATCGACGGACATATCCTGAACTCCTCAGGAAAGGACATCGCGGCGTTCCTGATACAGCCGATCATCAGACGCCTCGCGGCCGGTTCTCCACAGAGCACAGACTGCGATGATAGACCGACGGCCGTTGATTCCTCCCGCGAATTGTATTCCGAGCTCCTCGAATCCTCCTCGTATCATATCGAATTGGCGACCGGAACCAGAGAAGCATTGAAAAAAGGCTAAATCTAATGGAACCCGTGGCCGAAAAACAAATTAGGCGGGTTGAACCGCCGATTTGATAACTAACGGTATGCTGTTAACGTCCAGGCATACCGTTTTTTTATCTTTAAGTCCCTGCTATGCAAGGACTTATTTTTCGTGTAGCCAAATTTGTAGCCAATTGGATTAGCCTGTACGCTGCCAGATGCTATACTCTCTGGTATGCCCAGGTACAAGGAACCTTTTACAGTATATACAAGAACCAACGCCGCGGGTAAAGAAGTTTTCTACTACAGAACCTACGACGAGAATGACAATCGCACAAGTGGCAGGTCCACTGGGCTCACCTCCAAGCCTGCGGCCAGGCGATATTGCATGAAGAGGGACATGGATGATGGCCTAAGTGGCAACTTTCCCCCGGAATACCTGGCAATTTTCACCGGAATACGCAGCTGCCAGATACTCTCTGTGAGGCTATCCCTGAAGCCTTTTATCATACTCAATAATAGTGCTTAACACTAATATCATCAAGCACTATTACAAAGAAGCAATTAAGAACCGTATCGATGCATCAAAGGCGTCTCGTAACTGATGCTGCCGCCACCGCCGCTTGCTACTATTTTCATGGATGATGCACTGTCATTGCAGCCGAGGTCAGGGAAGCACGACTCGTCCTCGGTAAAGATGTTCGGGCACTATGGGGGAGGCGAACGTTTTAATTTAGTGATTTGGCAGTCCATAGGAAGATTTTTTGAATTGTATCTTGACTTAGATAGATTGTTCTCGTAGACTGATATCGGATGCCAATATTGCACTACGATATATGTTTACTAACAAAGATGATAAGTCTATGAAAAACAGACAACCAAAAATATTAAAAGAGATTTTATACGGGTTCATAAGAATACATATCCTTTATCACACCTCCAAACGCCCATTTTACGGGCAGGAATTGAAGGAGGAACTTGAAGAACATGGATATTCTATTTCCTACGGCACACTCTACCCTCTTCTTGCGAAAATGGAACAGGAAAACTATTTATCTCGTAAAGAGGCCACTGTGGAGGGGAAAATCAGAAAATATTATGCAATAACTGAAACCGGCATGACTATTTATAAAGAAGCCCTAAACAAACTTGAAGAGCTCAATACAGAAGTTTTTGGAGAAAAATGAAGGAGGTCTATTCTATGAAAGACCGATCATTAGTATTCACAAAGAATTCTGCAATATTTTTTATCATCCTCTTTGGAATCGTTA
>CAZAKE010000165.1:0-10425 GCA_964485495.1 uncultured Spirochaetales bacterium
ACGGAAACTTCCCATCGGGATTCAGGATTTTATTTCGATTCGAGAAGATAATTATTACCGGAGTAACAAAATTCGACCAGGTAAGCGTTTTTTCCGACCTCAATCAGCTGATCGACCTCTCCCTCCACCGGGAATACGCCGCCCTCTGTGGTATCACCGAAGAGGAGCTCCTTCATAGCTTCCGTCCTGAAATCGACGCGTTGGCGGGGCAAGAAGGGATCAGCTACGACGAATGCATTGAACGGATTCGGGAATGGTACAACGGGTACCGCTTCCATCCCGACGGGCCGGCAGTGTACAACCCGTTCAGTTCTCTAAATCTGTTTAACTTTAAAGAGTTCCAGGATTTCTGGTTCCAGACCGGGACGCCCACCTTTCTAGTGGAGCTGCTGAAAGAGACCGACACCGACCTGCGAGAGATCGAGGGAATCGAACTGCCCTCCCGTGACTTTGCCGATTACCGGGCAGATCCGGACCGGCCGATTCCGGTGATCTACCAGAGCGGGTATTTGACGATAAAAGGGTACAACAAACAACGGTTTCTCTACACTCTCGGATATCCCAACGCGGAGGTACGAAACGGCTTTCTTGCGTTTCTCCTCCCATTGTATTCTTCCGTTCCCGACGGTGTGTATGTGTTCGAATTCAAGCTAAACGGCACCGCCGAAGAGGCGCTGGCACAAATCGACGACAAAGGGTACTTGATTCCCTACTCCGCGAAAACGGGCAATATGCAGAAACTGTACAAAATCGGCGTCGAGTTCGACAAAGAAGCGAAGAACATCAGCAGATGGATTACTCAGGAAGAGTAAGGACACCTATCTCGGTTTGCCATTCACTCCTCAGAATGCCCACACGGCTCTCTCTCCTCCCACGGTTGGAACTCGGGATTGGGCTGGGGAATGGATGCCTCGATCTCGTTCTGCCAATTCGTCAGCTTCTTCGAAAGGTCCGCTCGTTTGCCGAGTTCGGTCTCCGCCAGGTTCTTCTCCTCCCCGATGTCCCGCCGCAGATTGTAGAGCTCCTCGTGTCCGGTCTCGAAGAACCTGACCAGCTTCCAGTCACCCTCCCGCACGCTCGCGCCGGGGGTGCCGCCCTGGTTGCCATAGTGGGGATAGTGCCAGAAGAGCGGCTCCGGCCGGCTCCATCTTTCCCCTTTCAGGAGCGGGAGGAAACTGAAGCCGTCGTCATGCTGCTGCGGTAGGAGGTCTATTCCGGCTGCCTCGAGCAGGGTCGGGTAGAAGTCCGGGCTGGTCACCGGCTCATCGGTCTCGCTGCCGGGCTTTACAACCTTGGGCCACCGGATCAGGAGAGGCTCACGGGTTCCGCCTTCGTACATCCACCCCTTCCCCTCGGAGAGCGGCGCGTTGCAGGTGGGAGAGCCCTCGGCGGTGGCGAGGCCGCCGTTGTCGGAGGTGAAGATCACGATGGTGTTGTCGGCGAAACCCTTGCGATCCAGTACATCCAGTATACGCTCGACGTTCTCGTCCAGGCTCTCGATCATGGCGGCATACACCGGGTCGGACTGGATCCGTCGCCGCTGGATGCGTATCTGCTTTTTGTGTTCACAGGCGAAGAAATTACCCTCTTCGATATCCTCCGGTCCGCCGCGACCCATCTCGGCCGCCTTCTTGCGGTACTTGGCGATCTTCTCCTCCTTAGCCTGGATGGGAGTGTGTACGGTGTAGTACCACATGTTCAGGAAGAAGGGGGAGCCGGAATTGTTTTCGATCAGGTCAACCGCCTTGTCGGTGAGGTAATCGGTGAGGTAGGTTCCCTCCGGTGCGTCGGCGTCCCGCAGGGTGGTCATGGTCCAGGGGGCGAAGTACCCACCCCGGCCGGGACTGCCGTGTTCGCAGCCGCCCACATTGACGTCGAAGCCGACGTCATCCGGGTAATGACCGGGGCCTCCTAGGTGCCACTTGCCCACGTGCCAGGTAGCGTACCCCGCGTCGGAGAACGTATGGGCAAGAGTCTTCTCATTCAGCGGCATGTCGTGGATATAGGGGACGTCTATCACCCGTCCCCGTGCCGGATGCAGGGATCCTCCCCAGTCGATCCAGTCGGTGATTCCCAGCCGGGCCGGGTACTTCCCCGAGAGGATACTTCCCCTGGTGGGCGAACACACCGGACACGCCGCGTACGCGTCGGTGAAGAGCATCCCCTCTTCTCTAATCCTATCGATAGTAGGAGTCTCGTAGAAATCGCTGCCGTAGCAGGTCAGATCCTTCCACCCCATGTCGTCGATCAAGATGAATACGATGTTCGGTTTTTCGGTCATTCGGTGTTCTCCTTTATGTCGCAGAATCGAGTCTTATCATACCGAAGCAAACAGAAAATGGAAAGAAATTCGATCATATTCCTAGGAAAAACAAGAAAATTCCGAAATTTGACACAATCGCTGAAGCGGCATACACTTTTAGGCGGTATCTATAGGTGGAGGTGCACAATGCCTATAATACCGATTCCGAAGACTCTCCGGGATAAGTTAGGAGAAGAAGCATCAAACTCCTTGGTCGAGTTGCTAAACATTTTCGGCGGGGATACGAAAGAGCAAGTGATGGATCAGTCATCTACGAGATTCGAGAAAACCCTTACCACCGAGATCAGCGGTCTGCGGATTGAACTTATCGAACAAAATACGGTAACTCGGGAAGAATTCAACCTGCGGATAACAGATACACGTGAGGAACTTGTAGAGAGAATCGCTGCAACTCGGGAAGAATTACTCCGGAAGATCGCTGAGACCCGTGAAGAATTACTCGAGAAGATCAACGAGACCCGTGAAGAATTACTCGAGAAGATCAACGAGACCCGTGAAGAATTACTCGAGAAGATCAACGAGACCCGTGAAGAACTGCTCGAAATGATCCACGATACAAAAACGAGTATGATCAAATGGATGTTTATCTTCTGGATCGGACAGATCGGCGCGATCGTAGGTATCCTGTTCGCGTTCTTCAAGTGAGTTCCTATCCACTCTGTACCTTTCCCCTGATTCACGCTACCCTGCACGGGCTATGACACCTTCACACGGTTCAACCGGACATACATCCGATCGGCAACGGTATAGATGGGTCACCGCGGCGCTGTGCGTTTCTGCAGTGATGTGTGCGCTGGGGTTCGGACGGTTCGGCTACACCATGATCCTGCCGTCGATGCAGGAGTCGATGGACCTCTCTCCCGCGCAGGCAGGGGACATGGCGGCGGCGAACATGGCCGGATACCTGATGCTGGCGGTGGTGGCCGGATTTCTCGGCTCCAGGTTCGGCTCGAGGATCGTGATCACCGTCTCGATGCTGGCCGTGGCGGTCTCGATGTTGTGGACCGGTCTGTCCGGCGGTTACTGGTCGGCGCTCTTCTCACGATTTCTCTCCGGTGCGGCGGGTGGCGGGGTCAACATCCCCGTAATCGGGCTCCTGGTCTCCTGGTTCTCGTCGAAGAACCGGGGCTTGGCTTCGGGATTCGGGGTGTGTGGTTCCAGTATCGCCCTCCTGTTTACCGGGGCGGTGGTTCCCGGGATCCTCGATATCTATGGAGTTTCGGGATGGCGCCAGTCGTGGTTTCTGCTGGCGGCGATCTCGGTGGTGGTGACGCTTCTCTGTGCCTTGTTTCTGCGGGACCGGCACAGACGAGACGAGAGAAAGACCAATTCTGATAGCCGGATCGACGGACTTGAGGAAAATATACCGAAGCCGCCCGTCCACAAACCCGGCCTTTCGGTGATCCTGAAATCAATCAACGTCTGGAAACTCTCGTTCATCTACATCGCCTTCGGGTTCTCCTACGTGATCTACGTTACGTTCTTCGCCCGGACACTTACTGCCGAGGGTGGATTCACCACCGGGCAGGCCGGCACGCTGTGGTCCATAGTGGGCGGCGTGAGTATCGCCAGCGGTTTCATCTGGGGAGGCATATCCGATAGGATCGGCAGGAAGTGGGGGCTGGCCCTGGTGTTCCTGCTGCAGTGTCTCTCCTTCGGCGCCATGGGCCTGTGGCATTCACCCGCGGGAGTGTACGTGTCGTGTTTCTTCTTTGCCGTCACCGCCTGGAGCATACCGGTAATCATGGCCGCGTCGACGGGTGACCTTTTAGGTCCACGGATGGCATCAGCTGGGTTCGGCGTCATCACGCTCTTCTTCGGGATCGGACAGATCAGTGGGCCCTTCTTCGCCGGCAGGATTACAGAGCTCACCGGCTCGTACTATCCCGCGTTTACCGTGGCCGGCGCGGCGGCCCTGGTCGGCTCCGTGCTGTCGGCAGTGGCGCTGCCTAGGGTAATGTCGGGAGGGCATGATGGGAAAACTCATTCCCAAAGGTGATCGATCCTCAGATCGAATCTTCGATCATACTCTTTCGCAGCGTATCGATCTGTGAGAGAATGTACTCTGCCGCCTCGATTGAATCTGAGGCATCCGATTCATCCACTGTCTCGAAATCTCCGTAATCCACATCGGCTCTCCGGGAGAGGAGCCTCTTGAATCGTTTCACGACATCCACCGGCAACAGTTCATTTTTTATGAAGTGAAGACTCAGCGTCGTAATGCATCCGGCGTGAGATTCGGGGTTCACACCTTCGAGAATCAGAAGCGCCCTGACTGCGTTTAGGGCGGAATAATAGCTTCTATTTATGGATGTCTTTAGTCGCGATTCCTCGAGATTCGCCCGGGCATCGTCCAGGAATTCCTCGGCCTTTCGGAACCGAAGGTCGCTCAAGGTATTCTTATCATCCTGTGACAGCGTCATAACAACACACCCTCTTTGACGATGTTCTGGTAGAAGGGAGTATTATGGTTTTGTTCGAGAGAAAAACTCTCGGTCGTCTTGATAACCGGATCGAATGAGATTCCACTCTCTATCTCCTCATCTACAAAGACATCTATTACCCGTTTCTCTACCTCGATAGTTTTTTTGTTCACGACCACCAAGACATCGAAATCGGAGTTCTCTCGAAAATCACCCCGTACTCTCGAACCGAATGCATAGAGGTATCGCACCACACCGGGAAGTGTGGTATCCAACTGAGTGCGTATTCGATCCAATGCCGCTCGCGCGTATGAATACATGTCTACCTCAAGGGATAGGATAGGTAATCACCCACTATCGGTCAACCGTTCTCTGATTTCAGTCTCAGATTCATAGGAGGCAAGATATCAGGTGCCACTCAGCCCCGGATAACCGAAAGAAAAGAGAAAACGGCTTAGAAAAACCGGCTCAGCGAATATTCAGGCTCGAATCCCAGGAGGCTGCGGGCTCGGTCGATACTCACCAGCGTTTCGGTACCCTCGAGGCGGATCCGATCCTCCGGCACCTCCGGATAGTAGAGCCGGGCCAAGTCCGCAGACGGCACGCCGACGGTGTTGTGACTGTCGTTCACGAAAAGGGTGTGGCTGCCCTCATAGTCACCGACAGTCGCCTTGTGGAACGCCTGGGCGGAATCCCGTGCGTCCAGCATGGTCCACAGGTCACGGCTCGAGAAGAACACCGCTACTTCGTCCTCCTGGAGGTACTCACCGACCTTCAGGCGTTTTTCGAACCCCCGATCATCACGAAACCTGTCGACTCCGTCATATAACCGGCGGCGGTACTCGACTTTTTCATCGTTCGACATGTGGAACAACCGGGCATAGAAATCCCGGGACCTTGCGATCCGCTCTTTCAGTCGTTTTAGCCGCTCCTCGGTGGCCTCGTAGACACCGGGGATACGCAGGGCTGCTCCGGAGATCCTGTCTCGGCGCCAGAAATAGTCGCCGAGACTCTCGGTCACTTCCTTGGAATAAGAGTAGACGTCGGAGGTATAGGTTGGATGCTCCTCTTCCACGGGAAAGTACTGCAGTGGGAATCTTCTGACGCCGAACAGGTTCCCGAATGCGTTGATAGAACTGGCGGTGACCACCCGGCGGATGCCGACTTCGGCTGCCGCGGTGTAGACGTTGAAGGTTCCGCCACAGTTCACCCGGAAGATCTCTTGGTTCGGAGCCATGCCGGGGCCACGGTATGCCGCCAGATGCACAATGGCATCCATTCCTCGACAGGCTTCGAGGAGAGCATTGTAGTCCGAGACGTCACACCGACGATATTCGCCGCCGGGAACCTCCATCTCCGACCTCCTGCCGATCACACGTACCCGATGCCCCTCCCTGATGAACAGGTCCACCGCCGTCCTGCCGACGTCGCCGGTTCCGCCGGTAAAGAGTACCTTCACTCGTTCCCTCCTTCAGAAACGTTGTTTTCGATGCTTCGCATGATGCGGCCGATGCCACGGATCGGCGAGAGCGGCCCCAACACCTCCGCGAGTTTCATTGGTGCCTCAAGTAACGGCCGAAGAACTCCCTGGATCTTCTGCCGCCCCAGCCATGCTCCCGCGGATGGAGATCGAGTTCCAGCTTGCCCGCCGCTCCGGCGGCCATATAGATCTCCTTGACCCGTTCGAACGCCGCTGTAGTACTATCCAAGGTAAAACAGGTATCCTTGGCACCGATGTCGATGAGCAGGGGCTTCGGCGCCAGGCTGCCTTGCAGGTCCGGCAAGTCTACGAGTCTGTAGAGACCCGGCGCTACCTGCATGCCGCAGTAGTTGAGGTCACGCATGCCGAAGACCTCCCACAGATCGCAGTAGCACATGATCTCGGCGGCCTTGAACCGGGCATCGCAGAAATAGCTCCATGTCGTCATGGTTCCTCCGCCGCTCAAGCCCATGACGCCCAGCCGTTCGCCGTCTACATACTCGAGTCCGGAGACGAAGTCGGTGGCCACCATCCCGTGCCGCACGTTGATGGAGATCGATGTCATGCCGAACATGGTTGCGTTCAGATAGAGCAGGTTGCACCAGTCGCGCCCATGGGCTACATCGACGTGGTTCGGCTTGTGATCGGGCCGGCGCTCCCCGGCCCCGATCCAGTCGATGGCGTAGGTGACGTATCCCGCCCGGGTCATCTGCTCGCCATAGTCGTAGTTGTGGGCCTCGATGTTCGCCGCGAGTTCCGGCGTGGTCCGGTTCCCCATCACCGGTTCCTTGCCGAAGGGTCCATGACCGTGCCAGCAGAGGATCGCCGGCCTGCGCTCTCCGTCCTTCATGCCTGCCGGAACATTTATGAGGAGCGATGCCGAAAGATAGGGTTGTACGTCGATGAGCCATCGTTCCCGGGTCAAGCCGTTATCCTCCCACCTGGCGCTGAGAACGGGATTCGGATCGACCTCCCGAGGAAAATCCCCCAGGCAACCCATCACCTCCGGCACCAGACGGGACTTCCACTCCTCGAATTCCTTCGGGCCTCCGCCGGGGAATCGCATGGTCGGGACGTGTTCGGCAGCCATGCGCACGAACATCTCGTGAGGATTCTGATTTCTACGGTAATTGGGAACGCTCATTCTATCGCCTCCTTCGAGACAGGTTGGGTGATTGTACCGTCAGAATCGAAGCAAGAAAAGAGGCGCAGTAGCACCATCCTGAGGATCTATGGTACACTCCGTCGATCAATCGACCCAGTGAGTGAGCACAGAGGAGAAGACATGCAATCTCTGGATACCTACCTGAAGGACATCGAAATCAGACTCATCCCCGAGCAGGAGGAGCAGTTGTTGGCCGACTGGCGTACCTTCGCCCGGGGTGAAGGGAAGGAACCGTTCTTCAGTCCGGTCCGTGCAAAAAAACCGGCACCGGCAATCGATTGGCCGGAGATCAACATCAATGACGCCATCGAAGAGGACGAGTTGATGGTGATAAGCCAGTTCGCACGGGTGTCGCAGCAGCTTGAGCACGGCTTCGGCGGGCTCCTTACCGTGCGCTCCAACTACGGCGTGGGAATCGTGCCCTCCCTCTTCGGCGCGGAGCCGTTCATCATGCCCCGAGAGATGGACACCCTCCCCAACGTGAAACCCCTGGCCGGAGGCGAGCCGACGCTGTCCGCGATCGCCGAATCACCGGTTCCCGATTTCACCGAGGGTCACGGTCCTGCGGTATTCCGGGTCGGCACCATCTATGAGGAGATCTACAGCCGGTATCCCCGCATCGCCGAGTACATCCGTACCGACCATCCCGATTGTCAGGGTCCCATGGATATCCTGGAGCTGCTCTGGGGCAGTGACATGTTCCTGGCATTGTATGACCGCTCCGATCTGGTACACGCGCTGTTGGAGAAGATCACGCAAGTCTACATCGCCTTCCTGGACACGTGGTTCGGCCTTTCCCCGCGGAAAGACGAACTCCACAGCTACTTCGGGAACGCCCACCTGGGCTCCATCTGCGTGCGGGACGATTCGGCTATGAACCTCTCTCCGGAGATGTACGCGGAGTTCATCATGCCCTACAACGATCGGGTGCTGACCCACTTCGGAGGCGGCGCGATCCACTCCTGCGGCAAGGTGGACCACTTCACCCCGCATCTCACGAAGATGAAGGACCTGCACGCCTTCAACATGTCACAGCCGGAGTACAACGACATGGAGACGGTTTATCAAAACACGGTAGACAAGAGACTCCCGGTCATCGGCCTTCGGTACGAGACGGTCCGAGAGAGCGTCCACCGCGGACGGGACCTGAAGGGGCTGGTCTCCACCAACGCCGCATAGCCGACCATCTGGCCTTCGGGAAGATCGAGGAGATCGAATTCAAGGGCAAGACCGGCAGATACCGGCTCTACGAGATCACGGGGATGAAGGAATGAACGGCAGGGTTACCACAAACCGTACTCCCCGCGGTGGGAGTGGCCGGACGGCGATGGTGCCGCCGTGTCGATGGATGATCTCTTGGGCGATAGAGAGACCGAGGCCGCTCCCCGGAGTGTTACGGGCGAACTCACCGCGGTAGAGCCGTTGGAAGACCTTCTCCGTCTGTTCTTCGGGTATATCCGGTCCGTCGTTCGATATTTCTATTCTAGTCCCGAATTCGGCGGGTGTGACACTCCCTCGGAAGAGGTGATTTTTATCCACGGAGAAGATGAAGAAAGAATTGGAGAAGGAGAGAGAACCGGAGGTGACACTCGTAGGATCGAGCAGGATCTCCCTGGCGAGATCCTCCAGACGCTGCCGTTGTCCCTTGGCGTATCGATCGAGGATGAGGGACAGCCCGGCGGCGTCCACCACGATCTGCGTTACCAGCAGGAGCGCGAAGGCCAGCAGAAAGGTCTGCAGCAGCCAGGGAAACGCCCGTTTCACGTCCGCCGTCCGTTGAACCGGTACCCGAATCCCCGGACGGTCTCGATCCACTCCTGAGAACCGAGTTTCCGTCGCAGGTTCTTCACGTGGGTGTCCACCCTGTGTTCCGTCTCTGAGATGGTGAGTTCCGACTCCTCGAGTCGGAAAGCCCCCGTATCGACGGATTCCTCTTCGGCACTCCGCCGGAGTATCGCCTTGACCCGCAGCACCAGCTCCTTCGGTGAGAAGGGCTTGACCACGTAGTCGTCGGCGCCAAGTTCGAGACCCGTGATCCTGTCCGATTCCTGATCACGGGCCGTGAGGAAAAGGATGGGAACATTCGACTTCTCCCGGATGCGCTTGGCGAGGAGGAAGCCGTCACCATCCGGGAGCATGACGTCGAGGATGAGGATATCCGGGATGCCCCCGACCAATGCCTTCTCTGCGGGAGAGATTTCACCGAACTCGCTCACCTCCATCCCCTCGAGCCTGAGGTACCCGGTCACCGCCTCACGCACGTTCTCGTTATCTTCGACCACGAATACCGTCACCGGATCGTTGGTTCTCATTTGTTCGAGCTCTTTTCAACTCACTACATGCGGGACCACCGTTCGGCAGTCCCGTATCCGTATCATTTTGCCGCTTTACTCGGCCGCTTTTGAATCAAGCAACTCCTGTAGTTTGGTCTTATACTCGGAAAATTCCAAGCCTTCGGCGGTAAGGAAATCACGGACCGCGCTGCCCCGAGTACCCATGGGCCTACCGAGAATCTCCTCGATCTCCGCCTGGGTCAGCCCCCAATTCAGGAGATCGGTAAAGGTAGTGTTTCCCTTAATCCCGATCACCTCCTCGCCGTGTACCTCGGCCACGGCCGGGTCGGTCTCGGTAACCCGCACCTGACTCAGCTGTACCGAAATCGCCTTCAGCGCTTCGTAGTCGGCAGGCGCCAGCTTCTCCTGGAGCACCGAGAGAGCCGGGGAAGGCAGCCTCGACGACTCCTCAGGAGTGTACGGCAACCCCTTGTACCTAGCCACGAACAGTTTGACCGAATCGGTACCGATCTCCCCACCGTCGGGAGTCTCCCTAAACATCTCTTTTAGTTGCTGTAACGTAAACGCCGCCAGGTCATCCACCCCCTGGACGCCATAGGCTTTGGCCAGGACATCGACGGGAATCTCGAAAGACGCCTCTATATCCCCGAAGGAGGACGATCCACGGATGTCGGCGGGATTGTACTCCCCGACAAACTCCCCTTTGGCGGGGGCTGAGGGGCGCCTGAAATCGGCCCTCA
>CAZAKE010000166.1:0-10282 GCA_964485495.1 uncultured Spirochaetales bacterium
CCCGCACCCGTGCTATAAGAGAGAAGGCCCTTTTTCCCCTCCCGACCCCGTTAAGAGGAGCGGAACCGATGAAGAATGAACATTTCAGAGAACTCGATTCCCGCCGCTACGCGGAGGGCGTCCTTCCGGCCGAGTTCCGCGAGTTTGTCACCGAAGAAATCTGGCCCCGGTTGGAAGCCCTTCACGAAGGGTACAAGCAGGCCGCCAAGAAGAAAACCGCCGCCCACGTCGCCCACGCCCTCATTACTACGGGTCTGACCGGGCGTGTCGTGGCCGACAGTCGGGATACCGCCGAACCCGGCGTATCCCTTCGGGTCCAAGTATGGGATGCTTTCATCGCAGCGCGGCTATGCCGCCTGTGTCGGGGGTCGGAATCGTCCGGGCGAGTAACCCGCTACCGGGCGACTCGCCGATTGTTGAAGCTCCGGCAACTTTGGGAACTGCGACTGCTTGAGGATATACGCCTTCGGCGGAACTCCGCCGGGGGGCATCCTACCGCGCACGCCTTGGTCGTCATCCACTCAGGGCGATACGACCAGTTCACCGGGCGAACGCTTTCGGACGAAGACGCGCGACAGCCGATGGACATCCGAGAGTACCTTCGGCGGCAATGCCCGACCGACCCGGCCGACCGAAGCCAGCCCGACCCCGAAGCCATGGAAAACGGCATGGACTTCTTCCGATCGGTCGAAGACGATATCAACCAAATCAACACGGAGAACCTTCGGCACAGTTGGATCGCCTTCGGCCCGACGGGGATCGCCTTTCAGCCGAACGTCTGCCTGCGCCAAATCCACGCGGGCCGCGCGTTCCGCGCCGTCCGGTTGTATTCTTGGGGAGCGATTTCCGCCCAAGGACTCTCCAAGGAAATCCGCCGTACCATCCGGATTGACGACGAACCCGCCGCCGAAATCGACTCGTCGTGCCACGCAATCCGCATGTGCTACCACTTCGCCCATATCGACGCGGACGGTGACGTCTACCACCCGGAGAAGGTTTTCCCGGCGTTCTACGCCCAACCGAACGCCGAAGCCGACGCCCGGGCCATCGTCCGGGGGTTCGTCAAGACAGCCACCAATATCTGCCTGAACGTGGAAGAGCGCGACCGGGCGACGGCCGCAATCTCACAGGCGCTTCGAGAACATCCCGAGCGACCCTTCCTGAATGACTTGATTTTTGGAAGGGAAGACGGGCGTGTCGGGGGGATGATCGACCGACTGGTGGCCGCGCACCCGCCCCGCGTCGGCGAACGTTTCTTCTCGGACTTCGGCTTAGAGTTGATGACAGTCGATGGGAATATAATGAAGCATACCCTCCTGGACTTGGTAGTCGATCAAGAAAAGCCCGCGCTCGGAATCCATGATTCGCTCATTGTCCGGGCGTCCGACCACGAGCACGCAGCCCTTGCCTTCTCCCGGGCGTACGCGGAATTCATGGGGTTTTTACCCACATTGAAAAGGGTTTTTTAAGGGGGAAATTCCCGTCTCGTAAGTCCTTTATTTTCGTAGGATTTAGAGCAATTCTCTTGGGTATATGGACCCCCGGGGAGAGGGAGAAGGGGAAGCGATTGGCCGGTGGCCCCGGTGGGTCCCTCCGGCGAAGCGCAGCGAAGCCGGGAAGGGACCCACCAAGGCGGCGACTTATTCGCCCCCAGCATATTCGTAAATGAAAGGCTAGAACGCCCCAATCCAGAATTCGCTCTTAACCTTCGCCCTCGAAGTCGAATCTATCCACTCGAACAGTTCCCGCAAGGCGTCCTTCAGGTCTTTGTCCGATACCCGATTCTCTCTCCATTCCGTCCACGCGTATTCCAACGCAAAGGGAACGACGAAAGGGGCGTAGATGGAATCATTGCTGAACAGCGAAATCAGCGGGTTTCTTCCGGTTAATTTGCCGACCCATTCAGGGTCTCCATTTTCGGCGATCCGACAGCTACAAGTATGGGAGCCTCCGCCTATAATGGTCATCTCTTCTTCCGAACATATAACCCGGTACTCGTCCGGGTGTCCCCATCGGGGCGAATAGACAGGCGCTCGAAATTCAAAAGACATAAATTAATCTCCTTTAAAAGAGTAAGTGGGGGACCTTTTCCCCATAACGGCCGTATTGTACCACAAACGGGCGAGGCTCCCAACTCCCCTACAGTCAAAATACACTAACCGGCCGGTAATGCCCGTGCTGAGCCGAACGTACGTCGGGGACAAAAATGTTCTCGAAGACTCGCCAGCGAAAACCCACTCCTAAGCCACTTCGACCCCGAAACCGTCCGATTCCCCACCCTCACCCCTCTTCGCCACTCTCCGACCATCCTCCATGGCGGAATCCATCTTCCCTACGCCCCTTCTCGAACCCCCGAACGAAGGGAACCCCACCAAGAGACGAATTCACCCAAATAGAGCCCATGGAAAGAGATAGCAATATCGGTTGGGCCGATAGGAGACGGGCGAGAAGAAAAACATCATTTTCCAGCCGACGAACAAAGGGGTCAAGCGATAATAGATAAGGAAGAAATACAAAATCCATTACGAAAGGAAGCGAAATGATCGCATCATCCCAACGGAAGAAGAAACGCCGCCGAAACGGTACCTCTGAAAAGGCAGTCCAACACGCCCGCCGAGAAGCCAACCGCCCCGAGTGGGATGAATATTCGTCCCGCGTGGGCGTCTTCGAGAACAGCCGGGGAGAGGTCTTCGTAAGCCACAGGGAACCCGCTCGGGAAGAACTCGCGGAGATTGAAAAAACCCGGAACCGCGCCGAACCCGACCCGACCGAAGAGGAACGCATCCAAGAGATCACCGAAGAACTCCGAAGGCGCGGAAGAATACAACGATTCAATGCCCTCGAAATCGGCCGATTGTACGCCGAAGCCCGGCGAATCCTCTCCCAACAGGGACCGGGAACGTTCGGCCGGTGGGTGAAGGAAACCGGCTTCCATAAGCGATCCTCTGCCTACGCCTACATCAGCATCTACAAACTCTGCTTCGACCGACCAGAACTCGTCGAAGCCATCAAGCCGACTCACCTACAAATAATTTGTGCGGAAAACTTCCCGGACGATCTGCGGGAAGAAATCTTCCAACGCGGGGGAACGTCGGCCACCGTAGAAGAATTGAAAGAAGTAGCGGAACAGGTACACCGGGAAGAACTCACGCCCGATAGCCCAGCGATACAAAACCTTCTCGCCGACTTAGACGCAGATAAGCTGAGCAAGAACGTCCAACGGGTCGCATCTAACCTCGCTCGCCGGGGTGAAGACGCTATCGCTCAATTGAAAAAACTCCGAGACAAAGCAACTGGGAAAGTAGAAGCCCGTGGAATAACGGGACAGATAGACCAATATGAGAAAGCTATCGAATCGCTGGTACACCTACTCTCCCCTTCGGAAGAATGAAGGATCGTCCAATCATCGGACATTCCAATAATCGGACGGGTATTCTTGAAAAAGCAAAACCGAAGACGAGGTACGGGGTACGGGGGCAATCCAAAATGATAATGCGATTTTGCCCCGGTCTCTGTTGAAATTCACCCCCGCCCCGAAAGGCCGTAAAGAAAAGGGTCGGGGGTTTTCCGAACGTAAGTTCAGCGTAGCCATCCACGAAACGCCCCGAAAACCCCTGCCAAGAAAACGTTCGTTTTCTTTACGCTTTTTCCTTTACTTCATCCGCCCTTATCCCGTAGACTTACTTTTGAAATGGCCAAGAGATACAAAACAAAAGTAGCGGCTTACATACGGGTTTCGACCTTAGATCAAGAGAAGGGCGTACAATCCCAGGTGGACGCTATCGAACGCTACCTCGCCGGGCACGGAATGGAAGCCCGCTTCTTCCGGGATAGGCTAAGCGGGAAGGATACCAATCGGCCCGCGTTCGCGCAGTTGGAAACGGCTATCTTCCATGGGGAAGTGGATACCGTGGTTGTATGGAAGCTCGACCGGCTCTCCCGGTCGCTTCGGGACGGGATCAATCTCCTGTGTGACTGGCTGGAACAAGGCGTCCGGATCGTCGCCGTTTCCCAGCAGCTAGACTTCTCCGGGCCGACCGGCAAGATGGTGGCGTCCCTCCTTTTCGCCGTCGCTGAAATGGAACGCGAGAACCTTCGCGAGAATACCAAGCGCGGACTCGCGGCCGCGAAAGCCCGTGGCGTGAAGCTGGGGCGACGGCCGTCCATAGACGCCCGTAGCGTGGCCAAGCTCATTGAAAGCGGGCTACCCATCGCCCGGGTGGCCGATAGGATAGGAACGTCGCGACAAGCCATATACAACGCCCTGAAGCGGGCCGATATCGACCTGGCCGACCTTCGCGGGGCGTAGGATAGATAGTAGACAACCAGAAGCCCAGCGAATGAATCGCAGGCCGAATCGGATACGGTGGAAGCTCCCGCCCCGATTCGGCCTTTTTTTGTAGGATAGATCATGGCCAAGAAGACAACCAAGAAGACCCGCCGGAAGCCGTCGCCGTCCATCCCGGCCCGCTTCGAGCCCAAGTTTTGGAAAGACGCCGATAGCCGCTTAGCTATCGTTCGGCAGATTCGCCACAGGTACGAAGCGCTCGCCGAACAGACCGGGGCCGACTCTCTCCAAAAGGAAATCCTCTGCCAGCGGGCCGTCTTCTTGCTTTGCCGGATGGAAACGGTCGAACGCCGAGCGATTGAGGAAGGGGAGTTTCCCGACGTGGGAACGTACATCCAGTCGCTCAACTCCTTGATATCGCTTCTCCGGACGCTGGGGCTCGAATCCGCGAAGAAGAAGGTCGCGAACCTCCGAAGTTACATCGACGGGGAGGCGACGGAATGAATATACAAAAAGCCATCCGTGACCCGAACCTCTTCCGACCGTTTTTCGGCGACTCGCTTCGCTCTTGGCGTCCTTGGATGGCTGCCCTTCGTACCCTCTACGGCCTTCCCCTTCGAGAGAATCATAAATCTATCGTCCAAAAATGTATGGGACTGGAACCCGTCGGAGACGAAAACCTGCCAAGGGACGGGTTCCAGTCCTCTCTATTTCTTACAGGCCGACGCTCCGGCAAAAGCCGCATAGCGGCCGTCGCCGGGGCGTATGAGGCCGCTCTGGCCGGACACGAAAAGAAGTTGGCGGAAGGGGAGAAAGGCGTTGTAGCGGTCATATCGCCGACCCGAAGGCAGAGCAAGATCGTTCGGGGCTATATTCAGGGCATTTTCAACGCTACCCCTCTTCTCCGGCGGGAAATCGTCCGGGAGACGGCGGAAGGCTTCGACTTGGCCAATGGGGTTTCTATCGAAATCCTAGCGGGGGACTATAGGACCGTCCGGGGCTTTACCCTGCTGGCGGCTGTAGTGGACGAAATCTGTTTCTTTGGCGTCGAATCCGAAGGCAAGATACGGAATGACTTCGAGCTCGTCCGCGCCCTACGCCCGGGGCTGGCTACCGTCGGCGGAAAGTTCATAGCCATTTCTTCCCCCCACGCTCGCCGGGGATGGGCTTATCGCACCTGGAAACGAAACTGGGGGAAGGCGAACCCCGATACACTGGTTTGGAATTGTCCATCTAGGACGATGAACCCGACGCTGCCTCAATCGGTAGTTGACGCGGCCTTGGCGGAAGACCTAGCGGCGGCCAAGAGCGAATATCTAGGCGAATGGCGGGAGGATGTAGCCGCCTACCTTCCCCGCGCAGTCGTGGAACAATCGGTAGTCTCCGGCCGACTCGAATTGCTCCCGGCGGATCATAGCTACTTTGCTTTTGCCGACCTGTCCGGGGGTAGGAACGAAAGCGCTGCCTTGGCAATTGGTCATCGGGAAAGCCGGAAAGTGATCGTAGACTTTCTACGGGAATGGAAATCGCCATTCTCCCCGCAATTTGTGGTGGGGCAAATGGCCGCCGATCTGGAACGGTACGGCCTTCGTCGGGTGACGGGGGACGCCTATGCCGCCGAATTCACGGTGTCCGCATTCCAAAAGGAAGGGGTTTCGTACGCCCGGGCGAAGCAAAACAAAAGCGAACTGTTTCTAGAACTCCTGCCCCGCCTTTGCAGCGGAGAGATAGAACTATTGGATAATGAAAGAGTGGTGGATCAATTGGCCAACCTGGAACGTCGGACCCGCTCCGGCGGGAAGGATAGCATCGACCATCCGCCGGGTGGGAAGGATGACCTAGCGAACGTAGTCGCGGGAGTCAGTGTCGCTGCCGCGAAACAGAAAATAGTAGTAGGCGCATTGAAATTGAATTAGTATACTTAACCTAGAAGGAGAAGGATCATGAGTCAGACAGCACAGCAAAGAATACAAGAGTTCGACGCCCGCCACGGCCGAGCGATTTACGACGGCCGGAATACAATTTGGTTTGAAGATGGGGCGTGCCGGGAAGCGTGCCCGTACGGCGCTCTCGAAGAACCGCCGAAGGACGAGCGGAAATACCTTTTGAACGTGGAACGTTTCTGGGAATTGTCTCTCGCCCGGGCCGTCGACGCCTTCCGGGATTACAAAGCGTATGTGACCGGCCGACGTGGCGTCAACGGTGGCTACGTTTTGGCCGGGCCGATTCAACCCGAACACGTCGAAAAGCTCGAAAAGCTCAAGGCCGAAGTCGATACCCGGCGCAAGACGCTCAACGAGGTGAAGTTGCAACTCGACCCTCCTCCTACGGAAGAGGTGGTAAAAATAGACGCCCAAGTAGAAGAAGCCCGGCGGAAGGCTCGGGCCGAAGTCGATTCCATCGAAATCTAACCCCTAGCCGAAAGGAAACATCATGACCTACATCATCAATCCACGAAGTCGAAGTACCCGAATGAACTTTGAAACGGAACCACTTGGCCTGCCTGTAATGAATTTCTCGAACAAACCGATCCCGAAGCCGAAGCCCACGGCCGGTCTCCTGGCGCGGGAGACGGAACCCCTTGGATTGCCCGTGATGAACTTCGAGAATTCGGAAACCCCGAAGGCGAAGCCCGGGGTCATCGCGCGGGAAACCGAAGCGCTGGGATTGCCTTCGATGAATTTCGACGGGGCGCGCCCGGCGAAACCCTACGCGCGCCGGAAATGAACTTCGACGGCGTGCGATAATAGTAGGGGCGAGCCAATGCCACGGCTGGTTGAGCTCGCCCCCGGGGGGCGACGAGGGTCTTTCGTGTTCTTCCCTCGCTGCCTTCCTAGGCGTCCATTTTCTTCCCAGCAGCAGAAAACGGACGCCGACCGCGTTGGGGTAGTCACCGACGCGATGCCTTCCGGCCGGGGGCGCCTCTGCCCTGGCCGGAAGAAGAAGGCGAAGCCTCCTGTGATCACATCAAGGAGAGCGCTTGCCTTTTCGCGGGCGGGGCGTCTTCCGACTTCTTCGCCCCGCTCGCGACCCGGCCGACTGTCCCCCTTCTTCCACGCGGGACAGTCGGCCTTTTTTTGATCTCCGGACCCCCCATATAAAAAAGAATATTTTTCCCTTCCCTCCCCATACAGAATCCTGTATAATGCCCTTAGTGAAATACGAAACCTCAACCGAAAGGACGAAACCATGACCAAGACCATCAACAGCCACGAAGCCATCGCAATCGCCCGGGACTTCCTCGAAGACGTAGGCGAGAACGAAAAGCCGCAATACGTGGGCATGCAGGACGGGTGCTTTTTCGTGCTCTTCCGGGAAATCGGCCTTACCGTGGAAGAAGACGGGGAACCGGGCGACGAATGGCTGCCCGACGAATTCGCCCGGGTCCGACGCATGACCACCGACGTGGAATCGCTGTAACCCGAAACCTCAACCGAAAGGACGAACGATGAACGGACGAACGAAGCCAATCCGAAACGCTGACCGACCCGTACTCATAGCCATCTTACAAAACGCATCACCCATTGGAAGTTCGCTTTCGGAACTCGCTGCCGACACAGGCATATCCACCCAGCGCCTAGCAGCCGTTGCTAAGCGATACGCGGGAAGGCACTTTCGCGGAGGGACAATCCACTACACAGGTCCGATCAAAAACCACTGGCCGGATGGAATCGCCCACCCCCGCGACGGTCGCGGGAGCAGTTCCTCCCCGGCGATGATTGACGTGTCCGCGTCCCCGTCCCTCCGAATCAATTCAGTCGAATAACCGAACCCCCGAACCGAAAGGACGAACCGATGAAGAAGACCACGAAGAAGACCGCGAAGAAGACCACCAGGTCGAAGGCCAAGAAGAAGGCCCCCGCCACGGAGAAGGCCGGGAAGCCCACTCGAATGGACTGTGCTTGTGATGAGTTGAAGGCGCTCCGGGCCAAGACGGGGAAGACCATCGACGAACTCGCCGCCCAGCTCAACGCCGCCTACGTCGAAGCCGGAGGCAAGGACAACCTCAAGCAATCCCTCCACCTTCTCCGAGTCATTCTCCCGGCCGCCGAGAACTTCGGAATCGTCCGCCGGGAAGGCGATACCGTCTACCCCGCATAAAGGAAAAATGATAGGATGAAAACCATGGCCAAGACGTTCGGACAAAACCTCAAGGCCGCTCGAAAGCGGGCGGGTCTCTCGCAACGCGAAGCGGCGGAACGGGCGGGGGTCGCTCAGCCCCACTGGTTTCTTTACGAAAACGACCGGATTTCCCCGGGCATCGAGAAAGCCCGTGAGTTGGCCGCCGCCGTCGAAGTCGAACTGAGGGAATTGGTATGAAGACGACCACGAAGAAGAGGCTCCGCGCCGTCGGATACTCCCGGACCTCCGGTGAGGGTCAACGGGACAATACCTCTATCCCCGAGCAACGCCGGGCGGTAGAGGCGTTTTGCGAGCGGGAGGGCTGGGAGCTCCTTGAGACTTACGCCGACGAATGCCGAAGTGGGGCCAAAACGGCCGGGCGAGAGGACTTCTTGCGCCTGATGCGGGACGCTGCCGCCGACCGATTCGACGTGGTGGTGTGCTACCAGATTTCCCGTTGGGGAAGGGACGGCGCCGATATCATTGAATCCTCCCGAACGCTCAAGAGGGACTTCGGGGTGGACGTGGTGGAAACGGCTGGATCGTTCGATACGCGAGATCGAACGAATGCCTTGATGAATTTCGTAGGCGCGGGGGTAGCGGAACACGAACGCCTTACCATTCTCCAAAGGACGATGAGCGGGAGGATGGCCAAGGCTCGCCAAGGTCTTCCGTGGTGCGGCAAGCCCCCCGCCGGCCGCGCGTTCGACGCGGAACGGGGCATGTGGTATCTGACGGAATACGGCCGCCAAATCGCTGCCGCCCTTCGACGGTACGCCGACGGTACGCCCACCAAGACCTTGGCCGAAGAACTCGGACGCCCGCACTTCAAAAGCCTCCTGCCCCGGTGGGTGTCGGAAGGAACGCTCGAAGCCCCCTACCGCGTCCACTTCCAAAGCGCCGATATCGGGCTGGATGAGTGGGTAGAGGTGCCGGGGATGCCGCCGGTGGCCGACGCGGACTTGATGGAGAAGGTCCGCGACCGGCTCGCTCACAACCGCCGGTGTACGCGAACCGACGCCCGCTTGTATCGGCTGGGCGGGTATATCTGGTGTGGGGAATGCAGAAAGGCCCTCAACGGGCAAACCACCACGAAGAACCCCCGACGCCCCCTGATGTACTACCGGCATTATTCGCCCGAATGTTCCTTCAACAGCGTACGGGGGGAGGCGTTGGAGGATGCGGTCTTGGATTTCCTTTTCGGCATGTTCGTGGACCCGGACGCCTTCCGCGAAGCCGTCCGCGCCGCCCTGCCTTCCGACGAAGACCGCGAAGCGAAGGAAGCCGAGAAAACGAAGGCGGACAAGACCCTTCGCCACGTGGATAAACAAATTGCGAACCTCGTGGACGCGATAGCAGGAGGGGCTGACGTCGGGATATTGTTGGAGAAACAAGACCAGTTGAAAGCCGAGAAGGCCCGGGCCGAGAAGACCCTTCGCCAAGCGGAAGATGAACTGTCGCGTTTCCCGACCCTCGCTGAGAGCGAAGAACAAGCCGCTTTAGTCCGCCTTCAATTGGCGTCCGAACACCTGGACCGCGACTGGCGGGACTTGCCCCCGGAAGAAATTCAAAGGTTCCTCGCCTTCCTGTTCGGCGCCGATCCCGCCCGGGCGGGAACCGGCATATTCGTCACCAAGGACGCCGACGGCACCGCCCACGCCGAATTCCGCGGGCGAATAAAAGTACCCGCCCGCGTGGCCGTAGTGGACGGGCGCGGACGGGTAGTATCGGATGCTTTGGCTTCCGAAGCCCGCCGAATGTCCCGCGCGATTAAGCGGGAATTGGGCGAGGCTACGGGATTAAGCGGAAACGACTCTTACTTGTAGTAGTCGATCATTTCCTTGCAGGTCTTGATGGGGACGTTCCCGGCTT
>CAZAKE010000167.1:0-10100 GCA_964485495.1 uncultured Spirochaetales bacterium
TGGGTATGCCCGGAGGGTGCACTACCGACGGTCGATCGGAGGATAGACGCATCCATCCATGTATCATCAGATACCCTACATCCAATCGTACCGTTCGGTACCGCCTTCAGCCTCTCCAGTAGGCATACCATATGAGCATATCACAATAATCCGAAAGATCAACCGTATATTCCTTTTTTTGGATTTTGTTAGAGTTATACCGTTGGATCTCAGCCGTTGTATCGATGAATTCTCGGACCCTCTCAACGCGCATCTGCATCACTCCCCGTGTACCCCTTTTCCCACTTCCCGCAACGGCCTCCGCTGCCCGCTACAACCGTCCCGGAATCGACCATTTGTATTATTTCACATCTATTTGCACAATCGGAACAGGAAAATGTCGAGGTACGAATCTCGTGATCACCGATTTCAAATCCTCTGAACGACGTCTTTCCATTTCCGTTGTTACCCGCTATCAGCGCTGCCCCATAGGCTCCCATCACCATGTTATGTTCGGGAACATGGATCTCCGCTCCAAGGGCCTCGCTAAATGCCCGTCGAATACCCAAATTGGCGCTGATCCCGCCTTGAAGCATGAAGGGCGGCGTAAGCTCCTTCCCACGGCAGACATTGCTCAGATAGTTCCGTACCAACGCGTGACACAATCCCATGAGGATGTCGTCTTGTGCATACCCGATCTGCTGCTTGTGGATCATATCCGACTCGGCGAACACCGTGCATCTTCCGGCTATATCGGTAGGCTTCTCCGATCGAACCGCCCTATCCCCTACTTCCTGAATGGGGATCCCCAACCGTTTCGCCTGCGAATCGAGAAAGCTCCCGGTCCCTGCGGCACACACCAAATTCATTGCGAAGTCCACCACGACCCCATCACGGATGATAGTCACCTTGCTGTCCTGACCACCTATCTCGAAGACCGTCTGCACCGCCGGCATACTGTGAATTGAGGCGATCGCGTGAGCCATGATCTCGTTCTTGACTATGTCGGCCCCGATGAGGGCTCCGATTAGATTCCGTCCGCTCCCGGTCACACATACTCCGGTAACTTCCGAACTCGACGGCAGGGATGAATTCAGGTCGCGCATAGCCGCCTGCATCGATCGAATGGGATCACCTTCACTCCGGATATACAGCTCCCGCAGCATCTTCCCCTCACGACTCATGACGACTGCGTTCGTGCTGATCGAACCGACGTCGATGCCGAGAAGAACCTTTTCGCTCATCTTTTTATCCTCCCGGAGAGGTCGGCGTGTTGTTCCACGATATCCGTGAATGCCTCGACCCTGGTGACGATGCCGGTATGACTCGTGTGTTCGTCGAAGGACAACTCCAGCAGCGGTATACCGTATTCCGCCGCGACGTGACGAATGATGGGCCGGACGCTGATTTCCGGCATGCAGCCGGTCGGACAGACATGTACCACACCATCGTATCCCTCCTTGACGCTGCGGATCAGGTTGGCGACCGATTCAAGCGCATGTCCACCGACCAGCGATCCGAGATATGGTGCCGCCAAGGCCCGCATCCGTCTCCTGGAATAGGGAGAGCCGAATTCGAGATTGAAGATCTTCCGCAATTCCGCGCCGAGAAGAAAGAAGTTGAACACCTCGACGCCAAGGCCGCCGAAGATGGCTTCGATGTTGTGGTTCAGGTATGGATCACGAAGTACCGATGCTTCGCCGATGAGGGCGACTCTCTTCGGAGTTTTCCCCCGGTCGATGACGATACGATCGAATCGCCTATCGATATCGTCGGCGATCATCCTGATCTCCTTCGGCGAGGATGCCTCGGATAGGTCTCGGAAACACCTATCCGCAATCAGCGAGGTCTCACCGGGATCACGTTCCACAGCCCTACGCTGCCAGGTCCGCAATTCGATCCGATCGATCACGACGAGTTTCTTGAGTGCAAGTCGGACGCCGGCCAGAAATGTCCGCAGACTCGGATCGAAATATCGTACGACAGGAGGCTTGAATCCGTCATATCCGAGCCCGAAGATTTGCATATCGAGCCCGGCGTCATCGATGAGTTCCTGCTGCGTGTGCCGGTAGTACCGGAGACGGCAGGTGCCGATGCTGTTGACGATGATCCCATAGCGTACACCTTCGGCGGCGGCCTGCATGAAATGTCCCAGACTCGCCTTGAACGGCAAACAGGCCGATTCCGGAGCGAACGCATACCCTCGCTTCATGATTTCGGCGGTCGTCGCACTCGACCACGCGGGAACCCCGAGGCCTTCAACCGCGGCGGCAAACGCGATCGTATAGTTTCCGAAATTCGGCACTGCTACCAATTTCCCGTCCCATGATATTTTTCTACATGCTTCCGCGACATCGGTTACCCCTGTCTCGATCGGCGCCACCGAATCGAGTCCACGAACGCCTCGATTCTCGTCTCGATTCCCGCACGAGCGGTATGCTCGTCAAATACCAACACCATGTAGGGCACACCCACTGCCTGTGCCTCTCGACGGAATACGTCGGTCAATACCGAATCGCACCCGCAGTTGAAGGAACTCATATGAATAATCCCGGAAGTTCGGCGGGTGTCCGCGTGTCGTATCACAGAAAGCATCTCTCTCGAGGTATCCCACCGTACGTACTCTTCCTCAACCGGAATGCGTGGATCGAAATCCTTGTGTAGATGATACCCGAAAGACATCCTGCCATATTCGGCGTCTAATTCTTCTAGAGACCTGATCACCGGTCCGCTGAAATACTCGTCGTGGACTACGTAGGGATGTCCGATGATGAGAAAGCGGTTGTTTCCGGTATCCCGAAAGGTATCGTCCGTATCGTACCCACGTTCGAACGCCTCCAGGGCACGGTGGGCGGCTGCAGCGGCGTGCCGTCTTCCGCTCCCGAGAGTCTTTCCAAGACGAATGAGTGTCGATTTCATCGACCGCCTGCGGACATCGACGGTACACGATACTACCAACGTTTCGGTTTTTATCGCGGCAACATCGGGCATCGCTCCCATCTTCGGACAGGAGATGTGGCCACGCATCGAGGAGTGATACCTCGGAACGAGTACGGCGTCGCAACTCCCCGTTATCTCTTCGAGATGTGCGTCGAATAGTTTCATCGGCAGACAGTGCTCCGATTCGGAGATTACTCCGGCCCGCTGCACGGTCCGGGTAGAAGTCGGCGCCGACAGGATCGGATCAAATCCGAGTTCACGAAGAAAGGTCTCCCACAAACTATAATGGGAGTAGTAATACAGGGTTCTCGGCAACCCTATTTTTTTCAACATATTCATTGTGTTTGTATACGAAAATAGTATCGGAATCAAGTCTGAATCCGGGCTTCATTTGGTGTCGTACGCCGGAGACAGGGTGAAATACGCGCTAAGAAGTCAAAATCCTTGACTTTTTACGACTCGGTTACTATAAGGAAATTGGAGGTACCCACATGGCATCCAAAATCCCGTTAAAAATAGGACACCTCAAGATCACCGATCATCTCATTCTGGGTGTCACCAAGGCGAAACTCGCCAAGGGTACCGAGGTTTTCGAGCATTGTACCCTCGAGACCAAGGCGATGACCGGTTGGAACAGCATCGGCGAGGCGTTGACGGAAGGGACCATCGACATCGCCTTCATGCTCGCCCCCTATGCGATGGAGTTGTTTCACTCCGGAGAGGCCCTCAAGCTCATCCTGTTCAGCCACAAAGACGGTAGTATTGTCGTCACCAACAAGCATGCCGGGATAGAGACGATCGAGGATTTCAAGGGCAAGACGGTCCTTATTCCCTATCATCTCTCGGTTCATCATATGCTGTTTAATCGCCTACTTACCGAAAAAGGCCTGGAGACGGGAGTCGGTAGGGATGTGGTATTCGAAGTCGTCGCTCCGTCCCAAATCCCGCAGATCATCGAGTGGGATGAGGACGGTGAAATAGGCGGGTACATCGTAGCAGAACCATATGGCTCGCAGGTCGTCAAGGCCGGACTCGGTAATGAGTTTATACTCTCGAAGGATATCTGGCCGAATCACCCCTGCTGTGTCGTAGTCGCTAAAGAATCTCTCATCGAGTCGAATCCGGAAGCGATTCAGGAATTCACCGACAGCCTCGTGAACTCCGGGTTCCTCATACAGGAGAAGCCGGAGATCGCGGCAAAAGTAGGGTCCGTGTTTCTCGGTCAGGATCTCGACGTGATACGGTCCGTTCTCACTCAACCACCTGATCGGGTTACCACCGATTCACTGAAACCGGTCATTGATGATCTCGAGACCATGCAGAACTACCTGACAAACGAGATCTCAGCGATGTCGGGGAAAATCGACCTCGAGGAGTTTGTAGACATGCGTTTCGCCGAGAATGCCGGAGCAAAATAGGCGTATGAGTCCGAAGGATACCGAAGAAGGAACCGGAGAGAAGAAGAGGCGTCGGAAGAATAAGCCGCGCCGGCAAACCCTCGACAATCGTCGCAAGATCCTCGATACCACCGCAAGACTCATCATCAGCAAGGGCGTTCAGAATATCAGCCTCTCAGACATCGCCAACGAGGTTGGCATCAGCAAGGGAACGCTCTACTATTACTACTCATCCAAGGCGGACCTCATCTATGAGATCACCGAACACCATGTCGGCAGGATAACCGAAAATTTGATGAAATGGATCGATACGGTGGGGGACGAGCGTTCGCCGGAAGAAATTCTCGTGGTAGTGGTGAAGATAATCCTCGGCACGAGCAAGCGCGGAAAGCTGCACCATTATCTCATCCACGAGGCGCTGACCAACAACCAGCCTCTCCTGAGCCGGTACAAGGACACGTATCGGCAATGGAAGGAGATGCTCAACGCCGGGCTATCGAGAGTTTTTCATGACGACAAAGATCACAGCGTTCTCGGAGAGACGATCCTCATGTCGATAGACGGCATCATAATTCAAAACATGCTGGGTATCCGAACCCCATCGGTAAAGGAGTTGGTGCAAACCTTGCTGCGCACCCACATAGAAGCATGAGTACCGAACGATACGGCACCGTCCGGTTCAGCTTCGGGCGAGACACGGTACGAGAAGATCTGGATTACCTCTTCGAGTACCTTCCCGAGATATTGTCTCAGATTCGGACTCCCTGAACTCCGCTTCATCCTCCAGTAAAGACGCTTCTCCGTATGGTTATGACTTGCAAAATTATCGCAGCTGAGCCGACATAGCCCCGACCTGCTTGACAATTCGGCCCTCATACTTTATAAATACTTAAGGAGCTTTACTATTGTTAAAGTCTGCTGCGCGATACCGATTTGGAGATAAATTCCGCGTCGTCAGGGAACGGAAAGGCTATACTCTCAAGGAGGTAGCGGCCAGGGCCGGTGTGAGTGAAAGCATGGTCTCGCAGATCGAGCGCAATAGGGTTTCCCCGTCGGTCGATACCCTCATCGCCATCGCGGATGCGCTCGACGTCGATCCGGAATATCTGTTCCACGAGCCGGATCGGGCCAGGGATGTCCGGATCGTCCGCCGCTCCGAACGTGCCGGTATCGTCCTCGGAGAAGTGGTCTACCACATGGCGGCATCTATCGATCAGGACGACGGGGTTTCCCCATTCGAGATTCTTTTCCTACAGGTGCCGCCGGGCAAGGAGAAGGGACGCATCGAGTACGGTCACGGTGGACTGGAGACGGGAATCATCACCGAGGGAGCGGGAGAGTTCATCTACGGAACCGAGGTGTACCGGCTCGAAGCCGGAGATAGCATTTCGTTCAGGTCAGACATTCCTCACGTACTGAAGAACCCCGGCGACTCCCACCTGTGTGCCGTTTGGGCGTTCTCACCGCCCCGGATTTTCAAGGAAACGGCGGGGATATAGACACGTTGGTGACACGTTCGTTTAGTTTAATTTAGTTTAATTTAGTTTAATTTAGTTTATAAGAGCCGAGACAAGTCCGATACGACACTGGAGGAGAGAAATGGGCCAGACTGTTGCCGAGAAGATCTTCGATGCGCATCTCATCGACACCCCTGCCGAGGACGTGAGCGTCCTCGGTTTGGACGCGGTGTTCTGTCATGAGATTACGACTCCCACCGCCATCGATGACCTGATGCGGCGTGGAAAGGACAGAGTTTTCGATCCGGCCAAGATCAAGGCGGTGATCGATCACGTCACACCGGCGAAAGACTCCAAGACCGCCGTGCAAGGAAAGATCCTCAGAGAGTGGGCACGACGACATCAAATTCGGGATTTCTTCGACATAGGGAGAAATGGCGTATGCCATGCGATCTTTCCGGAGAAGGGGTTCGTCCGACCCGGCTACACCGTGATTATGGGTGACTCCCACACCTGCACCCACGGCGCCTTCGGGGCTTTCGCCGCCGGCGTAGGGACTACCGACCTCGAAGTGGGAATCTTGAAGGGGGTTTGTGCCTTCAGGAAACCCGAATCGATTAAAATCGAGATAGCGGGGAAACTCCCGAACGGTGTCTTCGCAAAGGATGTGATCCTCTCGGTCATCGCGAGACTGGGCGTCAACGGTGGTACCGACAAGGTGATCGAGTTCTGCGGCGACGCCGTGGATGCCATGAATATGGAGGAACGGATGACCCTATGCAATATGGCGGTCGAAGCCGGAGCAACCAGCGGCATCTGCAACCCCGACATGACGACCGTGGAATATCTCTGGCCTTTCATCGAGTCAGAGTTCACCGACAAGGAGACGGCACTCAGCGAGTACCGAAGATGGGCTGCTGATCCGGATGCGAACTATTCCGAAACGGTAACCATGGACGCTGCAACATTCGAACCGGTAGTTACGGTAGGGTACAAACCCGACCAGATAAGAAAAGCGGCGGAGATGAACGGCACGGTAGTAGACCAGGTCTACATCGGATCCTGCACCAACGGTCGCTACTCAGATCTGAAGATAGCCGCGAATATTCTGAAGAACCGAAGTATCGCCGACGGTGTCCGTGGTATCGTGTCGCCGGCCACTCCCGACATTTACGCACGTGCCATGAAAGACGGTCTCTTAACGGTTTTCATGAACGCAGGGTTCTGTGTCACCAATCCGACCTGCGGCGCGTGCCTTGGGATGAGCAACGGCGTACTGGCCTCGGGTGAGGTGTGCGCCTCAACGACGAACCGAAATTTCAACGGACGGATGGGAAAGGGCGGTATGGTCCATCTCATGAGCCCCGCAACTGCGGCGGCCACCGCGATTCGCGGCACGGTCACGGATCCGCGGGATTTTTTGTAGGAGGATACGATGAGAACCTTTGAAGGAGAAATTCTGTTTCTCGACAGATCGGATATCAACACCGACGAGATCATTCCCGCTAAATACCTCACCGAAATCTCCAAGCAGGCCCTGGGACCCCATCTGCTCGAAGACCTCGTGTTGGAGGGGTTCGATCCCGATCGGGATATCCACGGTACGTCTGTAATCGTCACCCGGAAAAATTTCGGATGCGGTTCCTCCAGGGAACACGCCCCCTGGGCGCTGGAGGCGAACGGAATCACCCTGGTGATTGCCGAGAATTTCGCACGGATCTTCAGACAGAACATGTTCAACTGCGGAATGATGGCGGTCGAACTACCCGGCGATCAGATCGACCGCCTGTTCGCTGCCGGAGGATCGAAGAGTACCGGTCTCAAGATTTCGGCAGACTTGGACACGAAGAAGATCTCGGTTCGGCTCAATGACACAGAACAGGATGAGTTCGTTCTCGATTTTACGATCTCGCCATTCGACGAGAAACTGGTCCGCGCCGGCGGATGGGTTGAATTCGCCGACGCGAAATACTGACGCGAAATACTGAAGCAGGTTTCTACGGAAATCATCCGCAGCGTCGGTCAATGGGAGCCGGTCACATCAAGCGTCTTCGACGACCCACTCTTCTTGAAGGTAGAGTCCTGTATCCTCTCCTGTAACTTTCGGTAGAAGAGGTCTTCGTCTATCGGGATATCGACCCAGTCGTCTATCCAGGACGACAGGTGCATGGCGTTGGAGATCGAGAGACCGCGGATTCCCTCCTCTCCCGGTGAGAGGAGCTTGGTACCGTTTCGAATTGCATCGACCCAATTCCGGAATATGCCTAGGTGATCAAGCCCCTCGCCCTTGATCGGGACATCGGATTTCCAACACTCCGGTTGCCCGAAACCACCCCTGTATTCTTTGTTGAATTGACGTTCCGGAACACGGAGGCGCCAGAAGATCAACTCGTTGTTTTCGATGACGATCTTACCGCGGTCGCCGGAGATCTCGAAGCGATTCGTGCCGGGAGCATCGCCGGTGGTGGTTACGAACACGCCGGTGGCGCCATTCTCGTATTCCACGAAAGCGGTGACGTCGTCCTCGACCTCTATGTCGTGATACTTTCCGTAGTAACAGAAGGCGCGGACACGTTTCGGCATCCCGCAGGTCCACTGCCACAGGTCCAGTTGATGGGGATCCTGATTCAGGAGCACGCCACCGCCCTCACCGGCCCATGATGCGCGCCAGCCGCCGGAATCGTAATAACTCTGTGACCGGTACCAGCTGGTGATGATCCAGTTGGTACGCTTCAGTTCACCGATTTCTCCGCTTTCTACAAGATCCTTGAGTTTCTGGTAGATCGGCTTGGTACGCTGGTTGTACATGATGCCGAACACGGTACCGCTCTTCTCCGCCGCCTCGTTCATCAGGCGCACCTGTTTCGTGTAGACTCCGGCCGGTTTCTCTATGAGGACGTGGAGCTTTTTCTGTAGACCCTGGATCGCCAAGGGCGGATGATCGTAATGGGGTGTGGCGATGATTACCGCGTCGATATCGGCCTTCGCGAAAAACTCATCCGCGTCATCGAAACGTACCACCTTCTCACCGAGTGTGTTCCGTGCCCATTCCAGTCGGTCCGGATTCACATCACAGACTGAGGTGAGAACGGCCTCCGGAATCTCGTTGCGAATGAATTGCCCTGCGTGATTCCCTCCCATTCCGCCGATTCCGACGATACCGATCTTCAGTTTCTCCATTGTTACGCTCCTTCCGTAATTTGGGTGCCGAATCTAGTTGTGATTCGATCAGCTGTCTATTGCTTGCAGAATTATCTCGGTTGGACTACTCCATCAGTTCAAGCAGCGACTTCACAGCCGGTTCTTTGGCTTTCACTTTGGTCTTCTTTACGGCCTTTCGTATTACCGTTTCCCACGTATCTTTCGGTAGATCTTCCTTCATGTTCTCCAAAACTTCCAGGATCCGTTCGTCTACCTCGATATTGAAGATCTTCTCCTCATCGTAGAAAAAGTAGTCAAAGAGCTCCTTGATGTAATCACCTACCGTCATCTCCTCTCTGGAACTCTTTCGTTCGAGGCGTTCCTGTTTTTTCTGGGCACGCTTTATCTCACGTTCGCGTCTGTTTATATCTGTCGCTTTCATTATTGCCTCCTGCATGTGTACCTGATATGACTAGGGGCTTGATCCGAACACCACGAACCGTACGGTTTCGATGACGCTTTCTCGGCCGGTATGTACCCGTTTCCCTGTGCGGTATCGGATACAAAAACCGTAGAACACCTCGGGGCTACCCAAACGGTACTTTTTTATTCACGGCATTGTACTAAGTTCGTCGTGATTGGTCAACGAACACGTTTCCAACCTCAATGATTCGGAACGAGTCCTCAATTTCGGGAAACCTGAAGGGGAAGAAATCAACAGGGCGCATTGCCACACGGTTTAGGGGTTCTTTCCACCCTTTTCAAACGCGGATACACGATTCAGCAGCCACTGGCCGAGACTCTTCGCCTGAGCCGGCGACATTATTACGCTGAGTTGCATCTCCCGCTCAATCCTCGTATCGCCGGGTGATCGTTCGATCTCAGGACCCAGCCCATCCGGGGTGAGAGAATGTTGGATAGTTTCGGGTAATGCGTTAGCCTCCAGGAAGAAATCGATCTTGAAGTCTCCCCTCGGCGTGATACCGCCTTGAGCACCGTTGGCGGCTATTGTACGGTGGTTCCTACTCTTTGTATATAAAAATGTGATCGTATCGGCCATCTTTTCACCACGGATTTTACCGGTATCGTGTGTGATTATCGTGTGTTAAGAGATAAATAGTACAAAAATGAGCACGGCGGGATTCGAACCCACGACCTCTGCCTCCGGAGGGCAGCGCTCTATCCA
>CAZAKE010000168.1:0-10042 GCA_964485495.1 uncultured Spirochaetales bacterium
AACCCTCCCAGGATGGGGCCTACCATCCCCATCATCGGTCCCATGGAATTCCATGAGGCCAGAGCCTTGCCCCGCCGGTCCGACGGGAACACCGACATGATGATGGCCAGGCACATGGGATTCACCGAGGCGGACCCGATCCCCTGGAGCACCCTCCCGAGAAAGAGGAACGCGAGACTCGGCGCGAGGAGGATGCAGACTGTGCCGAAGCCGTACAACGAGAGTCCCGCGATCAGCATCGTCCGCTTACCGAGGAAATCGCCCCACTGTCCGTAGAGGGGCATCAGGATCAGGTACGGCAGGAGGTATGCCGTCATGATCCACGAGGTGGTGTCCGCCCGCATCCCGAAAGCGATCCGAATGGCCGGCTGTGCCACCGTGAACATCGAGAGGTTCAACGCGATTGCGAGGAACGGGGCCATGAGTACGGTGAGGAGCCGTCCGTTACCGGAATCGCCCTCTGAGCCGGAGGGCGAGCGTGCTGCAGGATGTGAGTTCATGTTACCGACGGTTCACCGTCATTTGCCGTCGTACCAGAAGCCGCGGCGCCATAGGCATTCCCGCAGCTTCTCCAACAACTCCGCAGGCAGGTCGGACTCGTCGGAGACGGCGGTGTTCATCTTCGCCTGCGAGGTGTTCCTGATCCCGGTGATCACCGTACTCACCGCCGGATGTGCGAGTACGAATTTGAGTGCGGCACGGGGGAGATCCCATCCGGTGCCGTCGAGGGTTTCACGAATAGCGTTGACCCGTCCGACAGCCCGTTTCAGCCGATCACCGGAGAAGTATCTCCGCCTGAAATCTCCTTCAGGGAAGCGATGGCCCTCTCCGTATTTTCCGGTGAGAATTCCTTCGTCGAACGCCACGCGCACGATTACTCCGACGTTATGCGCCTCAGCCGTAGGCAGCAGTTCCGCCGCCGGCTCTTGTTCGAAGATATTGTAGATCACCTGGATCACATCCAAGTAGCCCTGTCGCATCAGGCCGATCAGGGCGTTCTGATCGTGTTCCGGAGTAGAGATGCCGATGAACCCTATCTTTCCCTCCTGCTGCAGTTTCTTGAGCGTATCCAATGCCCTGGGGACTCGATTCCAGGCGCGGGTCCAGGTATGGAGTTGGAGGATATCGATCCGGTCTACTCCGAGGTTACGCAGACGCTCCTCGACACTGGTTCGTAGGTACTCAGCAGGATACCGCTCATCCTGATCGCAGTAGGGCGTGGGAGGCCACGGCCCGGGAGTCGGCGGGGTCTTCGTCGCCACATAGATATCGTCCGCGACGTTCCGTCTCTCCAAGACCGATCCGATCAGACGCTCGCTCTTCCCATTTCCGTAGCCTGCGGCAGTATCGATCAGGTTGACCCCTGCATCCAAGGCGGTCTCGAGGGCTTCCAGGGATTCCGAATCTTCCTGAGGCCCCCAGCCTCCGCCTATCGCCCATGCGCCGAAACTCACCTCGGAGACCTTCAGCCGTGTTCGACCAAGCGTCCTGTATTGCATATTCCACCTCGTGATAGTCGACTGTGATGCGTATCGGGAGCGTTCTCTCTATCTCCCGAGAAAACGCAAGTATATACCGTGGAGCGAAATCTCTCCACCACCTCAGAAATTCGAAAAGTAAGTAGAATGTACTGATCCGAAAATTGTGGAAAATTAATTCCATACTGTATATAGTGTCATCGAACGATCGGCGGCGACGGATCACCGTAGCGAAGGAGCGATGCTCGATGCGAACCGTACGAGCAATTCAACTCGAATACCTACTCATCATCGTTCTCGGTGTGCTGATCTCCCTGCCGCTACTCTCAGAACCCCGCGACGCGGCCCCTATCACCCGAGACCTGATTACCATCAAGGACCGGAACCGGATCTACATCACCAGAGGGTACGTCGAAGTCCGCAGGCCGCTCTCGACGGTCTCGGCGATCATCAACGATTTCGGTACCTACCGGGAGTGGGCCTTGGCGGGGCTGGACGGAACCGACCCGAACTCTACCGACAGCATCGGGCTGTTGAAGGATATCGCCTACGACGAGACGGCCTGCAGCATGACGGTGGTATACGACATCAACCTGCGAAAGCCCTTCGGTTCGTACGGAAACACGGTCGAGTTGGAGGTGGTGGAGTTCGAACCCCGGGGTAATCAGGAGGAGGTCACCTACATCGTGTTGGCCGAAGAGCCCACCGGCGTCGAATACGCCGCCCTCGAATATGTGCTCTACGAGCAGTCCGGCGGCGCGCTCATCCGCTTCACCGCCCAGCTGAAATTCGCGTGGTATGTGGACATGTTCTTCTCCCTCGAAGGCTACCGGGAGGGGATCGAATGGCGGATCGAGCGATTCCTGGCCAATCTCCACGGGCGGATACGGTCCTACGCAACGATGTCGACGGAGCCGTCCATATCCGAACTCACCACACGGAGAGAAGAGGAATAAAAACTCGATCCCGTGCGGCACGTTCAAAACGCGTTGACTATTGAATGGGAACGTTTGGCGAACCGCTGTAGTTTGTTCGGTTTTTCGTAGGTGTCTTCATGATCGAAAACACGACCGCGATCAACAGGATCAACCACGGGAACCAGTCGCCGAACCGCACATACGGGGTCCGCCTCGGTGATCGGGGAGTGACACGGACGACGAGGAAGCCCTCTTCGTATACCGGCAAAGAGGCTGCCGGCCGGCCGGTGGGCTCTACGTGGCAGGTGACTCCCGAGGCGGTGGACCTGAGGAGGGGCAGCCCGGTCTCCACAGCCCGGAACACCGACCCGGCGTAGTGCTGTGCGGCCTCCACCTCGGAGAGGGACCAGTAGTCGTTGGAGAGGTTGAGGATGATGTCGCCTCCGGCGGCGGCGAACTTGCGTATGTCGTGAGGGAATCCGTCCTCGAAGCAGATGGGAGTGAAGAAGGAAAACCGGGGATGGGTGAAGATGACCCGCTCCGTTCCCCGTTCCCAGAGAGAGACCTTGTAGGATTGTAGAAAGGTGTAGAACCCGGGGAACCGTTTTTCGTAGGGAAAGTCCTCCGTGAACGGAACCAGGTTGATCTTGTGGTAGGTCTCCATCCTGGTCCCGTCGGGTGCAAAGAGGATCGCGGCGTTGTAATTCTTCCGGACGATTCCCTCGTCGGTCTCTATCCGCTCGTAGTCGTCGTTACCGGTGAGGAGCCAGGTCCCGAGTGACCGCTGGTATTCGAGAAACCGGTGGGTCAGTCGTGCGAGGGAGGAGCTGTCGGGAGGCTCGTTTCCCCACCGCCGGATGTTGGGAACGAAGGCGGTCTCCGACCAGGCGACCAGGTCAGGCTGGGATTCCATGGCGGCGTCGGTCAGGTCGACGAGTTTCTCGAACGTCTCGGCGTAGTCGTGTTTCCGGGGATCGCTGTTTTGCTGGATGAGCGCGATGGTCCAGGGTCGGGATTTCTCGTCGGTGGTCGCCTCCCGAGACGGTCCCGCCGTTGCCTCACGCCACAGCCTGATTCCGCCGAACCCGGACGCGAACATCAGGAGGACGGCACAGGCGTACAGTGGGTCCATCCGTGCCTTACGCCGCGTCAGCAGCAGGTCCGCCGTCAGCGAGTTTACGAAATAGAGCAGGAAACTCACCCCCCACACCCCGGTGACCGACGCGAATTGTATGAGCGGCAGGTTACGATACTGGGTGGTTCCCAGCATCCCCCAGGAGAAGCCGAGAAATCCCTTCGATCGGAAGAAGTCGAACAGCAGCCACCCGGCGGCTATCAGGACGGTCCGGTACCTCGTCTTCAGAAACGGCGAGATCACCACGGCGAGGAGCAGGTGCTGCACCATATACACCACCGTCATGATCTGCAGGGCGATGAGGTGGAAGGTCCCGAGCCAGAAATTTCCCGCCAGCCCCTGGAGCACGCCGAACAACGGTACATAGAAGAGGGCGTACTTCGTCCGGGTTGAGAAGAGGACGACGTACAACGGCACCATACACAGGAAACCCAGGAATCCCCATCCCTCCGGATCCACGAAAGAGGGAAACGAGAGGGCGTGCAGCAGCGCCGAAATCACCACCAACGGCAGGGCCACCGCCTGGATTGTGAAACGGGTCCGGATCTGTCGGATCCGCAGCACCGCCAGGTGGAGCATCGGCGGCAGGATCAGTGGTACGTACCGGATCGAGGCGTCCAGCCTCTCGAGCCGGGTATCCGGAGCCAGCCGCAGGTTGCCGGTCGTCTCGGCGAACCTCCTGGCATAGTCCATGTTGGCGTTGGATGCAAATATATAGGCGTAAAGAAAGAGAATCAAACCCAACGCTGCCAACAACTCCGCGGCGGCATACCGTACCGCTCCGGCCCGCCGGGTCATGGGAATCGCGAGAAGGACAGCCCAGATCAGGCCGACCGCGATCAACCCCCAGGCTGCCGGATCTCCCACTCCCTTCTCGAATCCGAAGGGGTCTGCGGTGAGATACCAGGCCTCGAAGGCGGCAACCGTAATAATCAGTGCAGGGACCGCCGCGGCGGTCCCCATTCGTCTCCGCATCTATCTTTGTACGATCGACACGCGCCGTATGGCTACAGAGTTACGCATTTTCCGGCTGTAAGGCTGCGATCTCCTTCAGCCGCTCGATGATATTCAGATGCTGTGTGCATTCTTCCTCGCACCGGCCGCACTCTACGCACTTCGCGGCCTCCTCGTGAGACATGCCGCCCCAGTGCCACTTCAGTCGATTGAGGATCTGCTGGTCGTCACCGCCGAGGATCTTCTGGTTGTAGGCGTCCATGAGCTGGGGGATGGCGATTCCCTCCGGACAATTGTCGCAATACTGGCAGCCGGTGCACACGCCTTCGAAGGACGCCGAGACGTTTTTCCGCATCTCGGTCAGCTTCGCCTCGGAGATCGGCTTGTATCCCTCCACCGCCGACAGCGCCTCCCGCACCTGTTCGATAGTCTGGAATCCAACCAGGCTCACCGTGATCTCTTCGTGCGCCATAAGGAACCGTAGTGCCGCCTCCACTACCGTCTCCTGGGGTTGGGTCTTGATGAAATCGAAGAGCTGCGGGTTCTGGGGGATCAATCCGCCGCCCAAGGGGTTCATGACCACGCAACCCAGGTTGTGGGCCGTGATGGCGTCGAAGGCGGCCTGACGGGTGTTGAAGTTGTAGGCCGAGTAGCCGAAGAGGACACCTTCGAACACTCCCTCCATCAGGAGTTCCTTGATCTCGTCGCCGATCAGATGGCTGGAGACGCAGATATGCTTGATGAGCCCCTCGTCCTTCAGCTTTTGAAATGCCTCGAGGACGCCGTCCTTCTTGCGCTCCTGCCAGTTCTCCAGGTTTGTGATGCACCAGATATGGTAGAAGTCGATGTGATCGAGCTTGAGCCGCTCGAGCTGCGCCTCGATCTCTTTTCTGATATCCGATTCGTTGGATTTAAAGGTCTTGGACGCGCAGTAGTAGGGTAGGTTCTGTCTGCGCAGCTCCGCGAGGCCCTTGCCGAATACCGTCTCGCTCTTTCCCTGGAAGTATCCTGGGGCTGTATCGAAGTAGGTGACACCGCCCCGGGCGGCCTCGACCATCATCTCGACGCACTTGTCGTGGTCGTCGACATCGCCGAAGCGCATTCCGCCGAATCCGAGTGCCGATACCTCTTTCCCGGTTTTTCCGTAGGTCCTGTAGATCATGATGACTCCTTTATGGTTTTTGTCGGTCGGCGTGCCTCGTGCGCGTCGAGGTGGGTGACGGCACCGTTTACACACGCCTTCGAATCAACACATTTATATATTTAATTATATCAATATGGGAGGCATGTTGCAAGCTGTTCGACGCGTGCTTCCTGTGTTTCTCATCGAATCCACACGCACTTCCGTGGCTACTATTTCCGTATCGAGTCAACGCCCGCGGTAGGCCGCCCGGTACCGGATGCGATATCGTCCGGAACCCCGGGTGAAGAGCACGAATTCAAAATCCTCAATCACCCGCCACGAAATCGACAACCCCTTCTCATTCGTGCTCATGTGGGCCCGGTTCACCACCGGCGAGAGGGAATCGGGATCTATCGGATACCGTATCGCTGTCATGTCGATACAATTCTATCAGGTATTCGTAGAATTCTCCATAAAATCGGGGTTTTTTCCATTCCTCCACCGGTGAAAAATGCTATTATGCGATTGATTCCATTTGATACAAAGGGGGAGAACCGTATGAGCATACAACCGATCCGAGACAAGTGGCCCGGGACGATGACCGACCGGGAGCGATTCAACAACCAGATGCACTACAAGCCGGTGGACCGTTGTTTCAACCGGGAGTTCGGGTACTGGCAGGAGAACTACACCACCTGGGATGCGTTTGTGAAGAACGGCATCAGAACGGAGGCAGACGCGAACGTCTTCTTCAACTTCGACCGCATGGCCGGAACCGGCGGTGTCGTCTGGATGCATCCGGTGTTCGAAGAGCGAATCATCTCCGAAACCGAAGACAAACAGATCCTCATCAACCAGGACGGCCTCTATGCCGAGATGCCCAAGGACGGCCACAGCACCATCCCCCACTACATCAAGCCCTCCATCACCGGTCCGGAGGACTGGGAGAAGGTCAAGAAGGAGCGCTTCGATATCGACCATCCCGACCGTGTCGTCGACGTGGATGCCATCAAGGCCAGGCATCCGGCCGACAGAGACTATCCGCTGGGGGTCAACACCGGTTCCATGATCGGCAGGATCCGGAACATGCTCACGGTGGAGCAGCTTTCATACGCCATGTACGACTATCCCGACATGGTGGAGGACATGGTGGAGACGGCCTGCCGGCTGACGGAATACTCGCTTGACCAGCTCCTACCGCATTTTGAATTCGATTACGCCTCCGGATGGGAAGATATCGCCTTCAAGAACGGCCCCCTTGTGTCGGTACAATTCTTCGAGGAGGTCGTGGTGCCCCGCTACGCCAGAATTGGCGAGAAGCTGAAAGCTCACAACATCGACATCTGGTATACCGACTGCGACGGAGACGTGCGGCCACTCATGCCTGGCTTCCTGAGCGCCGGTATCAACTGCCTCTTCCCCTTCGAGGTGATGGGGTGCGCCCATCCGCAGGAACTGTTCGATCAGTTCGGCCCGGAGCTGCGCATCATGGGCGGCTTCGACAAGATAAAGATGATCGCGGGCAAGAGGGAGATCACGGAGTACATGGAGAGTCTCGTTCCCTGCGTCGAACGGGGCGGATTCATCCCCTTCTGCGATCACCGCTGTCCGCCGGACGTCACCTGGGAAAACTACGTCTACTACCTCGATCTCAAGGAGGAGATGTTTTCGAAGCAGCCGCTGTCGTTTGAGGGGTCCCGGTAAGCGGACGGTAGCTGCGTACGCAAGGCGTTCTCACAGCCATCCGGTCTCCTGCGAAAGCAACCGGACGTACTCCACGTAGTTGGGCCAGGAGACATCCGAGGGGATGCCGTGGTCGCACGAGGGGATGTAACCCCCGTCGCGAATCACCGGTCTGAGGCGCCGGATCTCCTGCTCCAGGGTTTCTCCACCGGCAGCCATGGCTCGTTTGTCCACCCCGCCCTTGTATGCCATCTTTCGTCCGAACGCATCTCTGAAGGCGTTGATGTCGTTCCCGGCCGCCGCCTCGATGGGGTCACAGCAGTGTATCCCCGCCTCGATCCAGATGGGGATCAACTCGCCGATGAACCCATCCGAGTCCATGGCGTAGATCGGCACTCCCGCCTCCCTGACGATCTCGCCCCAGGTCCGCCAGGCCGGCATGAGGAACTCACGGGCCATCTCCGGCGATACCATGGAGAAGCGTTTGTAGGCCATGTCCTCCGAGAGGTGTACCTCGTCCGGGGTGATGTGCTCGAAGGCCCGTTCCAGGAGCCGTGCTACATGGCATATCCAAAAGTCGACCATGTCCCGGACCATCTCCGGATCGTCGTAGAAGGCGGTGCAGAGCCCTTCGAACCCAAGCCACTCGCGCATCTGCCAGAACGGGCCTGAAAAGTGGAGGGTCACGGGCCAATCCCTATCCGTCGTCCGACGGCCCAGCTCTTCCGCATCCGCCGGGAGACGTTCGGGTGTGTCCGCGTCGTATCGCTCCTTCATGGCCTCCCACTCGTCCCGCGATGCCACCGGGCATTTGATCCAACGGCGCGTCACGAAGTCGATGGCGTTCCTGAGATACTCGGTGTCGAATTCGTTGCTGATCTCGCAGATGTTTCCCTTCCAGTCCTGCACGACCCGGGTGCGTTCCCGCTCCTCGAGTATCTTCTCCTCGAAGTAAGGGATCATGCGTTCATTCACCGGGAATCCCGGTCCGGCTTTCGGCCAGGCGAGCGTACCGCCTGCCTCTCGGTAGGCGTGCTCCGGGATGTCGGCCGGTGTGACGGATTCCGACAGTCCCTGTCTGTGCCAGGCCTCACGGGTGGAGCGCCGACCGCTCCCCGGGGTCAGCGGAATGCGGTCGGGCCTGCCGAAGAGAATGGTCTCGAGGTATCGTTGCCGGTGTGTCATCATGGCGCCTCCAGCTTGCCGTTGTTTTCGATTTTATCGCGTCTCGTCTATCGATAGATAGATAGATAGCATATACCGAGACTCCCTCTGGACGGTATGGTAGAATCGATGATTAATATGGACGAAACGAACATTCGCGGTGGCATCGGGAAGCGTACGGAACCCGATGCGATTCGGCGGTATTCGCCGATACGATCGGAAAAGTTCCGTACTCCCGTCGGACCGGAACGTGAACTCGGGCTATGGGTAGACCGCATCGGAGGGGGGAGCGGAGGAACCGGGGCGGAGCGGCCCCGCATTCTCGGTCTCTATGCCGTGGTAACCGTCGTATCCGGTAAGGGAACCTTCTGCTCCGGCAACATCGGAGAGATGGAAGTAGGACGGGATGATGTCCTTTTTGTCTTCCCGGAGGTGGTGAGTGGATATAATCCAGTGGTGGGTGAAGGTTGGGACACCAGGTTTGTCGTCTGGGGAGGGCCTGAGGCGGTCCGCCTGGAACATGCAGGCATCATCGACCCCGATGAACCGGTCGTTCGGGGGGCCGGTTCATCGGTGTTGTATGCATATGAGAGACTCGACACGTTGATGGACGACTGGGGCCCGATCGCCGCCCTGAAGAGGCGAATCGTGCTCGAGGAGATGGTATCCGATCTCGCCTCTCACAAGAGCGGGATGGATAATCCGACCACCGATTATCGCGTGATCCGTGTTGCGGAATATATCAGGAGGAATATATCGAAACCGATGCGTGTTTCTGAGCCGGCATCATTGGTTTCCCTGAGTACGACGCACCTGAGACGGTTGTTCACCTCGGAGATGGGATGCGGCATGAAGGAGTTCCAGCTGGCCGAACGGCTGAATTATGCCAAGGACGCTCTCGCACGAGGACGTCCGGTAAAGAAAGTGGCACCCGAAGTCGGATATCCGGATGAGTTCTACTTCCGACGCCTCTTCCGACAAAAGGTAGGAATGACGCCCGGAGAATTCGTGTCGGGAATGAACCGAGTATGAGAGGTGGCGAAAGATGTGGCTTGACCATCGCACCGGTAGTGCGTATCGTATAGTGGCTATGCCACGTGGTAGGCACGATTATCGATTTCGGTTACATTGATCGAGACGCATTCAGCCAGGGAGGTCGAAACATACGGTAATGCAGACAACAATCGTCAGAGATCCGATCTACAAACAGGTGAGCACCCTCATCAAGGAGGAGATTAACAAGGAGGAGTACTCCATCGGCGATAAATTTCTCTCGGAGCGGGAGATCGGCGAGCGGTTCAGCATCTCACGCGCCACGGCCAACAAGGCGCTCTCATGTCTCGTGGCCGAGGGGATCCTGGAGTATCGAAAAGGGCTGGGAACGTTCATCCGCACCAAGGTGTTGGAATATGATTTGAGGAGCCTGGTGAGTTTTACCGAGAAAGCCACGGCGGTCGGAAAGATACCTTCTACCAGGGTCCTCGAGTTCAAGCGGATGCAGGGGACCGAGATCCCGGTGGACGCCCGCGAACATCTCGACACTCGCGACTCCGAGGAGGTCTTCTTCATCAGCCGCTCCAGGCTGGCG
>CAZAKE010000169.1:0-5163 GCA_964485495.1 uncultured Spirochaetales bacterium
CAGACGGGGGATACAGCGGCCGAGAGTGGTCTTCCCACAGCCGCTCTCTCCGACGCGAAAGTACTGGCGGAAGCGCAAATTTCATGTATACTGGCCGGATGCCGGGGGCGTCCCTCGGCGTAAGGACCGTATATGGCCTCTATGAAGGGTAGCGTATTCCGCACCTGGCTCGTTTCGTACGCAGTCACCCTGTTGGTACCAACTGCCATCGCCGGTTTGGTCTATTTCCGAACCGTATCCTTCGTACGGAGTGAGGTGGAGTCCGCCAACCGGATCGTACTCAATCAGATTCGTGACGATGTAGACCGGCAGTTCGAAGACCTTCAACGGTTCTCGATGCAGATCGCGTTGAACGAACGCGTACAAGCCTTGATGTACAGCTCTCCTCCTATCGACGAATACCACCGCCTCAGGATCAACACACTCATGCGCGACCTGCGTTTCTACTCAATAGCCTCCGGTGTGATGGACGGCATGATACTCTATTTCATGGAGCCGGATTTTTTTCTCACCTCCGAGGCGTATAGGACCCCGGAGGAGTTCTTCGCCATCGAAGGCTCCGCCTACCGGAATCTCGAACAGAAAATCGCGGAGTGGATGAGTGCTCCACGGCAAGGGTTCATCACGCTCCTCGACTCGGCACCGACACACTCGACCGGACCACAATCCAACCGGACCCAGCCGGAAAACCAGGCGGATATCAATACTGCCGTTCCAGTTTTCATTCAATCGTTTCCGATCACCTCCCGAACCCCATCCGCCCTCATCATCTTCAGGCTCGATCTGGAGGAGTACCTCACATCGCTGAGACTCGTATCCATGCTGAACGCAGGGTACTTTACCATCGGTAACGAACGCGACGTGATCTACTTCTCATCCGCCGTCCAGGCCGACCCGACGACTGGGCGTAACCGTCGTGTGCTGCCGGTGCAACGGATCGACGAACGTGTCAATCGTTCTCAGAAGGACCATTCGGGGATGATCCGATACGTAGCAGAATCGGAGGTTACATCACTCCGATATTCGTTCTATATACCGGAGACGATCTTCTGGCAGCGCGCCCGGTACATCCGCAATTTCACGCTGTTCAGTCTCGTTGTTAGTATTCTGCTGTGCTCGGTGGTGGCGTATGCGTTCGCGAAGCGGAACTACAGTCCGGTAGAGACACTCGTCGCTCTCTTTCGTTCTCGAAAGACGGAACCACTGCCGACCCATGACGGCACCAACGAACTGGAGTATATCAGAGACGAAATCACACACGCCCTCGTAAAGAATCGAGAGTACCGTGCCCGGATCGGACAACAGAAGGGCATCATCCGCACGCGACGGTTGACGGAACTGCTGCGTGGGCGAATACGGTTCAATGGTGAGACATTGAAGGAGTTGCACTCTCTGGGACTTACCCTTACTCCCGAGCGATATGGCGTATACTGCTTCTCTTGCGACGAACCGGGCCCATTGGTATCCGGCAACGGAAGAGAGAATGAGAAAAAAAGTGTGGCGGAACGACTCTCTCTGATCGAGTTCTCGATCATCCATGCAGTCGAGTCCGCCGCTTCCGACGAAATCGACGCCTACTATACGGAAGTAAACGGGATTTCCACCGTTCTCATCCATATCAACCCAGCGGATCATCCCGGCCGGATACTCGGTCAAGTTGCCGAAACCGGGAAGGCCAGGATCGAGGAGGCCCTCGGTTGTACCCTCACCGTCGGCCTGAGCCGTGTCCACCGGTCGGTCTCTGAATTGCCCATCGCCTACCATGAGGCCAGTGAGGCGCTCGAATACCGCCTCGTTGCCGGAACCGACCGGATCATCCCCTACGACGAACTGGAGACGCGAAAATTCACCTATCATTACTCCCTGAAGGATGAGGAACGACTTCTCAATTCGATCAAGACCGGAGATTTCGAGTCGACCGCCACGGCAATAGACTCGGTACTCGCGACGAATACCGAGGGCCGACAACTCTCCACGGACAGCGCGCGATGCCTCATGTTCGACCTCACGGGAACCATGGTGAAGGCGTTGAACCACTTCGACCCCGCGACGGTGGACGCTCTTCTCCACGAACTCCGACCGGTGCATACCATCACCCACGCCGAAACGCTGCAGCACATGCGAGAGCGAATGATCGATCTGCTACAGCGGGTTTGTGCGGAAGTCGAGCGGCAGAAGCATAGCCACAACACGGAACTTCGCGATCAGGTCGCCGCCTTTCTCGAGGAACATATCGACGATCCGGCGCTTACCATCCACGACGTGGCGACCGCGTTCGAGATGGATGCCGGATACATCTCGCGGTTCTTCAAGGAACAGACCGGGATGACGATCCCGGCTTGTTTGCAGGCGCGACGGTTCGACGAGGCGAAACGGCTGCTCCGGGATTCGGACCTCACCGTCAAGGAGATCAGCGGACGTGTCGGCTACTTCTCGAGCGCCGTTTTCATCAGGGCGTTCAAGCGCGAAGAGGGAGTCACTCCCGGACAGTATAAAAAAGCCGCAGGCACGCGGTTGTCAAATAACTGACAAACAGATACAGCCCACGTATGGAGAAACACGATGGCAAGAAAACTGAGACCAATCCTGGACGGGCACTATTGGCTGATTGGTCCCACACCCGATCTCACAGACACACTGGACGGTGATAACGCACACCGACGTGCATTCGAAAAGGGAGATGCTCGGGAACATAACGCCCCTGTGGACCATCATATCGTCAGGGATCCGGCGGGTACCTTTCATCTGTGGGGATGCGTACGCAGTACGGCGGTCGGCCGCGTCCTCTACCATTGGAAAACAAAGAACCTCACCGCCTCCCCATGGCGGGACACCGGCGAGATGATGCGAGTAGACCGCGACGCCGGCGAGAGCATCGACGACTGGTTCGATCAGGAGTGGATACAGTCACCCTACTTCGTCGAGGTAAACGGAGGATACTACATGTTCTACGGCGCCCACCGGGCGGCCGTCGATGCGGCAGGGAAGCGTGTCGCATCGCACACGCCGGGAGAGACCGCCGACCCAAGCCTGCACCAGATCTGCCTGATGACCTCGACGGACGGCCGAAACTGGACCCGACACCGCAACCCCGACGGCAACAGCAGGCTCTTTCTCGGTCCCGGGGAAACCCGTGACCCCTGTCTGATCCGGACCGGCGGCGTCTGGCACATCTATTACGCCGGATACTTCGACTACGAAAAACCGAAGGAAGGCGCCGGTTTCGTAGTGCGCACATCTACCGACCTGATCGAGTGGTCCGACTGGAAGCTGGTCCATCGCGATCCGATTTTCGGAGCCGGGCGAACCGATGCCGAATGCCCCTTCGTCCTCGAGAAAGAGGGGTTCTTCTATCTATTCAGGACGGTGGACTATTACCGCTGCCTCACCTATGTGTTCCGCAGTGAAGATCCTACCGACTTCGGTGTCGGCGATGCCCGGAGCAAGCTGGTCGGACGACTTCCCTGCGCCGCCCCGGAGTTCTACACCTTCGACGGGCAGGAGTACGTCTCTTCCAGCCACACGCCCCTCTTCGGCGAACAGATGTGTAGGCTGAAGTGGATCGATGACGACTGAGGAGGTCCCTTCAACGGCGCCCTTGCCGGTGCTACGAAAAAGCCGTATGTTATGGAGAAGAGAAGTCGTGCGTATCTACGAGCTTCCCCTGGATTATCTATCCTGGTCATGGGCTTCACACCGTTTCCGTCGGTTTCCATCGACTTTCGGTCTTTGTGGTTTATGATACTCGGAGAGGTGCAGGAACAATACACACAGAGGAGAAAGACATGGAAATCACCAAGGACAAGGTAGTCAGTATGGACTACACGCTACAGGATGACGATGGGAACGTACTCGACAGCTCGGAGGAGCGTGAGGCTTTATCGTTCGTCTTCGGAAACGGGATGATCATCCCCGGACTCGAAAAGGCCATAGAGGGCAAGAGCAAGGGCGACTCATTAAAGGTCAGCGTGGAACCGGCCGAGGCCTACGGTGAGTACAACGAAGAAGCCACGGTCAGCGTCAACAAAGACAGCTTCCAGGGTGATGCCGAACTGCAGGTGGGGATGCAGGTGCAAGCCAGAGACCCGAACGGCGACATCCAGCACCTCACTATCACCGAACTCGATGGAGACAATGTGACCCTGGACGCCAACCATCCGCTGGCCGGCAAGACCCTACATTTCGACGTAACCATCGCCGATGTCCGGGAAGCCTCGGATGAGGAGTTGGAACACGGGCACGCTCACTAAGCACGCCCGCTATATGGAGGCGGCATCATGAAACTCGGTCTCGTGACGTATAACCTGGCAAAGGACTGGGACGTAGATACGGTCATCAGGAACTGCTCCGAGACCGGCTTCGGAGGGGTGGAATTGCGAACCTCTCATGCGCATGGTGTAGAGATCGACCTGAATGCGTCCCAACGGGCCGAGGTGCGCCGGAAGTTTACAGATTCGCCGGTGGCCCTCGCCGGATTGGGTAGTGCCTTCGAGTACCACTCCACCGAGCCGGAGGAGCTGAGGCGCAATGTCGAGGGGACGAAGGCCTATGCACAGCTGGCCCACGATGTAGGTGCTCCGGGAATCAAAGTACGGCCCAACGGCTTGCAGACGGACCAAGGGGTTCCGGTAGAAAAGACACTCGAGCAGATCGGATTCGCCCTGCGAGAGTGTGCGGCCACGGCCGCCGATTTCGGCGTCCAGATACGCCTCGAGGTGCACGGAAAAGAGACCTGCCGAATCCCCCACATCCAATCGATTTTAAATTTCGCCGAGGCCGACAACCTCTATCTGTGCTGGAACTCGATCCCAACCGACCTGGAAGACGGGGGACTCGACGAGAACTTCAGAAAGGTGGGAGACCGAATCGTCCTCGTACACATGCGTGACCTCTACGTCGACTACCCGTGGCGGCGGCTCTTCACACTACTAAGAAACAATGGATACAACGGATTCTGCTGCGCCGAGATCCCGGAAAGCCCCGATCCCCTGCGGATCATGCGGTATTACCGTGCCTTGTTCGACGCGTATCGGAGTACGGATTGGATCACCTCGTCATCAAAACAGCGCCTGATGTAACCAATCGATTGCATTACAGTCTCAACCTATGTACCGTCGCGCAAAACTTTCGATTCCCTTCGCCTCGGTCTTGATTTCTCCTTAG
>CAZAKE010000169.1:5263-9978 GCA_964485495.1 uncultured Spirochaetales bacterium
CCCAGGAATATTCCAGATAATTACACTCGATTTTGGGATTATTGAAGATGAGCCGGTCCGGCAACGATGCGATCGTGATGGCGAACTCCATGGCGTTCCCGTATCTCTTCACCTTCGCCGTCGTGATATCGGCAAACGAATGATTTACGTCGCCGACTCTATCGACGAATTCCTGTTCCTCGCCGGGATTCTCGGGGACAAAGCGAGTTTCGCGAATCCGGCCGATGAGTTCTCCGCTCAAGGTGGCACCGGAGGCGGCGCTCGTATCCGGTCCTGCGGATCGCACCTCTACCTCTCGTGACTCTTCCTCTCGAGACACATCTACTCGCAGAGGAGTATCATGAACAGATACCCCCTCGTTATAACTCGCGTAGTATGACTCCTCTTCCACGGTACCGGTGGATTCGTAGAGGCCGGAGACCCCTTTGATGTGGGCGACAGGATAGAACGGCCGGCTGACCCCTCCCGCGATGTATTTCACCAGCGCCGTATATTTCGGTTTGGACAGCTCCCGTGCCGGCAGGTTATATACGTCGAGGAAATGTCCGTTTCCCCTCAGGCTGTCACCCTTCCCAATATACAGGAACGATTCATCCTCCTCGATCGTGTACCCATCCGACTCGAGCCTGGAAAGTAGCTCATTCTTCGAATAGAAATACGCAGTGATGAAACGAGTAGCATTGGCATCAATACGCGTGAATGCCCTGCAGAAGGCAGGATTTCCGACGATGCCTTCATAGACTCGCGGATAGGCCGCCTTCGCATACATCAAGTACTTCGGAGATGAAAAAAAGCGTGGCATTCCCCGGCGCCATTCCCATGTATCCATGCCCGATCTCATGCAATTGCGGATACCAGAGGAGAAAAGCCTCCAAAACCCTTGCATTCATATGCTCTTTTCCCTATTATTCATTATTGTGTAATACGTAATAATTGTTATTATATCCAATATATGAACGTTACATCAAATAGATTCCAATAGAGTCGAAAATGATCACACAAAATAGCACCAGGCAGGAGTAACCGGCGTCGCGTCCGGAAAACCGAGACATGGAAAGAGGTATTTGTGTATGTATCAACAGCTTTCGGAAGCCGATGTCCAAACGGCGATTCACACCACCGGTGCTCCGGTACTGACATTCGACAGACACCCCGAACAGGAGGGCTTCATCCTGTATTGTAAGAATGGATGGGCCTTCGCGAGAACTCCCCGGGATCTGAAGCGAATTCTCAGACAACAAACCAGGCTATACGGCAAGTATCAGAATTTAGCGTCGGCGTAATTCTCGACAAGGCCGCTATGGCTGGAAAACTTACATACTCGAGAAAAGAGTCCTCACTTCGGTTCCCTCAAAACAGAGCAAAATTCACGTCTTGCGTAACATTTATTACTTTTTTCGTTGGTTTTTTTCGGTATATTTGTAAGTAGCGCCAGTCAACTCGTACCCAGTACGGATCCAGACTGTCGATACGGAGGAGGACCACATGAAACGTCACATCAAGAACCACGTCTACTGGATCGGAAAGTCCGATTGGGAACTCGCGAAATTCCACGGCGAAGAATACTCGACTCATCGGGGCAGCACGTACAACGCCTACCTGATACAAGAGGAGAAGACCGTTCTGATCGACACGGTATGGGCTCCGTTTGCAGATGAGTATGTAGACAATCTGGCCGGAGAGATCGATCTCGAGTCGATCGATTACATCGTGGCCAATCACGCGGAGATTGACCACAGCGGGGCGCTGCCGAAAATCTCTTCAATGATCTGGTGGATCAGGACGAACTCTACCGCGAGGCGAAGAAGTATTACGCCAACATCCTCACGCCGTTCAGTCCGTTGGTAACCAAGAAGATTGAGGAGGTATTGGCCTTAGATGTCCCGGTCGATGTGATCGCCGGGAGTCATGGCGTCATCTGGCGGGATGATCCGACCCAGATCGTACATAAATATCTGGAATGGGCGGATGCGTATCAGGAAAACCAGATCACCATCGTCTACGATTCCATGTGGGACGGTACACGCCGGTTGGCCGAGGCGGCGGCGGAGGGCATACGTTCCGTGGATGAATCTGTCCTGGTAAAACTGTTCAACAGCGCATCCCGGGACAAGAACGACATCGTCACTGAAATTTTCTCATCGAAGGCGATCCTGTTCGGCTCCCCCACCATCAACCGGGGTATACTCACATCGATGGCCGCGCTGATTGAGGAGATCAAGGGGCTCAGGTTCAAGGGAAAGAAAGCTGCTGCATTCGGCTGCTACGGATGGAGCGGCGAGTCTATCGAGGTAATAAACGAGGGCCTGAGAGAAGGCGGCTTCGAGATCGTGGATGAAGGACTCAAGGTTCTCTGGAACCCCGACGAAGCCGGCATCCAGGCGGCCCGGGAGTTCGGCGGCAGGATCGCCGAGATCAGCCGCCGGAAAGCCGCTCGTTGATGAGACGCACGATGAGCTCGTTCAGATACTCGATCTGGTAATATCCGACGGTCGGTTCCAGGTGGTCGCCCCCTATGCCGCTGTCATCGGTGATGAAGACATACGTTCCATTGGTGAGGATCGACAGGATCCTCATGAGGAACTCGGTCTCTTGGTCAATTCCGCTGGCGGTAACCGGAATGACTGCGATGCCTTTGGCGGCGGCGCCTTCGACGGTCTGTCGGATACTCTCGAGCACGGCCGTCTCATCGTGGGGTGGCGCGTCCAGGACCAGGAAGAGGATGCGCGCGACGGCGCTCTCACTCCAGGCATGATCATACACCGCATTCTCCAAGGCCGAGTGAACTGCCTCCGGAAAGTCACCACCCCCACCGGCACTCTGGGCCGACAGATCGTTCACGGCCTTCGAGACGTCGGTGGTGAACGGGAAGGGGCGCACCACGTAGACGTCTCCCTCATCTCTATAAAAGTTGACACTCAGCCTCAGATCCACCCGCTGCTGATTATCCAAGTCGACCTGATTGATCACATCGGCAAGCTCCGACTTGATATATTCCAACTCATCCGACATCGAGCCGGTCGTATCGACGACGAACATGATATCGGCGGTCGCATCGGGTGCAGGGACGGAGGATGTCGTCGGGACGATCAGCTCGATGCGTTCATCGACGCCGGATGATACCTCGGACTGAGACACAAGTTCCTCTCCGTCGGCATCCACCACACGCAGGGTGTATTTCACCTCGCCAGATGTATCCTGATCGGTCGGGGTAACCCCGGCGAATAACTCTGCCTGTCCCGCATTGTCGGTGTGAGAACGCCAGATGACCTCACCGGCACCATCGAGTAGTTGTACCTCCAGGTCCACCAACGGGGATCCGTCGGATGTCACCGTTACGGGAATCCTACCTTGCGTTGACAGGCCCCAGGCAGTCTCCATGGAGGAGAACCCCTCTTGCCCCAGCAGCTCCGTCCAGAACTCCCACTCTTCGAGGTCGTTCCACTCGGCCGCGGTCAGCTGTCCGGGTTGCGGATCGACGGCATCTTCACCATCCGACTGACCGTCATCCCCACCGTCTGCAGATCCTTCACCCTCATATGCGGAATCGGTGGTGTCATAGCTGTCGTACCCATCATACGAATCGTCCGCCCCTCCGTCCCCCAGGAGATTTGAACACCCCAGGCAAAAAAGAAGCGGGATGAAGAGCATAAATGCCATTAGGCTTCTGTATAAAGAGCAGAAAGACATCGTACTACGATTTTTCATTGATTACCTCCGCATACTACTCCATTCGTTCTTCGGAGTGATGTCAGATATTTACGGACTTTCGTATCCGTACAACATACACCAAATTGTACTCTTCTCTCATCCACGGAAACCCATTCGTCGACATCTTCCTTTGCGGCTTGATACTCTCATATATCCTGGGGTTCCTCCGGAGATTGATGGTCCGTTCGAACTCCTCAAAATTCAATGTAACATTCCATTGTGTCCGTAGGTGGAGTGATTTCGGTTTCTTCACCTCGACGGCATCGGTGAGTTCGTGCTCCAACATCTCGGAGAGCTGTTCCATGTTCATAGCCTCATCAGTGTATATCTTTGTCGGTCAAGATTCAATAAAGCGGTAGCAAAAGTGGCTTGAAGGCGTTCAGTATTGCTAACTGTAGTACTAAATCAGGTGGATCGATTTCTCGAAACGTTTATCCCAGATCAACCGGCTCCCATTATGCGTATATTCCAGACTCATTCACAATTGAAGTACCTGATGAAAATACCTACCAATCATTAGCAGATATTTTTAGGCAGTCATTCATAGATATAGATAGGGTTGGTACTTAAAGAATCCATTCATAACACGCAGTCATTTTCATGCTTCCCCTACGATAAAGCTGCCCTTGATATTATGCAATAGCAGAACATACCGGCAGCTGATATGAATCCGGTGATACTCCATTTCGGAAACGCTGCCTTTATAGACCACGTGCACCATACCGAAGAAGTGCGCCGCTTAGAGGGAGCTTTTCTTGCCGGCTGGCTTGCAGCCCGGTTTTCCGGCCCACCGGCATAGTATTCACCGAAAATATCCCTGTTTCCGGCTTTGCTGCAAAACCTTTATAACTCATCAAGCATTTTCTTGTATCGGCTTTCTGTTTTGCTCCTTGTTGACGATATCCAATAACCGATTCTTCCGTAGAAATACCGGGACTTTAAGCGTAGCGGATTTTCAATCCGCATCCGCAGTCCTCCAGAGGCGGAAGCCCAGAAAATTGGTT
>CAZAKE010000170.1:0-9944 GCA_964485495.1 uncultured Spirochaetales bacterium
ACAGAATGGTGGTAGAATAGGACAGGTGAAATTGGTGAGCAAAAGCACCGCATGGCCCACCGGGAGGAGTTCTCCGGAACGGATACCCGTCTTCGTGATGTGACCAAGGCCCAGCTGCATGAGTTTCAGATCACCCTGAAGTAGAAGAACCTGGCTCCGAAGACCATCAACATGATCCTGAGTGAGATAGACTCGGTTGCATTCATTCAGCTATCTGCATCCTTTCGACACAGCACTATCTCTTCCAAATTTCCATATCGATGAAGTCCGAGGATGAAAAAAACAGATACTATTCACGCCGCCTGATCACATCTCGACTAAATGCGTTGATTCATACATTACAGGCTTTCCGGTAGCACGTTCGTACAGCGTCTCGGGTGCGATATCCAATTCCCCCTCCCCCCACACGATCGTTCCGTATTCTACCCGGAATTTCATGAAGTATGATAAGTCGCGGAAAGGTCGGAATACGGTGTTCTCATCCGGGTAATCGGAAAGATCCGCCACACCGGTTGAACCGTCTTCAAAATCTATTCGTATATTATATTCACCGAGATATTCAGCTTTCCGAATATCAAAATGCATGGAAACACCCTCCTTGTATCGTGACTACAACTAGACAAGGGGTTGTATAGGAAACAACGTTTTCCTATTTCTCGCCAAGACCCATTCGTCTAGAAGCTCTGCTTGATGTAATCTCGTCCACTCCATTACCAACCCGATCGCCTTCGGAGGAAGATCTCCACCCAAAAGCGCATTGTTCTTTATGCCGACTACCGCCTTGTACTCTCCATAGATCACATGAAAATGTGGGGGATTGTGATCATCGAAATACATCTGGATGATCATACCGTAGAACCGGCTTATTGTCGGCATACTCGATATCCTTATTTCCTATGGTAGTCTTGTCTTTTGAAACCATTCTCATGATATCACACCATTTTTTCAATACCTACTGTCCTTACTGCACACATCCATGCCCTCACTTACAGATGGAATTTACAGAAGAATTCCAGAATTTCAGCATATTTCGGTGAATTTTCGACAAACAACCGAAAACAAACTGTGTAAACGTTCGCCGTTCCCACCCGAAATCCGTGCGCTCAACACAGCAGTCGTATGAATGCCGGGTACGGCGGATAGAGGTAGAAGTCTTTGACCGGCGGCGCGGACTCGTTGAATCGGTCCATCTTGCCGCGCCCCTTGATGGCGCCGCCGTGTTTCCAGTTTTTAGAGGTGCATACATGATTATGAGTTCCGGTTTGCAAAACAACCTTCGGGAAAAGACGAAAAACTGTCAACCAACGGACTCCAGGACGAAGATGAATTAGAGTTCGTGCTACTCCGATTTCAGTTCGTCTATGGCTTTCCGTAGTAACTCAAATAATTCACCTTTATACTGTGAGCGATCTATAACCAGATAGAGTTGGAGCATTTGATCCTTACTCATTCTCATGTCGATTTCATCCTTCATCTTTCTTATGCCCAATTATTAAATCATCAAGCCACAATCAAGACGGTCATTCAGAGACTTCCACCCTCAGCTTCGCTATTTCTACATCCAGCTTATCGATCTGGGCTTCTATTTCATCTGGATCGTCATTCATCGCCTTCGGAAAGATACCGGTAAGTAACGCCAGAACAGTAGAAATCATGACCCCTGTGGTACAGCCTGCGAAAGTTTTCACTATGGTTTGACGTTTCTCCTCGAGAACATTTGGCTCCGTAGCAAGTTCGGGTTGATATTTGGCATAAAACAAGATCACTGGAGTTATCGTTCCCACAAGGAACCCCCCGGAGAGCGCTCCAAACACCCCTGCAGTGATATTTGCAGTACGATGTATCGTATTCAGTCGTTCGGATCTCGTACTCAATTTCTCTCGCTGCACATTCAACACATCTATCCGAGTCTTAACCTCCTGCTCCTTTTCCTGTCTGGTCAAGGCGTGTTCGAACTCAAACACGAGTGTTTCCGCTCTCTGCTCAAGATCGACAAAATCGAACTCCGATTCCCGAATGCATGCCAATACATCAACGACCGCCTGTAGATCCTCCTGGGCAACGACGAAATCCGAAGATATGATCCGTTCATATTGAAGAAGCTGCCATTCAAAGTGCACACGTTCTCTCTCACCGACCGTTTTTATGTATTCATCAGTATATTCGAGCGCAGGGGCAAAGACGACCTGTTCTCCCTCCGACACCACAATCGTTGTTTCAAAGAGTTTATATGCATCTCCGGAAACCACGACCGAATATTCACCTACCTTGATTGGATCAAGGACGCCGGATTTCTGAATCATGGATTGATAATCACGGTTCTGAATGACAGCCGCACAGCCATCCGGGAGGGAATATCGTATTCTGCCAATTGCGTACGGGTATGCCTCGACACGGGTAGTCACCCCCTCAATAATTTCTATCTCCTCCATCCAATAGCGAGAATCACTCACCAATTCAAGAGAATGACGGCCGGCCGGAAGATCCTTGAAGAGGCCTTTGTCGAACACACCTAAGGATACTCCTGAAAGGTACACTCGCAGATCCTTTACGGAAGAACGGATAAACAGATTCCCAAAGGTCGCCTTCAATATCAGGGTTACCTCCGCCATCTCCTCCCCAACCTCGACTTCCTTCGTAGCAGATCGGTTTTGCTTCCGTGCCTCCACAGTGACAGTCCCCACAGGAACATGGGAAAAGACATCGGGACTCACGCCCTTTCTCACACCATTAATATATACATCAGCCCCATCAGGCTCGGTATAGACGAACAATTCGCCAAATTTTTTTGCAATCTTCACCTCTTCGGCAACCGAGACCGTGAGGCCGGCAAGCTTGAATGCAAGAATCTCAACCTGTTCGGCCATGGCTTCTATCGAATCCGCCTGGACCCTGTCGGCTCTGAGATTCTTTCCTTCCTCCACATCTATGATTCGTGCCACCGCCATGTAACTGTCACCAACCCGTGAGATCTCACCGAGTACAATTTGCTCCGCCGCAAGAAGCTGTCCAATCTCTACGGCACACGATTCATCGGTACACCCCTGGAGCGTATACGCCTGGGCTTCCAAAATCTGCTCCAGCCTATTCTGTTCGATGACGGAGTAACTCTCGGTCTTCACCATCGCCGCTTCGAACACACCGGTCATGATCTGGGCTTCACTCTCGGCAACTTCAATTGCGTTAAAAGGTAAGACGGCGACTCGGGGCAAGATCTGTGCGGCAAGATACGGAAAGGTAAAGAGAAAAAGGCTCCACAGGAAAATGAATCGTTTTGATATCGATCCGGCTTGCGTCATCATACGAGCTCCCGATTAGATGGCATTTACTAATGAAATCATTCTATCCTTACCAGAATAAGGCTCCATCTTTGAATCCCTTATTCTACCGAAAACACAGGCTTGCGGAAATGGGTCATAACGCTCCCCGCCGAGGCTATGGTCATATCGATGAAGTCCGAGGATGAAAAAAAACAGATACTATTCAAACCGCCTGATCACATCTCGACTAAATGCGTTGATTCTAACATTACAGACTTTCCGGTAGCACGTCCTGGAAGAATGAGGGAACTTGAAAGTACATCCGAATACCTGGACTGGTTTACGGCTCAGTCCGAGCCGGTGCAGGAACCTGTCCGTTCGTATGTGAAACTTCTTCTCGATAAAGGCCCGGCACTGGGCAGGCCCTATGTGGATACGCTTACAGGCAGCAAGTATCCGAACCTGAAAGAACTACGAGTCCAGGCGGAAGCCCTGTATGAAGAGGTCCAGGCATCCGGGTAATCTTAAGGTCCGGCTGTAGAAGATTGGAGGCAAATATGGCAATAGTTAAAGATGCAATGAAGGTAATGGAAAGCGTAATGAGTGATGAATCTATCGTGCGATCAGATGCAATCTATGAGAGAGAGCTTTTCATCCTCAAGCTTGTTGAACTGCGGGAGCAATTCAATATCAAGCAGACGGATATAAAAGGCTTCTCCCAGCCATCGATCTCCCGGATTGAAGGACGCAATGATATCAAGCTGTCTACATTGATAAAATACCTGACCCAGATGGATCTTGAAATGGAAATTACGGTACGCCCCCGTCATCCGAGAGAGGACGTACCCTCTGAAGTGATGCTCTTTCATACCTAACCGGCAAGAACTGTTTATGACAATCTAGAATTCCAGAAAAACACCAGGAGGAAGTCCTGTTTTTATCACGGGGAATTCCCGGAAAAATCAGGGACAGCCCCGACACTATCCCGCTGAACACATATCCTTGATGATTCCATCACGATCATACAATGCCGGTCCCATTATTCTGATAGGTGAACCCGCCGGGTGAAAATATTCTCCGGGAAAATCAATCGGTAGAGTACGCCGTCATGTCCGCTGAATGTCGCAGTTAGGTACGGGTTGTAGACGTTCGGCTACAGTCTAATCCACCCACCCCTTCCTATCCAACTCAAAGGATCAGGAAAACGGGGCATCAAACTCCATTGCCTTGGCACAGCGGTTGAATGATCCGTCATATGAAAAAACAAGAATACTCTCATCAGGATGTAATTCCCTGAAGAGGGCGGCTGAAGAAAGATGCAGCGCATCGAGAGTCTTCACAATTACAGGAAACGTCTGTCCGGATCTTTTCAACACCGTTTCTGATAGACGGATTACGGCTGTTCCTGACAACACACTATCGAGTCGCTGTATGGCTTCAAGAAAGCCTTCATCATCAAAGGACGATTCCATACGGTAACGGTGAATAACCCGTCTACATTCAATACCGGTGATTTCACTGGTCACGACCGTATCACATGATAAAACCTGTTTGATCCCTTGGTCACCCTTGAGAATGTGCTCTAGTAGAACTGATGAATCGAGATAGGCTACCATCGTTCAGTTCGTTCTTCAGCCAGGTACTTACCCGGACCTTCCTGGACCAGCGGTTTGAGCTTTCTATATTTGTATGGAACTTCTGCCGTTCGTACAAAAATCGACTCATTCTCTAGGGGAACAAGAGCGGCGACCGGGTGATTGTGATCCATCACGGTTATTCGGACCCCTGATCGGACCCTCTTGATCGCACTCGAGAGATGAGCTTTCAGGTTGGATATCGAAATAGTCTCCATGTGACTAATTTAAGACTATTTTTTCCAGCATGTCAACAAGCCGCCCCTCAAAACGGGCAAGATGGTCTGTAGATTCCCGTTCTTTTTTCTCCCCAATTCCCGCGTAGTTCTCGCTTTTTGCGGAATTGAACGATCTTTTTCTGCCACCCGAGAATCTACTTCAGATGCTTCTGCTCGAAGACCGCCGAAAACACGTTCACAGTACGGATCGACCTGTCTCGACCGCTATTACAGGTTGAAGACGTACAATTCATGAGTGTTATCTAGTGAGACCCAACAGAGTACGCGACGAATCATTTCGTAAGGGGTCGAATAGTTCGCATGCCTATTCCAGCTCCTCCCTCTTTGCAGAGGGTATGGTGCCGATGCTTTTACGAAACCGAATCTCGATCGATAATCGGCTCTCTACAAATTTCCTTCACCCGGTCCTTTGCATACGTCTAGGCAGAGAAATGCTCTCCCTCCGGTTCAGGCGTCACTCCGGGATCGTCTCCGAAATCCATGTATCTGTCATACAACTCATCCGGATCGGTCTGGTCTTTCATCTGCCCGCGCTCCCAACGAAGCGACTCATCGACGATCCGTTTCGCTTCTGCCACCGCTTCTTCGTACGTCGCAAAGGTACCGGATTCATCTGATTCGGAAGTATCCGTATAGTGGAAGTTATCAAATGTTTTTACTCTATATAGCATGAAGACCTTCTCCTTTTGTCATTTTTAATCGAATAGATTCCACGCAGGATACGTTCCATCAGACTGTTGGTATCCTTCAAGAACTGCAAATGCATCATAGCGCCCTGAATACCAGACTGCAAGTACCGGCGAAGTCACGAGATCGTCATGGACCTGATCGACCATCCACTCGTATGTCGCGGTCCCGGATCGCTTATTGATACGGAAACCGAAATTGTGCAGCTCATCCCGCTTTGTAACCGAAGAATGAAACATTCTCCACCCAAAAGCTGTACAGAATCCTGGACACGCAGTATATAGTAAGAGGAGGATGTCATGAGAATTATGACCTATACTAATGCGCGGAATAATCTCAGTCAACTGATTGATGATGTTGTAGACAGCTCAGAAGAAACTGTTATTACCTCAAAGGAAGGCCGGGACGTAGTGGTGATGTCACTCGCGGACTACAATGGGTGGACCACCACTAACCACCTTCTTATTACACCTGAGAACGCCGGCCGCCTCTTAAATGCTGCCCGCGACGTAAAGGCCGGAAGAGTTATCCAGCGGGACCTAATAGAGGAGCTGTGGGGATGAATTATGGCAAAGCGGCGATATGGTCTCGGATTGTTTCGTATGTTCTAAAGAAGTCTTGAAAGTCTTGGATAGTATCAGCGACACAGTCATATCTGGCTCCGCGGCTAATCGATAATGCTGTATCGTAATCTACTCGTATCTGCGAAAGGTTAACGTCGGCACTGATTTTTCTTTTCCTATCTGAATGTGATTTACAGTGTATTTGTTTTCTAGATAAGTACATCTCAATATCATGAACACTTGCATAAAATACCAGGACGATCCACCAATCGTAGTAATTTTGGTTGTTCTTTTTTAAATCCCGAAAGAGACGCAAGTTCTGATTTTGCTGATCTAAGTGTTCTGTTTCATCGGGCATATGTTAGCGACTCTTTTCTACAATATTTTCGTTGATCCATTGGGAACATGAGCAAGGTAGCCATTCTTGCTAAGGATTACTACATCTACATCAAATTGGGAGGATGCTTCTATTTCCTTAATCGATTCTCTTATCTCAAAAAGTTCCCTGATTTTACCAATATCTTTTGGCTCAACAACGACCCAATAGGTGTTTGGATTCGTTGTATGATCGCGAAATATCGCTTTAACCTCGGGACGAGGTCTGTAGTTGTATTTGATGATCTCATCCATTCGTGATCTATATTCACAGAGTGTCGGAAATTGTATAACTTTTTCCGAAGGACTGGTAGCTTCTGTCCAATGTTCTCTTGCCTCAAAACGCGCGCTGCCCATACTCGCCATGAACAGAGGGAACTCTCCCTGGGTACTTGAGACGACAGCTCCAATGATAAAGCTTTGCCCACTCGCTTCCGTCTTTGGTAGATTATTGAGTTTCGAGGTTTTCTCTTGCATCGTTATATGCCTTTATCTGTTCAAGAATCCAAAGTGCTATTCCTTCTGCGTGTTCTCGACTGAGAAGGACTCCTACTTGAATGCGTCGGTCAAAACTTTGCGGCTGGTCTCTTTTTGTTTCTGAGAGAAGCCGTCCTTTTTCATCGAGCCCATGTGAAACAGCATTCGGGATAGGCGAACCTTCTATAAAAAAGTCAAGTTTGAACTCTCCTCGCGTTGTGAGTCCCCCGAATGCTCCGTTCGCGGCATGTATCTTGTAATCCTTTTCGACTATATACCGAAAGTCAACTTCTTGATTTGGCATAAGCACTCCTTTATACGGGAATTTATCGGAATATCCACAGAATAACAAGTAGATTTTTCTACCACATCTCTCTCCCACAGAAGCTACAGAGTTACGTTACCTTCATCAATGCTTCATTTCGGCTGTTCACTGCCTGCACGTACACGCGATTCCACTTTCAAGCCTTCCATCCGGTGGAAGCGGCGGAGATGCTCGCGAATATCGGAGGAATCACCGGCATCGACGCGCTCCAAGCCGCCGTGCCTCACGACACTATCGAGGACACCGGCAGTACTGAAGCGGACCTCACGCAGGAGTTCTCGCCGGAGGTTCAGGCGTCACTCCAGGATCGTCTCCGACATCCTACTCCTTCAACACCCCGTACGCCCCCAGGGCCTTGCGCAGCTTTTTGTAGTCTCGCTGTCTTACCACGATCCGGCCGCCCTCGGCACGAACCACAAGCGAAGAGATCTTTTTCTCATCCACGAAGAGGCGACGCAATTCCCTATCGTCGGGTAATTGAATCATCATGCACGGTTCCTCATGCTCGAAAAGCAGGGCCCGCGCCTTGACACGGGTAAAGAGCGCATCCCAATGCCCGGCGGGATCTTTCGTAATGAGCCGATGGAACTCATCGATCATATGGGCGATATCCTCCGGAGAGCTGCAATCCCGGATAAAACTTGCCTCGCTTACCCGGAAACGGTCCTCTCCAATCGGGTCGCCGATTCGCTCCAGAAAAACTTTGCACTCCAGAGATTGGCCCCGATAGGTAATCAGGGGAAGCTCCCGGTCGGCAATAGCCTCGTAATGTATCCGGCGCAGTTCCGGTTTCTCCTTCGAAAACCCGAGACACCAGGCGCCGAAAGGGGTAATCCGTACCCGGATGAGTCCATCGTAGGGAGATATAGGAGTAAGCGTACCCTTTTTCTTTAGCAGCCTTGCCGGCTCCTCCTCCTCGATCTCCAGCAGGCCCAGCGACGCCATCAGGTAGCAGTAGCCCTTCAGGAGGGGGCGGGTAATCAGGGGGAAATTCAGATAGACGTCCGGAATGAATCCTTTCTCCCAACTGTCAATTTGGATCTTCCCCTCCGGCAATTTCAACTCTTCCCCCTTGACGATCAGCTCGTTGGCGTCGGTATCATTGCTCCAGATGGTAAAGGGAAGAGCCTGCATTTGTATACTTTCGGCCATCTGATTCAGATCGTACCAGTCTCCCGCCTCGGCCATGATGTCGAGTATCTGGCGAAATATGCGTCTGGCCGCGGGATGGGGGGGGAATAGAGAGCGATAGCGCCTTGGCCCCGGCCCTTTACTCACGTGGGGACAAAGAACGGAACGCTCAAAATTGGAATCTATGATGAGGTAATGGCTAACAATTTTTCCGGATGGAGGAATTGTAAAAAACGTTTTCACCACCCCTTTGATAAAGTCCCGCACATCCTTCGTTCGAGAACGTTTCAATTGCGCCGGATCTATCATGAGAAACCGGGTGATGAGGTCGATCGGATCTGTCCCTGTTTTGGCTCCCAGGGGGAAGGGAGGAAAAGCGCTACTCTTTCTCAGGCCCTTTATATCTCTCTTATTGAGCCCTCGGCGGAGAATCGTTTCATGGCGGCTGCGATCCTCCAAAAGCTGGTCGACCGATTTTAATAGAAGGGGCATCGATTCGGAAAGGGTCTCCGCCACGGACCAGCCGCTCGATTCCTGCTCCGCACAGGGACCCATGATGTAATCGGGAGGCGCCGGTAAAAGGGAGGGCATGAGCCTCCGAAAGAGGGGGTCCATACAGAGAAGCGTTCGTCCATAATTTCTGTACAGATAGAAGATGGCAAGCCGAAGGGCGGGATTCGTCTGCTGATAGTTGTAGTAATACGAGCTCCTTGGCACTGAAACAGACTCGCCCGCTGCCGTTTCAACTACCCCCACGTCGATATAACCCTTGAAGCTCGTCTCTTCAATTGCCTGGGAAAGATAGGGGGGAAGCGATTCGAACCACTCTTGAAATTGCTCGTTCTCTTCCAGAGAGGTGAGAAATCCCAAAATGGCCGAAACCAGGTCATCCTTGTTGCCTGTCTTGAAGTCAACCCCGAGGCATTGCCGGATTTGATGGAGCTGCTTGACGGTGTAATTCTCCATTATCTTCCGGTATTTCTCCATCTTCGGCGAGATATGCACGACAGGATCCGTGGTCGGGTCATTGCCGGAGTTTCCAAACGAATCGGTATGCTCCTTCTTGTGATTCATGCCTCTGGTATTGCTCCTTCGCCTTGCCATCGTGACCTTCCTATCCTTCCAGGAGGAACCGCAGGTCCTCCTCGCTCAACGACTTCATCGCTTCCGAATCCGAGGAGAGAATGGCCGAGGCCAACTCGGCTTTCTGCTGCTGCAGCATGAGCATCTTCTCCTCGATGGTATCCCGGGCG
>CAZAKE010000171.1:0-9929 GCA_964485495.1 uncultured Spirochaetales bacterium
GGAATCGGCTACGAAGAACGGCGTGGACGTGCGGACGAGTTTCGAGGTGGCGGCGGCGGAACTCGATGGGGAGACCTATTCTCTCCGCTCCGCCGCGGGCGAGGTGGTGCGGGCTCGCTGGGTGGTGAACGCCGCGGGGCTCTTCGCCGACGAAGTATCCCGGACCTTCGGCGCCGAGGAGTACACCATCACCCCGCGCAAGGGCGAGGAGTTCCTGATGGACCGGAACGCCGCCGCCTTCACCAGCAAGGTAGTGTTTCCCGTGCCCGGCACGGTATCGAAGGGGATGCTGGTGATCCCTACCGTAGAGGGCACCACCATGGTGGGACCGACGGCGGTCGGCCAGGAGGACAAGCACGACTTCACCACGACCCGGGACAACTTCGAGCGGGTCTTCTACTCGGCCAGACGACTCGTCCCGAGCGTCTCGGAGCGGGACATCATCACCTCCTTCGCCGGACTCAGGCCGACGCTGCCGGGAGACGATTTCTATATCGAGCCTTCGGCGAAGATCCCCCGATTCATCCACGTGGCTGGGATCCAGTCCCCGGGGCTGACCGCCTCCCCCGCCATCGGCGAGTACGTGAAGGACCTGTTGAAGGAGGAGGGGATGGAGTTGACCGAGCGCGCTGGATACGATCCGTTCATCGAAGCGATGCCTCTGATCCGGGAGACGGAACCGAACAGCGCCGCGGAACTGATACGGCGAAACCCCAAATACGGAAATATCGTGTGCCGCTGCGAATCGGTGAGTGAGGCCGAGATCATCGAGGCCATCCGGCATGGGCACACCACCCTGGACGGCATCAAGTTCTACACCCGCGCTCAGATGGGCCGATGTCAGGGCGGGTTCTGTACCTACAAGATCCTCAAGATCCTGCAGCGCGAGACCGGCATCTCCTTGGATGAGATCACCAAGCGGGGGCGCGGCAGCTATGTGATTGCAGGGGAGATCGGGTCAGGTGAGGGGAGTATCCCCGCGGGAGGCCGCGCATGAAGGAACGCCGGTACGACGCCCTCGTGATCGGGGCAGGTTCGGCGGGCCTCGCCGCCGCCGAGGCGGTGGCCGACGGCGGATACCGGGTCGCGGTGCTGGAACGTGAAGATGCGGCCGGCGGGATACTGAATCAGTGTATCCATAACGGCTTCGGGCTCCAGGTGTTCGAGGAGGAACTCACCGGACCGGAATACGCCGAACGATATATCCGTCGGGTGTGGGACCGGGACGACATCGACATCTACCTAGACACCACCGTCATGGCCCTGGAGCGCGAGGGAGACCGGCTTACCACCTTCGGGTACTCGGAGAACTACGGACTCGTGCCGTTGTCGGTGCGTGCCGTGGTGCTGGCCATGGGCTGTCGGGAGCGGAACAGGGGTAACCTGGGGACTCCGGGCACGCGGCCGGCGGGTATTTTTACGGCGGGGTTGGCCCAGCGGCTGGTCAACATCGACGGTTACGTCCCCGGGAAACGGGCGGTGATCGTCGGCTCCGGTGACATCGGTCTCATCATGGCCCGGAGGATGTCCTGGATCGGTGCCGAGGTGTCGGGGGTGATTGAGATCCAGCCATACCCGGCCGGCCTGACTCGCAACATCGTACAGTGCCTCAACGACTTCGGCATTCCGCTGCATCTCTCTCACGTGGTCTCCCGTATCCATGGCCGAGACAGGATCGAGGGGGTACGGGTCTGCCCCTTGAAGGAGGGCATACCCGATGAAGATGCCGCCTTCGACCTGGATTGCGACACCCTGCTGCTTTCGGTCGGCCTGATCCCCGATACCGAGATCGCCAAGAAGCTGGGAGTCTCCCTGAACCCGGAAACCGGCGGACCGGTGGTGGATTCGAGGCTCATGACCGACGTCGAGGGAGTGTTCGCCTGTGGCAACGTCCTGCACGTACACGACCTGGTGGATTTTGCTACCCAGGAGTCGGAGCGGTGCGGCCGGAGTGTGTGCGAGTTCCTGGCGGGGAAACTCCCCCGCCGGCAGTATCCGGTCCGGGCCGGTTCGAACGTGAAGTATGTGGTGCCCAACGCCTTCGATCCGGAGGGTGAGCACGTGTTCTACCTCAGGTCGATGGTGGTGAAGAACAGGGCGTCGCTCATCGTCAGGCTCAACGGTACGGAGATCAAGACGCGGAGGGTAAGCCATGTGCAGCCGTCGGAGATGGTGTCGTTTACCCTCGGTGTCGAGGAACTCGGCGGAGTCTCGTCACTCAAAGACAACATCCTGGAGGTGAGTGTCGTATGAAGAAGGAACTCGTCTGTATCTCCTGTCCCATCGGATGCCGGCTTACCGTAACCTGGGATAGGGAGCGGGTGTCGGAGAACGATCCGGAATCGGTGTCCGTCGAGGGAAACAGATGCGGCCGGGGAGTAATTTACGGCAGGGAGGAGGCCCTGGCCCCGAAGCGGGTCGTCACGGCCACCGTTCCCCTGGCGCAAGAAAAAGAATCGACGGGTCCGCGCAGGCTCCCGGTGAAGACCGACGCGCCTATCCCGCGCGAACGGATTTCCGAACTGTTATCCGAATTATACGCCATGGAGGTGACGCCGCCGGTTAAGACGGGACAGGTATTGATCGACAATATAGATAACACCGGCATCAACGTGGTGGCAACGAAATCGGTAGGAGTTTGAGTGAATATGACGGCAATGGGAGAAAATGGAACGATCGGCAACCTGCCGGAACCGAAGGATATGGTCAGGTGCTGTGCCGGGCCGATCGGAGTCCCGCTGCTGCTGCTGTTACTGCTTGTGGCCCGAGGTCTTCCCGCGGTGCCGAACCTGGATGAGGTCGTCACCGCGGGGGAGGGGATGCTCTACGGCATCACCGACCGTGAAGGCCTCCTGTACTCCGACGACGGCGGCCGGACGTGGAGTTCGCGAAGTCGGGGACTCCCCGAACGGGTGGTGTATCCGTTCCGGGGCGGAGAATATCGCAAACTCACCTCGGTGGCGGTGAATCCTTTCGATCCCCGGCGTATCGCCGTCACCACCGACTTCGGGATGTATCTGTCGGAGGACGCGGGTCTGACATGGGAACCGGTTCCCCTCGACGATCCGGTGAAGACGAGTAACTATCTCACGGCGGCGGCACTTCATCCGGAGGACCCGGATACCCTCTTGATCGGAACGTCCTTCAACGGCGTCTTCGAGTCCCGTGATAGGGGGCTCTCTTGGGCTCCGGCGGCCGAGATGATCGGCCCGCTCTACCTCGGTGGCGGGTTCCAGGAGGAGGTCGCGGCGGTACGATACGTTGCGGAGGAGTCGAATGGTCCGTATCTGATTCTCGTCGAAACCGGATTCGAGCGACGGTACATCCTTTCGAATGGCGACAGGAGCGAATGGCGCATCGTCGAGGGCGAACCCTTTCAGAGAGCGGAAGATTTCGTTCGAACCGGCGAGGCGGAAACGGCGACCGACCGGGACGCGCGCCTCGCTGTAGCCGGCAACAAACACGGCATCTATATCAGGTCCCACAACGCGTCGGGCGAAACCCTGGCCGCACATCTGGATTTTATCGTCGAGCACGGCATGAATTCCATCGTCGTAGACATGAAGGACGACACCGGTCTCGTGACCTACGACACGAATGTGGAACAGGCGAAGACCGTCGGGGCGGTGCGGGTCCGTTTCCGGTTGGATGAGCTCCTGGAAGCCGCCCACGCCAGGGGCGTATATGTGATCGGCAGGATTGTTGTGTTCAAGGACGAGAAACTGTACGGCTTCGCCGACGGGAAATATGCCGTCTGGGACGGTGCGAGTGACGCGCCCTGGGGGCACCAGGTGTACGCCGGGAAGGACGATGAGGGAAATTCCCGCTACGAACAGCGCGAGTTCTGGGTGGACCCCTTCTGCGAGGAAACCTGGCGGTACAACCTCGAGATCGCTCTCGAGCTGCAGGAGCGGGGGATCGACGAGATCCAGTTCGACTACATCAGGTTTCCGACGGACGGCGACCTCTCCAGAGCCTCCTACCGGTTCGCCCGGGAGGGCATGTCGAGGATCGATGCGCTGGAGTCGTTTCTGCGCATGGCGAGAGATTCGATATTCATTCCCATCAGCACGGACCTGTACGGTTTCAATTCCCTCTACCGCATGGGGAATTGGAACGGTCAGAACATCGAACTCTTTTCGAGGTATGTCGACGTGGTGTGTCCGATGTTCTATCCCTCACATTTTCCACGCTCCTTTCTGTATCTGGAAGAGTACCGGGCCTGGGCGGAGCGCCTCTATCGCGTCGGCACCACGCGGGCGAACTCGATCGTCGACGGACGGTGTATCATCCGCCCGTATGTGCAGGCCTTCCTCATCGGCACGGAGCTGGAGATGGAGAAGCCGGAATACATCGACTATCTCGGCAAACAACTGGAGGGCGCCACGGCGGGGGGTGCTTCGGGATATACCCTCTGGAACAACTCCAACCGCTACTATATGGTAACGACCAGTCTCGCACGCTGGTGAAGAAACACGAGAAGGAGTTTTCCGACTTCGAATATGTCGAATGGTTCGTCACGTCTTATTCGGCTCCTCCTGGTCCTTGAGTTGTTCCTCTACGAATTCGGTGTCGGATGTCTCGGCAGGATCTGCTTTTGGGTGCCCATCGCGGGGTTCGCCTTGGGAGCGTTGGTCCGCCCCCTCCGTATCATCGACGGCACCCTGATTCCACACATCCTCACTCGCGTCACGGAGGGTATACTTGTCCACCTCCAATCGCAGTTCCTCGATGGCGTCAGATGTCTTGCTGTTCAGTGCATTCACGTCGATCATGGCGCGGTTGATGTGTTCGGCGCCGCTCGCGATCTCGGTCATCCCGCCTCCGACAACCTTGCCGATGTCTCTGACCCTGGAGACGGCTTCGACTACGTTTTGGGTATTGGTCGTCATGTCCTCGAATGCTTCCTGCACCTCCTGGGTTATCTGGGAGAGTGAGTTCATCGCATTCAGGATCTCGTTCGATCCCATCGAGAGTTCCTGCATTGTCGAGGCGATCTCCACCATTTCTCTGCTGGAGTTCCGGGTCTCTTCGGCGATTCGTTCGAAGGCCTCTCTGTTTCCGTGTCCCGCCTCCTCGATCTGTCGGATGCGGTCCGCCACCACGGTGATGCTGTTCTTGATCCGCTTGGCATTCTCGTTTGTGGATTCGGCCAGATTGCGGATCTCCTCCGCCACAACGGAAAAACCGCGGCCGGCGTCACCGGCGTGGGCCGCTTCGATGGCGGCATTCATGGAGAGGAGATTGGTCTGGCTGGCGATGTTGTTGATGATGGAGATGATCTTGAGGATCTCCTTCACGTCCTTCGCATTTGCCTGGATCAACTCGTTGGTCGTCAGTACCTTCTCACCCTCCTCCGAGGTGATCTCGACCAGCCTGGCCGCCGATTCCTCACGGTTTTTTGCAATCTGCGACACGCTGGCGATCGAGGCGTTCATCTGTTCGATAGAGGCCGACGATTCGGTCACGGCAGCCGCCTGGTTTTCGATCTGCTTGGAGAGACCGCCGATACTCTCGGTGATCCGACCCGTGGCTTGATCGGACTTCTCCAGATTCTCCACCATATTCTCTATCTGCGTGTTGATGGAGCCGATGTTCGCGACGGTCTCGCTGATGGCGGCGCCGGATTCGTTGGTGGCTGAATCGACCTCATCCTTGAGCAGGGCCGCCTCGTGGGCGATCCGCTTTACCCCCGAGAGTATGGCGGAGAAGTTTTGCACCATCGCGTTCATGGAGGCCGAGAGTGCGGCGAACTCGTCGTTCCCCCTCACCTCGATTTCACGGGAGAAATCACCGAGTGAGATCGTGGTAGCCCAATGCTGCAGGGTATCGAACCGCTTCTTCAGGAGCCGGAGAAATGTGCCCAGGAAGAGAGAGAGGACGACGGCGATTGCCGTGAAGATCGCCAGGCGGATGATGGCGAGGGTATCGCGCCGTTCGCGGATCGCAGTCTGTACCTGCTCGAAGACCGAACCCAGGACCATATCGATGGTTCCCTCGAAGTACCCGAGCACGGTCTCTACCCGCTGAGTCACCAGGGCATAGGAGTAGTTTCCGAACCGGTCGTAGGCCACCATGACTCCGGGGAGTATCGTCGGGGGGTCGGGTACTATCTCCTGGAGCGCAACATCCGTGCGTTCGAGTTCGGGGCCGATTATGTTCCAGAGGTTCCGTAGGGCGGCATATGAAGAGCGTTTGTCGGAGTTCGTGGCTCCGATGATCGACTCGAGGAGTGTCGATTCGGAGAATTCTTCATACTCGGAGTGAAAGTGGTGGTACGTCTCGCTCCAGCGTGTGTAGGCGGTCGTCAGGTCGTCTGAGAAGAGTAGATCCTTGGTAAGGCTTTCGAATTTACCGAATTCGATGAGCAAGTCGGTGGTCCGGCGTGAGAGCTCCGAGAGACGCCGTTCCGAACTGTCGGAGAGGGTGATCAGGCCTACCAGAAAGACGAGAGCGGCAATGACCGAGATGTTGATGATAAGGAGTCTGGTTTTTATCTTCATTTTGTCCTACCTCGTGGAAGTCGAATCTCGAGGCGACAGTATAACCGTTTTGTCGATGTCGATCAAGACCGGTGTAGAGTAAATGGAAAAAATATGTATTTTCGGGAGTTCATGCGACGATACCGCGCCTCCTCACGGATGGGGATTACGGAGGAGCGGACTCGGCTATCATTTGAGTTTTTTTACCCTGGTTCTGAAGGTGCATCCCACGACCGTACATGCCATCTGTACCTCCGTCTCCACATCCTTCGTGGATTGTACCTCCACCACGCCGGCACTCACACGGATACCGATGGCCTGAATCGCGGATATCTCCCGCAACGCCGACCTGATCTTCTCGCCCTTTTCGGTGTCGAGACTGTCTACCACGTAATAATATGTCTTCGCTCTCGCCATGCACCCCAGTATAGAGAATTATTCCAACCTGCGCAAATACCCTCGATTCCGGTTCAGCTATATTGATGCGGATCGCAGTGTCCATGGTATAGTAGGGTTGTTATGCGCCGGGTCGCATGCGGACCTAATTTCGAACCGGCACAGGAGCATCCAGGTGAATCAGGCTCAAGTCACGGAAAAACTCCTCGCCCTGAATCCGAAGGCGCCTCCGTTTTCGGTAGTGTTCACCGGCAAGAAGAGCAAGCGTGTAGACGGGCTGTACAAACCGGAATCCCGGGAGATACTGATCCATAACAAGAACATGAGTGACGACGACGCCATCATGTACACGGCGATCCACGAGTTCGCCCACCACGTCCACTTCTCGACCTCTACGGTACCGATCAGCTCCCGGTCCCATACCAACGCCTTCTGGAATATCTTTCACGAACTCCTGGGATCAGCCGAGGAGGCGGGAATCTGCGTAAACAGATTCGACTCGCTGCAGGAGTTCAGGGAGCTGACGAGACGGATCCGCACGGAGTTCCTCTCGGCGGACGGCCGGCTCATGCGGGATTTCGGGAAGACCCTGATCGAGGCGATGGAACTCTGCAGACAACACGGGCTCAGCTTCGAGGACTACGTCGACCGGACTCTCGGTGTGCACCGCAACACAGCCAAGGCAATCATGCGGGTATACGCCGAGGACGTGCCGCCGGAGTACGGATTCGACAACATGAAGCTCCTTGCCGCGATCAAGGACCCTGCGGAGAGGAAGCACGCCCAGTCGGCCTTCGACCGGGGGCTGAGCCCCGACATGATACGGGCCAGATTTATCACGACGTCCGCGGGTTCCGACCCGGAGCCCGATCCGCTGGCGGTCCTCACCCGGGAGAAGGAGCGCATCGAGCACACGATCGAAACCCTCAACTCGAAACTGCGGAATATCGAAGGACGGATCGAGAGACTGCAGGGCGGCGGAGGATCGCAGTGAACGAACTCTATTGGTTGGTGATGCTCATCGTGAATTTCGCGGGGATTCTCGCCGCCTATCGGTTGCTCGGGAAGACCGGGCTCTACGTCTGGGTCGCCCTGGCGGCGATCATCGCCAACATTCAGGTGGTGAAGACCGTGGAGATCTTCGGCCTGCAGGCCACTCTCGGGAATATCGTCTACGCCGGCAGCTTCCTGGCCACCGACATCCTGAGCGAAAACCACGGCAAGCGGGACGCGGGTCGTGCGGTGGGAATCGGGTTCTTCACCCTCGTCGTGATGACGGTGTTGATGAATCTGGCGCTGCTGTTCGAGCCGTCGGCCGAGGATTTTTCCCACGAGGCCCTCACGGTGATCTTCTCCATCATGCCGAGGATCGCGGCCGCGAGTCTGTGTGCGTATCTGGTCTCGCAGATCCACGATATCTGGGCGTACAATCTCTGGAAGCGGAAGTTGCCGACGCGGCGGTTCCTGTGGATCAGGAACAACGCCAGCACCTTGGTCAGTCAGCTGATCGACACCGCCGTATTTACGGTGATCGCCTTCGCCGGGGTGTTTTCGACCGGAACGGTGGTTCAGATCGGGATCACCACATATGTGTTGAAGGTACTTGTCGCCGCGGCGGACACGCCGTTCCTCTATTTGGCCAGCCGGTGGTTCGAGCGGGGCAGCATTCCCGAGGGACGGTAGTTGAGGATGCGGCGGAAACGGGATTGTCTCTTCTGCGGGCGGTTGTCCGGACGACCGAAACCGGTTATCCGTTCGCGACGGGCCTTGATGAGTTTGGCCGCCGGGATGCGCCGCAGCTCATCGATGGATGCGATGATCCGTCGCCGGACGGCCTCGGCGGATACGCGAAAATCTTCATGTGCGCCCCTCGTCTCCTCCGGGATGGTGCCGTCGATGATCCCGTATTCGAGGAGATCCGCCGCGGTGAGGTGCAGGTACTCCGCCGCCTCGGACACCCGTTTCGGATCTTTCAATAGGATCGAGGCGAGACCCTCCGGTGAGATGAGGTAGTAGATCGAATTCTCCAGCATGAAGATCCTGTCCGCCACCGATAGAGCCAGCGCACCGCCGGAGCCGCCCTCGCCGATGACGATCGCGATGATCGGCACCTTCAACTTGGTAAACTCCAACAGATTCCTGGCGATAGCCTCACCGATGCCCTGCTCCTCGCTTCGCAGGTTGGCCCGAACGCCGGGGGTGTCGATGAACGTGACGATGGGACGGCCGAATACCGCCGCCTCCTGGGCCAAGCGCAACACCTTGCGGTACCCGGAGGGTTCACCCATGCCGACGTTGCCTTGAATCCTGCTTCGAAGGGTCCGTCCCTTCTGATGGCCCAGGAATGTGATGGGGATGCCCTCGCATATGCCGACACCGCCGATCATGGCCGGGTCGTCCATGCTGATGCGGTCGCCGTGGAACTCCATGAACCGGTCACAGGTATATTCGATGAAGTCGAGACTGGTGGGACGTTCGGGGTGACGCGCGATCGAAACCCGCTCCCATGCGGAGCGCGGCCTCTCGGTATGTGTTGTCACTATCGCCTGCAGACGATCGATGTCGACGGTCAGGTCCGGCCTTCGACTGCCGGCAAGCGCCTGTAACTCGATGAGTTTTGCACGTGTTCGCTGCATATCAAGATACCTGATGGATCGGATGCGTATCGATGAGAAACGTCAGCGTGTCCCGCAGGTCTTTCCTGTGGACGATCATGTCGACGAATCCCTTCTGCAGGTGAAATTCGGAACGTTGGAATCCGTCCGGAAGCTTCTGCCGTATTGTTCCTTCGATCACACGAGGGCCGGCAAACCCGATCAGGGCCTCCGGTTCGGCCAGAATGACGTTTCCCAGCATCGCGAACGAGGCCGTCACCCCGCCGGTGGTCGGGTCGGTGAGTACGATAAAGAGGGGAATATGTTCCTCTTCGAGTGCCGCGATGGCGTTGGCGGTCTTGGCCATCTGCATGAGAGAGAAGATCCCCTCCTGCATCCGCGCGCCTCCGGAGGCGGTGAAGATAATCACCGGCAGTCGTTCCTCGATTCCCTTCAC
>CAZAKE010000172.1:0-9879 GCA_964485495.1 uncultured Spirochaetales bacterium
CGATAAACCACCATGGCTGTAACTCGGAACTGTGTAATTTATACCCACCCAGTGTGTCGTCGACATTATACATACGCGTCGGTTCTTCTCTAATCTGCTTGGTTTTCGTTCTCTCATCCAAATAAGGGAAAAAATATGAGAAGACAGAAGATATTTCTTCTTGAATCGTCAGGCCAGGAGGCGATTCTGCGTATCGGTGGTTCTCGAAATATATGAGTATAGCTTGGCATGATTTTTGCATCATCATAGACGTGACTACGATTTATCAAACATTGGAGGTACATATGTTACATAATGTTTCAGAATTATCCGGTGCGAAAATTGCGGCGAAGGATCGTGATCTCGGACATGCCGAGGAGTTCTATTTCGACGATGAGTCCTGGACGGTACGCTACCTCGTAGTAGACACCGCCCCGTTATTTTTCGGTAAGAAAGTGCTGATCAGTCCCTACGCAATTCGGCATATCGCATGGAACGAACGAGCAATCTTCTTGAATATCGACAGCGATACGGTAAAAGAGAGTCCGGAGATAGACTCCCAGTTGCCCGTTTCAAGAGAAAAGGAACACCTGATTTCTATGCATTACGGGTGGCCGCCCTACTGGATCGGAGATGGCGTGTGGGGCCTGGGAGCCAATCCGGCGCTTACGATAGAATTAATGAGAGAGGCTGAAGAGAAGGAAGGAGAGACACCAGAAGAGGAGCCACAGGCCGAGGCTGCTCGATCCGTTAATCACCTGCGCAGCAGTGATGAAGTCTTGAAATATTCCGTGAGTGCGGAAGATGAAAAGGTCGGAAAAGTAGACGATCTCTCATTCGATGAGACCGATTGGCGAATCAGGTATCTGTTCGTCAAGGCGGGTTCACCGTTCAAGGAGAGAACCGTTGTGTTATCGACCGATTGGATCGATCACATCAGCTGGCAGGATTCGATGATTGCAGTCGATGTGCCTAAGTCTTTGATAGACGAAGCCCCGAGCCTCATTCCTCCACAGAAGGTCGGCCGCGAGTTTGAAACCAGGTTGGTTCGTTACTTCGATCGGAAGGGATATTGGGAATAGAAGTCCGTGTTGATTATCATTTCACAGGATCGAATAGATGAGTAAGAATCGGGGGACATTGACCGGTTTGCAGGGGAGTGTCGTGGAGGCGCGATTCGATGATGAATTGCCCGAAAAACGGACACTCCTTACCGCCGGAGATGAAGGCCGGGTTAAAATCGAGGTGATCGATCACATAGGTCCGAAACATATTCGTGGCATAGCCATGACCCCGATTCGAGGCTTAAGTAGAGGAATGCCTGTCACGGACAGCGGAGAATCGATCACGGTTCCGATAGGAGAGGAGATCCTCGGAAGGATGTTCGACGCTTTCGGCGAGCCTATCGATGGAATGGATCCGCCGGATGTTCAGGCACGTAGCTCTATATACACGGAACCTGTACCGCTTTCGAGACAGACGGCTGGTGATAAGATCTTCGTCACGGGTATTAAGGCGATAGACGTGTTGACGCCGTTGGAGCGTGGCGGCAAGGCGGGACTCTTCGGTGGAGCCGGGGTAGGAAAGACTGTACTCATCATGGAGCTTATCAACAATATGGCCGACCGACATGAGGGTGTTGGCGTCTTCTGTGGTATCGGAGAGAGAAACCGAGAAGGAGAGGAACTGTACAATGAAATCGAGGAGGTCGGTGTTCTCGAGAACACGGTTCTCGTTTTCGGACAGATGGATGCACAGCCCGGAACCAGGTTTCGGGTCGGTCACTCTGCACTGACCATGGCAGAATATTTCAGGGATCGGCGAAAGAGTGATGTGCTGCTGTTGATAGATAACATTTTCAGATTCATCCAGGCGGGAGCGGAAGTTTCAGGTTTATTGGGAAGGTTGCCGTCCCGCGTAGGATACCAGTCCACACTGGCCTCCGAATTGGCAGAGTTGGAGGAACGGATCTGCAGCACCGAGGACGGTGCCATTACCTCGGTCCAGGCGGTGTATGTGCCCGCCGATGACTTCACCGATCCGGCGGCGGCGCACACCTTCGGCCACCTGTCGGCGAGTATTGTCCTCTCCCGAAAGAGGGCCGGCGAGGGTTTATATCCCGCCATTGACCCATTACGATCCGCTTCGAAGATGTTGTCTCCACGAGTAGTCGGGCGCAGACATTATGATATCGCCCGAGAAGTACAGAGTACGCTGGCGCAGTATGAGGAACTGAAGGATATCATCGCCATGTTGGGAGTCGAGGAGCTCTCACAAGAAGACCAACAGATTGTGAACCGGGCACGTCGACTTGAACGATTTCTGACGCAACCTTTTCACACCACCGAACAATTTACGGGCAACAAGGGCGTAGATGTCTCCCTGGAAGAGTCATTGGGGGGATGTCGCCGGATTCTCGACGATGAATTCGAAGATCGATCGGAACGGTCGCTCTACATGCTAGGTACGTTAAGGGAGGCACTCGATGAAACTGACGGTGACGACACCGACTGAGGTACTTGCGGAGGCTGATGTGGCCAAGGTGAAGGCGGAGAGTCGAGACGGGGCGTTCACACTTCTGCCGTTACATGTCGACATCGTATCGGCGTTGGTTCCCGGAATCCTGTCGTATTCAAATACTGATGGAGAGGAATCATTCATGGCGGTGGATGAAGGTATCCTTGTGAAGTGCGGGGACGATGTTTCCGTATCCTGCATGAACGGTACGATCGGCGAGGATTTAGCCGCCCTACGAGATGCGGTGGAGGAACGGTTCGAGAATGTTGATGAGGACAGCAGACGCCGTAGGACGGCGATGATCCGACTTGAGACTAGATTTGCACGACGATACCTGGAGTTCGAACGCGGAAAGGTTGGAAACAGATCGTAGGTGGAGTGGGAATTTGTATCGAAGTGTACGAAACCGCATGAGATGTCGCCCTTTCAGATGGCTCGATTGAGTTGCGTATGAAGAAAAATAAAAGAAAGGAGTTCACCGAGCAAGTCGGTCGCAAGCAGAGACGGAAGCGTCTCGCACGTAATCGGGAGAATGGTGCCTGGTTCGGCTTGGGGATGTTCGGCCTTGTCGGTTGGTCGGTGGCCATTCCGATGATCCTTGGATTGGCGGTGGGACTCTGGCTGGATGGTGTATCGAGCGGATCGATCTCTTGGACGCTGATGATGTTGGCGGGAGGGACCATAGCCGGTGGTGTACACGCCTGGTATTGGATCGAAAAGGAGAGGCGTGAGATGAACACTGAAGAGAAGCTTTCCGAAGAGGAGCATGACGATGAGTGAGTATGTGTCGATATCGTGGTCTGTAATTCCATGGGCAGTGGGCGGAGGCGTACTCGCCGCAGTAATCTTTTTTGGTGGATTATGGATCACCGTCCGAAAGATACCTGACTCTAATAGTCCCGCCGGACTCGTGTTCCTAAGTACAATCCTGAGAATGGGGGCTGCGTTCGGGATATTCTATCTCGTCTCAAAGTCCGGTTCATGGATCGCCGTTTTAATTGCAGTCGCAGTATTCGTCCTGTGCAGATTTGCAGCCATTGGAATCGTGCGATCGGAAGAACGACATGCAACCGATCCAAGAGGAGCCAAGGAGGAGCTGAGCCGAAGATGAACACAGAGTTAGTCATTTCGCCAGATCAAATCATCTTCTTTCAATCCGGATTCGTGAAACTCAACGGTACGATCGTCTATACGTGGGTCGTGATGGCCATTCTCGTCATCGGGTCTCTGTTGGTGACACGAAAACTACGCACGGGGACGAAGATCCCGAGATGGCAGAACCTTCTGGAGACGATTGTCTCCTATATGCGCGGCCAAGTACGTGAGATGACGAAGCAGTCTCCGGAGATATATCTACCGTATGTAGGTACCCTTTTTCTCTTCATCTCGATTTCCAATCTATTGAGTGTAGTTCCCCTGTATCATTCTCCTGCCGGTTCGCTTTCTACCGCAGCAGCATTGGCTGTGTCGGTATTCATCATGGTTCCCGTCTACGGTATTTACCGCAGAGGGATACTCGGATATCTCAAATTGTACATAAAACCATCGATACTCATGATGCCGTTTAACATACTCGGTGAATTGTCTCGTACATTGGCCTTGGCCGTACGACTCTTCGGAAATGTCATGAGCGGTACCATGATAATCGGGGTACTACTCTCGATCGCTCCCCTATTTCTTCCGGTGATCATGCAGGCCCTCGAGCTCATAATAGGACAGATTCAGGCATACATATTTGCGGCTCTTGCGACTATCTACATCGCCTCGGCCACTAGAATCCAGGAAGACACTGAAAAGAAGAAAAATGAGAATACAACGTGATCCAAATGCTACGCTTAGAAGGAGAATTTTACAATGGAAAGCATCAGCTTAATAGGAATGGTATCCGTCATCGTCTCGGGCTTGACCATCGCGATCGGCTCGATAGGACCGGCCATCGGAGAGGCGATGGCGCTTTCGAAGGCCCTGCAGTCGATTGCCAGGCAACCGGATGAATCCAATACGATTACCAGGACGCTCTTTATCGGCTTGGCCATGATCGAGTCGACGGCAATCTACTGTTTCGTCATCGCGATCATCTTGATTTTCGTAAATCCCTTCTGGAATCACGTCATCGGATAGACGGTAGCGTAATGCAAATAGATTTATTTACGTTTCTTGCGCAGATAGCCAATTTCATCGTGCTGGTGGTACTGCTCCGGATTTTTTTGTATACACCTATAATCCAGGCGATGGATAAACGAGAGGAGCGGATCTCCTCCCGTCTCGAGGAGGGACGCCGGAAGCTGGAGGAAGCCGAAGAGCAGAAGAAGCGCTACGAGGACGAGAGACAGGAGTTGGAAGAGAAGAAGGATTCATATCTCGAGAAGGCTCGTGAGGACGCCGAAGAACGTAAACGTACGCTTCTCGATGATGCCCGAGAGGAGGTCGCAACACGGGAGAAGCGGTGGCGGGAATCGCTGGAAGAGAAGAAGAGTGACTTTCTCTCGGACTTCCGGAACCTTACCATACGACAGTTCACCGATTCTATGAGAAACATGCTCGATGATCTTGCGAATCAGGATCTAGAACAGCAGACTGCGATGACGTTCGCCGGTCGGATCGAGTCGATGTCGGATGATACGTTTTCGACATTCGACGGTTTCCTGGTGGAGTCTCCTTTCGAACTCGGTAACGAAATACGCGGGCAACTCGAAAGAGTGCTCCGCGAGAAGAAGGATTACTCGGTGGAGGTCGAGTTTCGGACGAATGGAGAGATGAGCTTCGGCATAATGGTGACAGGTGGTGATCACCGTATCGCCTGGACGGTGGATGAGTATCTTGAATCGATAGAGCGGCGAATCAAGGGTCGAATCGAGCAAGAGATCCGAGGAGAGGGCGAACATGAGTGAAGAGGGCTCATTGCTTTACGAATACGGCCGGGTGCTCGATACTTTCTCTCAAACAACCGCCGACGAGTCACCCGACCCACAGGCGGAGGAGATAGGGACGGTGGAATCCGTGTTGCAGGGCATCGCCACCATTCGGGGATTACCGGGTGCCGAGATGGAGGAGTTGATTCGGCTCGGACGCGATCATTACGGGCTTGTGTTCAATCTCAATTCGGAAGACTTGGATGTCGTCTTACTCGATTCGGATACGAAGGTACGGGCCGGTGTCGAGGCACGACGGACGAAGAGAATCTTGGATGTCCCGGTCGGTCGTGAGTTCATAGGACGTGTCGTAGATCCTTTGGGGAATCCCTTGGATGGGGGGAGAAAGCCGAATGGTTCCGACCGCATGAATGTGGAGCAGGAGGCTCCGGCCATCATGGATCGTCTGCCGGTGCAAGAGCCTATCCAGACCGGTATCACCGCCGTGGACGCCTTGATCCCAGTCGGCCGTGGCCAGAGAGAACTCATTCTCGGAGACAGGCAGACCGGAAAGACGGCTATCGCCACGGACACGATTATCAATCAGAAGGGCCGTGATGTGATCTGTGTCTACTGTGCCATAGGTCAGCGTACGAGTGCGGTTGCCAACGTGATCGCCGATCTACGACGGGCGGGGGCCATGGAGCACTGCATCGTGATGATAGCGACGGGAGAGGATCCACCGGGGTTGAATTTCGTCGCTCCATTCGCGGCTACCGCCATGGCCGAGTTTTTCATGAGGAATGGGAAGGATGCTCTCATCGTGTACGACGATCTCACCAGGCATGCACGCTCATACAGGGAGTTGTCGCTCCTGCTGCGGCGACCGCCCGCTCGTGAGGCCTATCCCGGTGATATCTTTTATCTCCACTCCAGGCTCCTCGAACGGGCGACCCACCTTTCCGCCGATCTCGGCGGCGGTTCTCTTACGGCTCTCCCGATAGTCGAGACCGAAGAACAGAACATGTCCGCGTATATTCCGACGAATCTGATCTCCATCACCGACGGCCAGATATTCCTCTCCCCTAGGCTGTTTCAGCAGGGAGTGCTCCCTGCCGTCGGCATCGGAACCTCGGTCTCCCGTGTCGGCGGAAAGACCCAACTCCCGGCCTACCGCATCGTCGCCGGAGACCTGCGGTTGATGTATAGCCAATTCGAGGAACTCGAAAATTTCGCCAGGTTCGGCGTCAGCCTCGATGAGGAGACGGAGGCTACACTGCGGCGGGGAAGGAGAGTCCGCGAGGTGTTGAAACAGGATCAACTGGACCCAATCCCAGTTGAGGAACAGATCGGCCTCATGGTGGCCGTCACTAAGGGCCATTTCGACCGCATCGACCAGACAACTATGCCGGAGGCCAAGCAATCGGTGCGGGAGGCAATCCGCTCTCGGATGAACACCGAGCCGGTATCGCGAATTACCGAGGGAGAAACGCTTTCCGATGAAGATATCGAGCAACTCGAGTCGATAATTATCGAAGGGTTGCAGTCGTTGTATGATGAAAATTCCGAAAGAGAATCCTGATGGAGCGCAGGGACAGACTGAAACGACAGCTATCGAGCGCCCGGGACATGAGTTCGGTGGTGAGTACTATGAAGTCGATGGCCGCGGCCAATATCTCACGATTTCGTAGTGCTTCCGAGTCGGTGGACGGCTACGTTGCCAACATCCGTCGTGCGGTCACGGCCGTACTCATGGACAGAGAACTCGATGAGTTCCTCCAGACGCCACGCGGCGGTGCAGCCGGTCTCATCATATTCGGATCCGCCCATGGCCTCTGCGGTCAATTCAACCGAAATATCGCGGATCACACCGCTGAGGCGATCGAACGATTTGGAATCGACCCTGAGAAATCGGCCGTGTTCGTACTCGGTGACCGCGTAGAATCGCTCCTACGGGAACATGGAATATCGGTAGATGCGAGTACTATGATCTCCGGTTCGATGGGGGAGGTACACGAGTTGATGCAGGAGGTAGTCGACATCGTCGAATCGTGGGAAGGAGAGAGCGAGATAAGCCGGGTATATCTCCATTTCAACCGTCCGACGAAAGGGTCGACGGTTCAGCCTTCGGACCGACTGCTGTTGCCGGTGGAACCGGGATGGCTGATGCAGGCCAAGGATCGTATCTGGACCGGTCCGACCATACCGATGCTGGATGGCGATAGTGATTACCTGTTTGCGATGCTTCGGCGTCAGTATTTTTTCGCCGTACTCTATCAAGCATATCTCGATTCACTCGCCGCCGAAAATACCGCCAGATTGGCGGCCATGCAAGCCGCCGAACGGAACATCGACGAACGATTGTCCGATCTCTCATCCCAATTCAACCGCCTGCGACAGACGGCGATCACATCTGAACTCCTGGATATCATCTCCGGCTACGAATCGCTTTCATGACTCATGAATCGATGCTCTGTCGATATTTTTGTAACGCCGTGATATGCTGGATGTATGACACGTACGACTCCCAATACCAAAGACGACACTCCTCCCGTGATCGACTCCCACAACGACACTATCGTGGCGCACATCGGCGGGGGTACGCTGTTGAAGGACGCCGAAGAGTATCGGGATATACTCGAGGGGCTGCTCGCACGGAGGTATTCGGACGACCAAATCAGGAAGATACTGGGTGGAAACACCCTGCGCGTACTACAGCAAACCATCGGCTGATCCGCTTGTGCATTCCCTAACCAGGGAATACAATTGACATATGCATGAGCAGTATGAGCAAATAGTCAATATCTCTAAAGAGATCATCTCTCTTATCTCGAGGGATTATCAATATGAAGTAGTCAACGACGCCTACTGCGCCACCATCGGAAAGACCAGAGATGAGATCCTCGGACGAACGGTCGCCCAGGTGTGGGGGAATGAGATATTCGAGAAGAACATCAAGGGGTACCTGGATCGCTGCTTCGCCGGAGAGAAGGTCGAGTATATTCAGAAGTTCAAGTTCGGCGACTCCTTCAGGTACATGTACGTCTCATACAAACCCTATGCGCAGAATGGAGAAGTGACCCACGCCATCGTCTTCTCCCGTGATGAGACCAAGCGCAAGGAACTCGAATCGAAACTACACAACTATGAGTTCAAAGACCCTGTGACCGGCCTCTTCAACCGCCGGTCTCTCGAGATGATCCTCGAGAAGGAGATCGAACGGACGAAACGTTCACCGGCGGAACACAGTCGGGCCCTTCTCTTTATAGGACTTCAAGATTTCTCCCGAATCAACCAGACATACGGCCATCACATCGGCGACGTACTGCTTGAGAACTCCGGCATCAGGATTAGTGGGGCCGTCAGGAATTCAGACTACGTGTTCCGCTTCGAGGGACGCGAGCTGGCGGTACTACTCACGAACTTCAAGAACAAGACCGACATCGCCAAGGTTGCACACAAGATTATTCAGGAACTTGCCATCCCCTACCGGCACCGCGGTGGCGATATCCTCATCAAGAGCCATATCGGAGTTGCCCTCTATCCGGACGACGGCGGCTCGAGCATGGAGATCATCATGAATGCCAACGCGGCAATGACCGAGGCGAAGTCGGCCGGTCAGGAATTTCTCTTCTTCAATGCCGACCTGCAGCAACGGTCGATCGAGCGGATGAAGCTGGAAAACGACATGCACCAGGCCTTCATCAATAAGGAGTACGAGCTAAAATATCAGCCCATCGTCATGCCCGACGGCACCATCTGTGGCGTGGAGGCGCTGATCCGCTGGTATCACGCCGAAAGGGGAATGATCGCTCCCATTACTTTTATCCCCCTGGCCGAGGAGACGGGTATGATCATGTCTATCGGCAAGTGGGTACTCTACCAGGTGTGTGAGCGCCTTTCAGCGTGGTCACTCAGGTACGGGATCTACGTCAGCATCAACGTCTCAGCCAGAGAGTTCGAGGATATCAATCTGTTCGATACCATCCGTGGGGCCCTGAAGAATGCCGACGACCTGAACCCGAAGTATCTCAAACTCGAGATTACCGAAACTGAGAGCATGCGGAATCCGGAGGTCACCATCGAGAGGATGAAAGAATTGGCCAATATGGGGATCGAGATCTTGATCGACGACTTCGGCACCGGTCATTCCTCCCTCGGATATCTGAAGGCGCTGCCGGCAGGCATCCTGAAGATCGACAAGGTATTCGTAGACGAGATCGCAGAGGACGAGGAGGAGAGAGAGTATCTTGCGAGTATCATCCGGATGGGGCAGAGCCGAAAAAAACTCGTTGTTGTCGAAGGCGTCGCCACTGCCGATCAGGCGAACCTGCTGCGTGAGATGGGCTGCGACCGCATGCAGGGTTTCTACTTCTCGAAACCCCTCTCCGCGGAGGAGCTCGAGGGAGTCCTCGGGACCGGTCTGTCCTTGCCGCTTCCATGAATGGCTGTGTCGATCAGAATCGGTGGTGCGCTTTCGTTATCGTGCCGTCAGACCCGGCGGTGTATCTCCAGGACTCGAGAAGGCGAT